>NZ_JAVROT010000429.1:0-3105 GCF_032162605.1 Mycobacterium sp. | reverse complement strand
GGGGGGGGGGTGGGGGGGGGGTGGGTTTTGTGGGTCGGGGTGGGTTGACTGGGTCGCGGTTCGTGGCCTGCCCGTTCGGGGGGACGGGGGCGCGGATGTATCGCACGGGGGATCTGGTGCGGTGGGGTGCTGAGGGGCAGCTCGAGTATTTGGGGCGCGCCGTTGAGCAGGTCAAGATCCGCGGTTATCGCATCGAACTGGGTGAGATTCAGGCGTTGCTGGCCGAGATGGACGGGGTGAAGCAGGCGGTGGTGATCGCTCGTGAGGACCGTCCCGGTGACAAGCGTCTGGTCGGTTACGTGGTCGGGACCGTCGATCCGGTGGGGGTTCGCGGGCAATTGGCGCAGCGGCTGCCGGGGTACATGGTGCCGGCGGCGGTGGTGGTGGTCGCGGCGCTGCCGTTGACGGTGAACGGGAAACTCGACCGGCGGGCTTTGCCGGCGCCGGAGTATCAGAGTGTTGAGCGGTACCGGGCTCCGGAAACGGCGGTCGAGTTGGCGTTGGTCGACATCTATGCCCGTGTGCTGGGTGTGGAGCGGGTGGGTGTCGATGATTCGTTCTTCGATCTTGGTGGGGATTCGATTTCCGCGATGCGGGTGACCGCGGCGATCAACACCGCCTTCGATGCCGAGCTGGCGGTGCGTACCTTGTTCGAGGCGCCGACGGTCAGTGTCCTGGGCCGCCACTTGGATCCCGACGTGGTGGCCGCCGCCGAGGTGCACGGGCCGAGCTTCGCGGCCGTGCATGGTCGTGGGGCCACCGAAGCCCGTGCCGGTGATCTCACTTTGGACAAGTTCATCGATGCGGCGACGTTGGCGGTTGCGCCGACGTTGCCGGGTCCCAGTGCCGAGGTGCGGACGGTGCTGTTGACGGGGGCGACCGGGTTCCTTGGCCGTTATTTGTTGTTGCAGTTGTTGGAGCAGATGGAGCGGGTCGGCGGCGAGGTGGTCTGTTTGGTGCGGGCGCCCTCCGACGAGGATGCCCGACGTCGGCTGGACGAGACCTTCGACAGCGGTGACCCACAACTGTTGTGGCGCTTCCACGAACTGGCGGCCGACCGGTTGGAGGTGATTGCCGGCGACAAGGGTGGGGCGAATTTGGGGCTGGCGGAACAGACGTGGCAGCGGCTGGCCGACAGCGTGGATCTGGTCGTTGATTCGGCGGCGTTCGTCAACAGTGTGCTGCCCTATGGGGAGTTGTTCGGGCCCAATGTGGTGGGTACTGCCGAGCTGATCCGGTTTGCGCTCACCGCGAAGCTCAAGCCGTACGCGTTCGTCTCGACCTCGGATGTGGGGCGTCAAGTGGAGCCGTCGGTGTTCACCGAGGATGCCGACATCCGCGTCATCAGCCCGACCCGCGCCGTGGACGCCGGCTACGCCAACGGTTACGGCAACAGCAAGTGGGCTGGTGAGGTGTTGCTGCGGGAGGCCAACGATCTGTGTGGGCTGCCGGTCTCGGTGTTCCGGTCCGGGATGATCTTGGCTGATACCGAGTATGCGGGTCAGTTGAACGTGACGGACACGGTGACCCGGATGGTGCTGAGTCTGTTGGCTACCGGTGTCGCACCCGGCTCGTTCTATCGGCTCGACGCCGACGGCAACCGACAGCGCGCGCACTTCGATGGTCTGCCGGTCGGATTCGTCGCCGAGGCGATCGCGACGCTGGGTGCCCAGGTGGTCGACGGGTTCGAGACCTATCACGTGATGAACCCGCACGACGACGGTATCGGGATCGACGAGTACGTGGACTGGGTGATCCAGGCCGGTCATCCGATCGAGCGCATCGACGACTTCGGTGAGTGGTTGCAGCGTTTCGAGGCCGGTCTGCGGGCATTGCCGGAGCGGCAGCGGCAGAACTCGGTGCTGCAGATGTTGCTGGTGATGCTGCAGAGTGGGCAGACCCTGCATCCACCCGAACCCACCCAGGGTTCCTACGCTCCTACCGACCGCTTCCAAGAAGCGGCGCAGGAAGCCAAGATCGGGCCCGACAACGACATCCCACACATCTCGGCGCCGGTCATCACCAAGTACGTCACCGACCTTCAACTGCTCGGGCTGCTGTAGAGCATGCGGAGGTCGGAGTTTCATACCGTGCGAGCTGGACTACTGCACCAGCGAACCGTCTCGGGGCACCGCCCGCTACGACCGGTCGTCACGAGGTTCGGGGTCCGGTTCGCGATTGACCGGGTCGAGAGCCCAGATCCGTTCGCCGATCTTGATGTTCGGGGTGCGGGTGTAGGCCCACCCGCCCATGAGGACGACGGCCATCGCGACGAAGGCGATCGAACTCTGCGGATCCGGCCATCCGGCGGCGAACAGAACGGGGATGGCGACGGCGGTGGCTGCCCAGTAGATGCGGCGCTTCACTGCCCGCTTGGGTAGCGCGTCGGTGTCCCAACCCGGCAACAGAAGCCCGACGAACAGGATGGTCAGACCTCCGCAGAAGATGTAGAGAGACAGGTTGCTCATCACCTCACCCTATTCGTCGGGTCGGCCGAACTGGCCCGACGAACAGTCGTCCTTACCGTAAGTTCGTCGACATGCTTCGAATCGTGCAGTGGGCGACCGGCTACGTTGGCCGTCACGCGGTCGCGGCGGTGCAGTCCAGTCCCGACCTCGAGCTGGTCGGGGCGCTGGTCTACACCGCGCCAAAGGTGGGCAGGGACGTCGGGGAGATCTGCGGCATCGGTCCCGTCGGCGTCAGCACCACCGCGAGCGCCGACGAGATCCTGGCGATGGAGGCCGACTGCGTTCTCTACATGCCGCAGGGCTCGCAGGCCCGACCTTCCGCGCGCCGCTCGTGCTGCTCGCCGACGGACTGGGGGCCACCATCGACGAGATGGTGTACCACCGTCAGGTGGCCTTGGCGCCAACGCATTCGACGTGAAGGCGGGCCGCATCGAGGCGGGCACCGTCGCTGCCCAGCGGTTCGGGCTGACGGCGATCGTCGGCGGCAGGGCGGCGTTGACCGTCGAACACGTCACCCGGCTCGGTGCGGACCAGGCGGCTGACTGGCCGACGGGGCGCGGCTGGAAGGTCACCGTAGAGGGACGTCCCTCGATGGTGCTGGAGTCGCGAATCGCCACCCACGGTGAGGACGAGACCG
>NZ_JAVROT010000428.1:0-3277 GCF_032162605.1 Mycobacterium sp. | reverse complement strand
CTCCGGGGTGCCCGACACGAGTCGGTGGCCGCCCGCCGCGATGCCCGCGGTGTGCCGGATGAACTCGCGGGCACTCAACGAGTGCTCCGCCAGCAGCGCGCGGGTGCTGAGCTGAAACCCGGCGGAGCCGACCGAGTTCAGCGGCTCGGCGGGAACGTCGTCGGCATGGATCGGGTCGTCGAGACTACGGCCGGACAGTCCAAGAGCGTTCAGCAGACCGCGAGCGAGCTCGTCGATCGGCAGCGTGCCCAACAGCGCCTCCCGGCGCTCTCGGACGTCGTCACCGGTCTCCCCCACGAGCACGATGACGCCGAGTGAGACCTTGACGTGGTCAGGGTTGCGACCGGCAGCAGCGGCTCGGGCGCGGATGTCGTCGCGGAAAGCGATTGCCTTGCCCCGCGTCTGGGCCACGGTGAAGATCACGTCGGCCAACTCGGAGCCGAGCCGCAGCCCGGCCTCGGATCCACCGGCCTGGACGACGACGGGGTAACGTGGTCATCAACAACGTCCTGCCCGGCATCTTCGCCTCCGAGAACATGCTCGAGTTCCGCAGCTCGGATGAGTACGGGGGCGTGACCCTGGACGAGGCGATCTCCTCGTTCGCCGACAAGTGGAAGATTCCCACCGGCAACATCGGCGACCCCGAGGACCTTTGCAACATCGTCGCCGTATTGTGCAGCGAGTACGCCAAGTTCATCGTGGGACAGAACCTGGTGGTTGACGGGGGAACGAGCTTGGGCATCTTCTGACCAGTAGCGGAGCCATTGCCGTCCTATCGACGGGTCGGCGTGATCGCGGAGCGGTGCTGTGATTCCACGGGCGACGAAAATTCGCCATGTAGATGAGACGCCCCGTCACCCAGTCGATCTCGACTTTCAGTTCTACGATCGCACCCAGTCACGCATTGCGTAGTGCTCGCAGACCCGTCGCCGCGAAAACCGGAGCCGCCAGCGCCGCGCGGTCAGCGGTTGTCCCCGAGGTGAATCCGCGACGTGCCCGGTAAGTGATGCCGCCATGAATCAGCAGGCGGCGCAACCGTCGCGTGTCAAGAACTAGGGTCGTCAACGCACACCCGAAGTCTCACTGCCGATGACTCGCTTTGCCAGCGCCCAGCGGTGCACTTCCGAGGGACCGTCGTAGATCCGAAACGGCCGGACTTCGCGCGATATCCGCGCCACTGGCAGATCCTCGGATACTCCCAGCCCGCCACACATCTGCATGCTGCGGTCGACAACTCGGTTGATTGCTTCAGCGCCGAACGTCTTGGCGATCGACGTCGATGTCGACGCGGAGTGCCCGCAATCCAGCTCCCAGCAGGCACGCAGTAGCAGCGCCCGGGTGGCGGCGAGGTCGATCTCGTTGTCCGCCACCATCTTCTGAATCATCCCGAGCTCACCGAGCCGGCCGCCGAAGCCATGGCGATGCCCGACATGAGCCGCAGCGACATCGTGCGCACGCCTGGCGGCACCAAGCCAACGCATGACGTGAGTCATTCTGGCCGGTCCTAGACGTACTTGGGCGTACCGCAAGCCATGGTCAACCTCACCGAGAACACTGGCGTTTGATACGCGCACGGTGTCGAACTCGACCTCGCAGTGACCGCCGAGCATCGATCGATCCATCGTCGCAATGTGGCGACCAACCCGCACCCCTGGCGTATCGGCGTCCACCAAGAACATCGTGGCACCACCACGATCGCCCGGCTGACCCGATGTGCGAGCCATCACGATGAAGAAGTACGCACCATCGGCGCCCGTGATGAAGTGCTTGCGGCCGTCGATACGCCACCCGTCTCCGCTTCGTTCGGCCCGGGTCGTCAGCATCGAGGGATCCGAACCGGCGCCCGGAGCCGGCTCGGTCATCGCAAACGCAGACCGAATCTCGCCGAGTACCAGCGGTTGCAAATACCGGTCCTGCTGTTCAGCCGTGGCCACATGGGCGAGAAGATGGACGTTGCCCTCGTCCGGTGCGGCGACGTTGAGCGCGAGCGGCCCGAAAAGCGAGTACCCGGCCGCCTCGAACACTGGTGCGCGATCACACATTCCGAGCCCGAGCCCTCCGAACTGGACCGGCCCATGGGGAGCCAATAGACCAGCCTGGCGCGCGGCGGACTGCAACTTCGTCCGAAGTACGTCCCCGCCCGCAGCGCGGATGTCGCCGCCAAACTGGTCATCGACCGGCAGCACCGTCTCCCGGATGAAGACCGACGTGCGCTCGACCAGATCCTCGATCTGCGCCGGATGACTCAAGTCGATGGGCATGTCGATTCCTCACATCATCGTTGCCGAGCGATTGTTCGGTCTGGTTCAGTTGAACACTTGCATGACGCTGCTTCAATAGTCAATATTGTGAGTAACCTACCTCTGAATCATCGAACCAACACCGATGGGATCGCGATGAATCGTTCAGATAATCTGAACACCGACACGCAATTCGTCGCGCGCCGTCATATCGGAACGACGATCCGCTCGGCGCGCCAGGAGGCCGGTCTGACGGTCCGCGGTATGGCCGAACGGTTACGCGTCAGCGTCGGCACCATCAGCGCGATCGAGAATGGCAAGACCGGAGTCTCAGTGGCCCGCCTGGAGTCGCTGGCACAGGTGCTCGGCATCAGCAGCAGCCGTCTGCTCGCCAACAAGACGCCTTCGCTCAGCGCTGGCGAGACTGGCCCCGTTTCCGCAACATCGGACTGGCGCAGCTTCCCCGCAGTGGAGCTAGACCCCGTACTCGACGCGGCCATCGACGCATTCGTCGAGATCGGTTACCACGGCACCTCCATGCGGCTGCTGGCCGAACGTGCCGGCCTCAGCGTCCCAGGCATTTACCACCATTACCGCGACACACAGGCACTGCTGGTACGCATCTTGGATGTCACCATGGCTGAACTGCACTGGCGCGTGGATGCTGCACGCAACGAAGCACACACCAGCCTCGCCGAAATCGCGCTGATCGTTGAGGCGCTGGCACTGTTCCACACTCACCACCGCAAGCTCGCGTTCATCGGGGCCAGCGAGATGCGCAGCCTCATCGGCGCGAATCGCCGTCGTATCGCGGGCGAACGGACACGGCTGCAGCGCATCCTCGACGAATCGATCCAGCAAGCCAGCGTCGACGGGTACATCGACCCCGCAGATGTTCCGATAGCGGGCCGGGCCATCGCCACCATGTGTACGTCGCTACCGCAGTGGTTCAGACCCGATGGGACAGAGAGCGCCGAGCAGATATCCCGTACCTATGTCCAACTCGCGTTAGCGTTGCTGCGCGCATCCGAATCCCC
>NZ_JAVROT010000427.1:0-6826 GCF_032162605.1 Mycobacterium sp. | reverse complement strand
AGCCTGTACGACCCCGTACGACCAGCAGTCCTGGTGGCACCACCACCAGTTACCAAGGAGGAATAAGGAATGGATCCAAACGCCCTCATCACGGCCGGTGCTCTCATCGGCGGTGGATTGATCATGGGTGGCGGCGCAATCGGCGCGGGCATCGGCGACGGCATCGCCGGTAACGCGCTGATCTCCGGCATCGCACGGCAGCCCGAAGCCCAGGGCCGTCTGTTCACGCCGTTCTTCATCACCGTCGGTCTGGTGGAGGCCGCGTACTTCATCAACCTGGCGTTCATGGCGCTGTTCGTCTTCGCCACGCCGGGCCTGAAATAGTCCGTCGGCATGGGTGAACTGAGCGCAACGATCCTGGCGGCCAGCCAGGCGGCGGGAGGAGCGGGCGGCGGGGGCAGCAACTTCCTGATCCCCAATGGCACCTTCTTCGTCGTGCTGATCATCTTCCTGATCGTGCTCGGCGTGATCACGAAATGGGTTGTGCCACCGATCAGCAAGGTCCTTTCCGAGCGGGAGGCCATGCTCGCCAAGACGGTCGCGGATAGCCGCAAGTCGGCCGAGCAGGTCACGGCCGCACAGGCCGATTACGACGAGGCCATGGCGGGGGCACGTACGGAGGCTTCGTCGATTCGTGATGAGGCCCGTACGGCCGGTCGCCAGGTGATCGACGAGAAGCGGGCCGAGGCCAGCGGCGAGGTCGCGGAGACGGTGCGCGACGCGGATGAGCAACTGTCCGAACAGCGTTCGTCGACGCAGGCTGAATTGGACTCGTCCGTGGATGGTTTGTCAGCCACCCTGGCCAGCCGCATCCTCGGCGTAGACGTGAACTCGGGCGGGAGCCGCTAAATGTCGACATTCATCGGCCAGTTGATCGGATTCGCCGTCATCGTGTACATCCTGTGGCGCTACGTCGTGCCGCCGGTGAAGGGCCTGATGCAGAAGCAGCAGGACGCGGTGCGCGCGGCACTCGCCGAGAGCGCCGAGGCTGCGCAGAAACTCGCCGACGCCGACGCGATGCACGCGAAGGCGCTCGAGGACGCGAAGGCCCAGTCGTCGAAGGTCACCGACGAGGCTCGGCATGACTCCGAGCGCATCGCCAGCCAACTGCGGGATCAGGCGGGCATTGAAGCCGAACGGCTCAAGGCCCAAGGTGCACAACAGGTCCAGCTGATGCGGCAGCAGCTCATCCGGCAGCTGCGGCAGGGTCTCGGCGAGGGGTCGGTGCAGAAGGCCGACGAACTGGTGCGTGCCCACGTCGCCGAACCCGCCGCGCAGTCCGCGACGGTGGACCGTTTCCTCGACGAGCTCGACCAGATGGCACCCGCGACAGCGACCATCGAGACGGGCGCCTCAGCGAGGCTTCGTGCCGCCAGCCGTGCAGCGCTCATCGCGCTTAGTGGCGAATTCGACGAAGCGGCAACTGATCTCGATGCCGACGGCCTCAGCACCTTGGCCGATGAATTGGCGTCGGTGGTCAGACTGCTCATCGCCGAGCCGTCGCTCGCCAAGCATCTCGCCGAACCGACGGACGACCCCTCCGCCAAGGTGCGTCTGGTCGACAGGCTGCTGTCGGACAAGGTGGGCGCCCCCGCCGTGAGCCTGGTCAAGGCTGCTGCTTCGCAGCGGTGGTCGGCCGAATCCGATCTCGTCGACGGTGTCGAGCACGTGGCCCGTCTCGCGCTCTTGAGGCGTGCCGAGGTCGAAGGCCAGGTCGACGCAGTCGAGGACCAGCTGTTCCGGTTCGGCCGTGTTTTGGACTCGGAGCCGCGGCTCTCCGCACTCCTGAGCGACTACACCACGTCGACCGACGGTCGAATCGCACTGCTGGACAGGGTTATCGACGATTCGGGTGTCGACGGCATCGCGGCAGCGCTGCTGTCGCAGACCATCGGACAGCTTCGCGGCGAGCGTGCCGACGAGGCAGTCGTCGATCTCGCCGAGCTCGCGGTGGCGCGTCGCGGTGAGGTCGTCGCGCACGTCAGCGCCGCCGCAGAACTCAGCGACGCCCAACGGGCACGGCTCGTCGAATTGTTGACGCGGATCTACGGCCACCCGGTGTCCGCCCAGCTCCACGTCGATCCCGAGCTCCTCGGCGGCCTCTCGATCACCGTCGGTGACGAGGTGATCGACGGCTCCATCGCATCCCGCTTGGCAGCCGCGCAGAACCAGCTACCGGATTGACGAGCGCTCGCGCGAGGAAACGACGGACCGGCCCCAACTACTCACCACCCACATCCAAAAGTAGGAAGACGAAGAATCATGGCAGAGTTGACAATCTCCGCTGCTGACATCGAAGGTGCCGTCGAGGAGTACGTATCCTCGTTCACCGCCGATACCCAGCGTGAAGAGATCGGCACGGTCATCGACGCTGGTGACGGCATCGCCCACGTCGAGGGCCTGCCCTCGGTCATGACCCAGGAGCTTCTCGAGTTCCCGGGCGGCGTCCTCGGCGTCGCGCTGAACCTCGACGAGCACAGCATCGGCGCGGTGATCCTCGGCGACTTCGAGAAGATCGAGCAGGGCCAGCAGGTCAAGCGCACCAACGAAGTGCTCTCGGTGCCGGTCGGCGACGCCTTCCTCGGTCGCGTGATCAACCCGTTGGGCCAGCCGATCGACGCTCAGGGCGACATCGAATCCGACACCCGGCGTGCGCTGGAACTCCAGGCGCCGTCCGTCGTGCAGCGCCAAGGTGTCTCGGAGCCGCTGCAGACCGGCATCAAGGCCATCGACGCCATGACGCCCATCGGCCGTGGCCAGCGCCAGCTCATCATCGGCGACCGCAAGACCGGCAAGACAGCGGTCTGCGTCGACACCATCCTCAACCAGCGTGAGGCATGGGCGACGGGCGATCCCAAGCAGCAGGTGCGCTGTGTGTACGTCGCGATCGGCCAGAAGGGCACCACGATCGCCAGCGTCAAGCGCGCCCTCGAAGAGGGCGGTGCGATGGAGTACACCACCATCGTCGCGGCCCCGGCGTCTGACCCTGCGGGCTTCAAATGGCTTGCGCCCTACACGGGTTCGGCCATCGGTCAGCACTGGATGTACGACGGCAAGCACGTCCTCATCGTCTTCGACGACCTCACCAAGCAGGCCGAGGCCTACCGCGCGATCTCGCTTCTGCTGCGCCGCCCGCCGGGCCGCGAGGCGTACCCCGGTGACGTGTTCTACCTGCACTCGCGGTTGCTGGAACGCTGCGGCAAGCTGAACGACGAACTGGGCGCAGGTTCGATGACCGGCTTGCCGATCATCGAGACCAAGGCCAATGACATCTCGGCCTACATCCCGACCAACGTCATCTCGATCACCGACGGTCAGTGCTTCCTGGAGACCGACCTGTTCAACCAGGGTGTGCGCCCCGCCATCAACGTCGGTGTGTCGGTATCGCGTGTTGGTGGAGCCGCCCAGATCAAGGCCATGAAAGAGGTGGCAGGAAGTCTCCGCTTGGACCTGTCTCAGTACCGCGAACTGGAGTCCTTCGCCGCATTCGCCTCCGACCTCGACGCCACCTCGAAGGCTCAGCTGGAGCGTGGCGCCCGCCTCGTCGAGCTGCTCAAGCAGCCTCAGTACAGCCCACTGTCCGTCGACGAGCAGGTCGTGGCGATCTTCCTGGGCACCAAGGGTCACCTCGACTCCGTTCCGGTGGAAGACGTTCATCGCTTCGAGGCCGAATTCCTCGAGCACGTGAAGGCCAGTCACGACGGAATCCTGAAGGACATCCGGGAGACCAAGAAGCTCCCAGAAGCGGCCGAGGACAAGCTGACGGAGATCGTCAACGACTTCAAGAAGGGGTTCGCCGCCACTGACGGAAGCTCGGTGGTCGACAACGAAGCTGAGGCCGAGGCGCTCGACCCCGACGACGTCGAGAAGGAATCCGTCAAGGTCCGCAAGCCGGCGCCGAAGAAGAAGTAGGACCGGAGAGGTCTGGAGAGCACATGGCTGCAACACTGCGCGAACTACGCGGACGAATCCGCTCCGCCGGGTCGATCAAGAAGATCACCAAGGCCCAGGAGCTGATCGCGACGTCGCGAATCTCCAAGGCGCAGGCCCGAGTCCGGGCGGCGCGGCCCTACTCGACGGAGATCACCAGCATGCTCACCGAGCTGGCGGGAGCCAGCGCGCTGGATCACCCGCTGCTCGTCGAGCGGGAGTCGCCCCAGCGGGCCGGGGTGCTGGTGGTGTCGTCGGACCGTGGTCTCTGCGGTGGCTACAACGCCAACGTCCTGCGTCAGTCCGAGGAGCTCTTCTCGCTGCTACGCGAAGAGGGCAAGACGCCCATCGTGTATGCGGTCGGCCGAAAGGCGTTGGGCTACTACCGGTTCCGTGAGCGCGACGTGGCGGAATCCTGGACCGGTTTCTCCGAGCGGCCGACGTACGAACACGCGCGAGAGATCGCCGACACCCTGGTCGCGGCGTTCCTCGCCGGTGGCGACGACGACGGTGACGATCCAGGCGACGACGGCATCCTCGGCGTCGACGAACTGCACATCGTCTTCACCGAGTTCAAGTCGATGCTTTCCCAGTCGGCGCTCACCTTGCGGATCGCGCCGATGGTGATCGAGTACGTCGGCGAGCAGGAGGACGGGCCGCAGACGCTCTTCTCCTTCGAGCCCAACGCGGAGGCGCTGTTCGACGCCCTGCTCCCGCGGTACATCGCCACGCGCGTCTACTCGGCCATGCTGGAAGCCGCCGCGTCGGAGTCGGCATCGCGCCGCCGTGCGATGAAGGCGGCCACCGACAACGCCGACGACCTGATCAAGGCGCTGACATTGGAAGCCAACCGTGAGCGCCAGGCCCAGATCACCCAGGAAATCAGCGAGATCGTCGGTGGCGCCAACGCGCTCGCCGACGCTCGGTAGCCCTCGATAGACACAACACCGGAAGCAAAGAGAAGCGAAGAGAAAATGACTGCCACCGCAGAAGATTCCAAGACCGCAGGTCGCGTGGTCCGCATCACCGGCCCGGTCGTCGACATCGAGTTCCCGCGCGGTTCCGTACCGGAGCTGTTCAACGCGCTGCACGCCGAGATCACCTACGAGCAGATGGCCAAGACCCTCACGCTCGAGGTCGCCCAGCACCTCGGGGACAACCTGGTGCGGACGATCTCCATGCAGCCCACCGACGGACTGGTTCGTGGCGTCGAGGTGACCGATACCGGCGCCTCGATCTCGGTGCCCGTCGGCGACGGCGTCAAGGGCCACGTGTTCAACGCGCTCGGCGCGTGCCTGGACGAGCCCGGTTATGGCGAGGACTTCGATCACTGGTCAATCCACCGCAAGCCCCCGCCATTCTCGGAGCTGGAGCCCCGCACCGAGATGCTGGAGACCGGCCTGAAGGTCGTCGACCTGCTGACTCCGTACGTCCGCGGTGGCAAGATCGCCCTGTTCGGCGGTGCCGGCGTGGGCAAGACGGTGCTCATCCAGGAGATGATCAACCGCATCGCCCGCAACTTCGGTGGTACGTCGGTGTTCGCCGGCGTGGGGGAGCGCACCCGCGAGGGCAACGACCTCTGGGTCGAGCTGGCCGACGCCAACGTGCTCAAGGACACGGCCCTGGTCTTCGGCCAGATGGACGAGCCGCCCGGCACCCGTATGCGGGTCGCGCTGTCGGCGCTGACCATGGCGGAGTACTTCCGCGACGAGCAGAACCAGGACGTGTTGTTGTTCATCGACAACATCTTCCGGTTCACGCAGGCCGGTTCGGAGGTCTCGACGCTGCTCGGACGTATGCCGTCCGCGGTGGGCTATCAGCCGACCCTGGCCGACGAGATGGGCGAGCTGCAGGAGCGCATCACCTCCACCCGCGGTCACTCCATTACCTCGATGCAGGCCGTGTACGTGCCCGCCGACGACTACACCGACCCGGCGCCTGCCACGACGTTCGCGCACTTGGACGCCACCACGGAACTTTCGCGTGCGGTGTTCTCCAAGGGCATCTTCCCCGCGGTGGACCCGTTGGCGTCCAGTTCGACGATCCTGGACCCCGCCGTTGTCGGTGACGAGCACTACCGCGTCGCCCAGGAGGTCATCCGGGTTCTGCAGCGCTACAAGGACCTTCAGGACATCATCGCCATCCTCGGCGTCGACGAGCTGTCCGAAGAGGACAAGCAGTTGGTCAACCGCGCGCGTCGCATCGAGCGCTTCCTCAGCCAGAACATGATGGCGGCGGAGCAGTTCACGGGTCAGCCCGGCTCGACGGTTCCGCTCAAGGAGACCATCGAAGCCTTCGACAAGCTGACGAAGGGTGAGTTCGACCACCTGCCAGAGCAGGCGTTCTTCCTCATCGGCGGCCTGGAGGACCTGGCGAAGAAGGCCGAGACCTTCGGCGCCAAACTGTGATGAGCACTTGCACGAAGAACCGAGGATACTGATGATCGTCGTGCCCGTTCTGACTCCAAAGGCGGTGTGCCATGGCTGAACTCCACCTCGAGATCGTCGCCGTCGAGCGCGAGTTGTGGTCGGGTGAGGCAACGTTCGTGTTCACCCGCACCACGGCCGGTGAGATCGGCATCCTGCCACGGCACATTCCGCTGGTGGCCCAACTGGTCGACGACGCCATGGTGCGGGTCGAGCGGGAGGGAGAGGAGGATCTTCGCATCGCGGTGGACGGGGGTTTCCTGTCCGTCACCGAAGAAGCCGTCCGGATCCTGGTCGAGAACGCCGAACTGGAATCGGAGATCGACGCCGACGAGGCCAAGCGGGACTCCGAGTCGGATGACGAGCGCACCGCAGCGTGGGGCAGGGCGCGTCTGCGTGCCCTAGGCGAGATCGACTGAGTCGCCGGTGAGCGCGTCCATGATCGTCATGGCCGCGCTGGTCGGTGTGCT
>NZ_JAVROT010000426.1:0-6060 GCF_032162605.1 Mycobacterium sp. | reverse complement strand
TGGGGGTGCAGCCAGTCGGCGTTGAACTCCGACCGCGTATTCAACGCGACGAGTGGCTCGCCGCTTCGAATCAGCCCGACGGGTCCGTGCTCGACGGCGTCGAGCACGTAGTCGACGCGGCGGTAGTGATCGCGGTAGGCCCGTTCGGCCTCCGGTGGAAGGTAAGCGCTGTTGATCACCCGACTCGTCCCGTCGGCGGTGATCATCGCAGCGCTGGTCGAGCCGAATGTACAGCGCACGGCCTCCATCGCCTCGATCCAATGGTGCGGAGTGATCGCGGCGGCGTGGATGGCCGAGACTATGCGCGAGAAATCGCCGAGCGAGACCATCGCCAGCGCCTTCGTTGGATCGACGATTCCATGTACCCCCCCGGGTCTCAACTATCTTCGACATCGTCAAAATAGTGCGATTCCTCGAACTTGTCATGTGTGTTTTGGGCCACGATGCAGCGCACACGTGGCTGCGCATCACAGTCGCCTGGTGTCGAGGCGCGTCTCGGTGACTCCACGTTCGCCGTCGGCGGTGACGAAGTACGCTCCGGCGCCGTCGGTTTCGGCGATGGCCTCGACGAATTCCGTGCCGTGGTACAGGACGCCTGCGCCGTCGTCGGTCGCGTAGCCGGCGGGCAGCGTTCCGTTGCCAACCAGACGCTGAAGGAGTGGTCGCCGCTGAGGCTCCGAGTCGTAGTGCACGCCATTGGAGAATGGCACGAAGCCAAGTCCGTCGGTCACGGCTCGAAGGTCCGGCCCGAACGAGTCCGTGGTGCCCCCGACGTGCCAACAGAGCGAACCGGCCGAGATGCCGGTGAGCACCACGCCCGCTTGCCAGGCCGCGTGAAGCGCGTCGTCGACGCCGTGCAGTCGCCACATGGCGAGCAGTCCAGCCACGCTCCCGCCGAACACCCAGATCACGTCCTGGGCGAGGAGATGCTCCGTGATGTCGTCGACGTTGGGCATGGGAAACAGGGTCAAATGCGACGCCGAACACCCTCGCTCCTGGGCAGCCTCGGCCAGGTAGTTCAGGGTTGCCCGGTCGTCGCCCATCGCGGTGGCAAGCAGGCACATTCGTGGTGCACGGCCGGTCGTCCCGGACAGTTCTACGGCATAGTCGGTCAGTGCACTGAAGGCGAGTCGGGTTCGGCGTCCCTCCTGGATGCCTCCGCTGGTCGCCAGGATGGTGGGCGTGTCAGCTGGCATTCCGCGAGACTACGGTTCGTGACGAATTTCGCGGAAAATCCGTCAAATTCCGTAGTCTCGACGAGCCAAACTGCCTACGCCTTCAACCCGCGGACCGCCTCGATGCGCGCGGCGATCTGATCGGAGTTCGCCGCCGCCACCACCGGCCCGCCGCAGATGCGGCGCAGCTCGTTGTGGATCCAGCCATGTGGCTTGCCGGTGCGGTGATGGGCGAGCGTCACCAGCGCGTTGAGTTCGCGGCGTAGATCGCGCAGCTGACCGTGGGTCGTGGACCTCACCGGCACCGCGCCACCTGCGGCGGTCCGGCGGTCCAACTGCTCTTCCTGCCTGCGCCGCAACAGGTCTCGCATCTGGGTGGAATCCAGCAGGCCCGGGATGCCTAGGTAGTCGGCTTCCTCGTCGCTGCCCGCGGGTGTCGCGGTCCCGAACGACGAGCCGTCGAAGATCACCTGGTCCAGCTCGGCGTCCGCGCCGAGCATCTCGAAGCCGTTGTCCATCTCGCTTGGCTCGGACTTCTGTTTCTCTTCGTATTCCTCGAACTCGTCGCCCTGCGATTCGCGGTGCGGCTTGCCCAGCACGTGGTTGCGCTGAGCCTCCATCTCGCTGGCCAGCTGCAGCAGGTTCGGCACCGACGGCAAGAAGATGCTCGCGGTCTCGCCCGGCTGGCGCGAGCGGACGTAGCGGCCGATCGCCTGCGCGAAGAACAGCGGCGTCGACGCGCTGGTGGCGTAGACCCCGACCGCCAGTCGCGGCACGTCGACGCCCTCGGACACCATGCGCACCGCGACGAGCCAGCGGCTGGTGCCCTGGGAGAACGCCGTGATGCGGTCCGAGGAACCGGGATCGTCCGACAGCACCACGGTCGGCGCCTCGCCGGTGATCGTGGTCAACAGACCTGCGTACGCCCTGGCCGCAGTCTGGTCCGAGGCGATGATCATGCCGCCCGCGTCGGGCACGTGCTGGCGCTTCTGTTGCAGCCGCTTGTCGGCGGCGGCGATCACTGCGGGCATCCACTCGCCCGCCGGGTTCAGCGCGGTACGCCAGGCGCGGGCGGTCTGCTCGGCATTCAGCGGTTCGCCCAGCCGGGCGGCGTGTTCCTCGCCCGCGCTGTCGCGCCACCGCGACTCACCCGAGTAGGCCAGGAAGACGACGGGCCGCACCACCCCGTCGGCAAGTGCCTCGGCGTAGCCGTAGACGTGGTCGGCCTGTGAGCGCTCCAGACCGTCGGGCCCACGCTCGTAGGTCACGAACGGAATCGCGCTGTCGTCGCTGCGGAACGGAGTGCCCGTCAGCGCCAACCTGCGGGTCGCGTCGCCGAACGCCTCGCGGATTGCGTCACCCCAAGTCTTGGCGTCGCCGCCGTGGTGGATCTCGTCGAAGACGACCAGCGTCTTGCGGTTCTCGGTGCGCACCCGATGTCGCCCCGGGTGACTGGCCACCTGGGCGTAGGTGACGACCACGCCGTGGTACTCGTCGGAGTTCTGGGCGTTGGAGTTGCTGAACTTGGGGTCCAGCGAGAGGCCGATCGCGGCGGCGGCGCGCGCCCACTGAATCTTGAGGTGCTCGGTGGGCACGACGATCGTGATCCGCTCGACGGTGCCGTCGGCCAGGAGCTCGCCGGCAATGCGCAGCGCAAAGGTGGTCTTGCCCGATCCAGGGGTTGCCACGGCCAGATAGTCCCGCGGCCGGGCGGTGAGATACCGCACCATGGCCCGACGTTGCCAGCCCCGCAACGCCTGGGTGCTGGGCGCTGCATAACCCTGCACCCGAGGACTCCTAACTGGTCGAAGGGCAGTCTAGGGCAAGGGGTTACGGGTTCGCATATCTGCAGGGCGTGTCAGCCGACGAGTCGGCGTGTCACTCCACGAAGTGGTTGTCGTTCGCGATGAACCAGTCCCGACGCTCGTCGTCGGTGAGGTCGCCGAGCTGGGCGAGGCCCTCGAAGTAATGCTCCCGCGGCGCGCCGGGAGCAAACAGCATGAGGATCGACGCAGGTGCGTCCGCCTCGTTGCGGAAACCGTGCACACCGCCGGGCGGCACGAACAGGAAGTCGCCCTGCCCGCCGTCGATCCAGTCGCGGCCATCGTAGAGCCTCATCCGCCCGGACAGTACGAAGAACGCCTCCGACATGGATCGGTGAAAGTGCGGGCCCGGTCCACCTGCCTTGGGGGAGAGGTCGACGCGGTAGAGGCCGTAGTCGTCGTCGGTCTTCTTCTGATCGGCCAGATAGTGGTACTGAACCAGTCCGAAGGAGTCGTAGTCCGGGGGCGCGTCGCCGCGGCGCAGCGAGGCGGAGACCTCCGGCTCAGGCTTCGTATAGCGGGCGGGGGGATACGGCGGCACGACCAGTGACACCCCGCCAGTCTGCTACCAAGACGGCTTCTCTTGGCAGCGGGGGCGCCGAAGTGCCCAGACTCGGGCAGGTGGCAGATTGCGCCAGACCGTCTGTCGTGAAGTGTCGAATTGCCTTCTGTAGTCGCACAGGAGCTTCTCGACCGCTTCATGCCGACGCGCTTCGTTGCCCGACGCGATCACAGAACGCATCCGCCGAGTGCCCACGTACGCGAAGTAGACGATGCTGCCACCATCGGTAAGCAGGCTGTCGTATCTGTCGAGGATCACCCGAACTTCGTCTGGCGTGGCGTTGGTGAAGGGCAGTCCCGAGACGATCGCGTCGTACCGAACCCCGGTTTCGAAGGCTTCGATCCTCATCGTGTGGACCGTCGTACGGGGACGGTCCGTGGACGCGGAGGCACCGGTGACGGCCTGAAGTGCTCCCGCGAAGGCTTCGTTGGACTCCACGACGTCGAGCCGGTCCTCGTGACCGAGCCGGTCGATCAGCGCAGCCGTCACGGCGCCGGTTCCCGCACCGACTTCGAGTACGGTCCGCGGCGATCGGCAACGGTCGAGGTGTGCGGTCATCGCGCGAGCCAGAACCGGACTGCTGGGGGCGACGGCCCCGATGTCACCGAAGTTCTCGCGCGCCTCCTGCACGAACAGTCTCGTTCGTGAGGGCGTCGCTGACGGTGAGTGACCTGTGCACGTCGGAGTCGATGCCCCGGATTGCATAGCGATCACGAATCGATCGAACCGTTCGCCCCCGCCGGAAAGGGAAACCTGACACCGGTCAGCTCTTCGGACACCGTCCACAGACGACGCTGAGCCGCAGCGTCGTGGGAACGGCCATTTGACGAGACCACCTTCGAATTGTCGCGCATCCCAATCAAGCTACCCGGGCCGAAGTACTGGGCGCCGAGGACGGGGGTGTCGGTGGCCGCACGCAGGGTCGGCAGTGCGCCCATCTCGGTGCCCTGTTCGAGGGTCCGGAAGACCAGCTGCGCGACGCCGGGCAGGTGGCGCGAGAGCTCGGAGCTCGAGCCAGCTCATCCGAAAACCTCCTGAGTATGATCAAACCGGAACGCCCGCTCCGGTTGATTCGACTATACGGATCGCACGCCCCGCTTCGTCAACCGAAGGGAAGTCAACCGAAGGGAAATGGTGTCCGAACCGGTCCGGCCGATGCGCGCCGACGCCGCCCGCAACCGGGCGAGGGTGCTCGAGGTGGCCTACGAGGCGTTCGCCTCCGATGGGCCTTCAGTGCCCATCGACGAGATCGCCCGTCGCGCCGGCGTCGGTGCAGGCACGGTGTATAGGCACTTCCCGACCAAGGAGGCGCTCTTCGCCGCCGTCATCGACGACCGGGTGCGGGGCATCGTCGCCAGCGGTCGTGCGCTGCTCGGCTCCGTCGGACCTGGAGAGGCGCTGTTCGTCTTCTTGCGCGAGATGGTGACGATGAGCGCCACCGACCACGGTCTGGTCGAGGCGCTGGCCGGCTATGGCATGGACGTCGACGCAGCAGCACCAGGAGCCGAGGCGGTCTTTCTCGAGTTGCTCGGCGACTTGCTCGCGTCTGCGCAGCGCGCGGGTACCGCGCGCCGTGACGTGGGCGTGGCGGAGGTCAAGGCGCTTCTGGTCGTATGCAAGGCGACGCAGAGTTACGGCTTCGAGGTCACCGGAAAGGTGACGGCGGTGATCGAGGCGGGTCTGCGGGTGTCGTCCTAGCAGTGTCCTGGCGGCCCCCGAACCTTGCACTCGCCATGGTCGAGTGCTAAAACTTAGGTTGGCACTCGCGATCGGTGAGTGCTAGGTCGGGACGGTGAGACCAGGCCGCACAGCCTTGGTCGTCCGTCGCGGGCACTGAGCCCGACCACAAATCGTGCCATCCCTAATCCGGAGGAACACTTCGCAATGGCTAAGACAATTGCGTATGACGAAGAGGCCCGCCGTGGCCTCGAGCGCGGGCTCAACGCCCTCGCCGACGCAGTAAAGGTGACGTTGGGACCCAAGGGCCGCAACGTCGTTCTGGAGAAGAAGTGGGGCGCCCCCACGATCACCAACGATGGTGTTTCCATCGCCAAGGAGATCGAGCTGGAGGACCCGTACGAAAAGATCGGCGCAGAGCTGGTCAAGGAAGTCGCCAAGAAGACTGACGACGTCGCAGGCGACGGCACCACCACCGCAACGGTTCTCGCCCAGGCACTCGTTCGCGAGGGTCTGCGCAACGTGGCGGCAGGCGCCAACCCGCTCGGTCTGAAGCGCGGCATCGAGAAGGCCGTCGAGAAGATCACCGAGACGCTGCTGGCGTCGGCCAAGGCGATCGAGACCAAGGAGCAGATCGCTGCCACCGCCGGGATCTCCGCCGGTGACCAGTCGATCGGCGACCTCATCGCCGAGGCCATGGACAAGGTCGGCAACGAGGGTGTCATCACCGTCGAGGAGTCCAACACCTTCGGCCTGCAGCTCGAGCTCACCGAGGGCATGCGGTTCGACAAGGGCTACATCTCGGGCTACTTCGTCACCGACG
>NZ_JAVROT010000425.1:0-19667 GCF_032162605.1 Mycobacterium sp. | reverse complement strand
AGCGGCGCCCGAGAGAGAAACGCCATTACGCTCGCCAAAAGGCTGGAATTCGGCAACGAAGGCGCAGGACAGTTAACTCAGATACCTAGCTAACGTGTCCAAATGCGTGTCCGACGGGCATGAAAATGGCCCCAGAGGTCGTACCTCTGGGGCCATTTCCGCTGGTAGCGGGGACAGGATTCGAACCTGCGACCTCTGGGTTATGAGCCCAGCGAGCTACCGAGCTGCTCCACCCCGCGACGGGTAAACAAGAGGTTACCGAAGCTGTTGGCAGAGTCCAAATCCGGTGATCAGCGCATCACGGAAGCCGGATCGTAGCGATGCGCGAGCGCCCTCAAACAGTGCAGCGTGTCTTCGTTGTAGCAGCGCGTGAGCCACGTGGGATCGGCCGACGGCGCGAAGTTCGGCATCTGGCCTCCGGTCGACCACCTCGTCAGTTCATACACCAGCGCAGCTGCGTGCCCAACGACCCCGCCACCGGCTGGCGGTGCCAGAACACCGATCACCGACAGCGCGTAGGCGGCGTTGCGGTGGCAGAAGGCACTGCGGTGCCGCGGCTCATGGGCCAGCGCACCACCGAGGAGCCTGAGCTCGACGATCGTCCGCGGCGAGTTCGACGCCGGGCCGCACGCGGCGAGGATCTCATCGACGGTCTCCGCACTCAGTTCGCGCAACAGCGCGTGGGGCTCGTGGGTGGGCATGGGGTCCACCGGATCCGCGTGCCCGGGACCGATGGCGGCGTAGGGCATCACGCCGATGGCATCGATGAGGATCGGCGCGACGTCGCGCACGGCGACCGTCATCCGGCAGTCGGGCGCTCCACTGCCGCCAAGCGTGGAATACGTCGGCGGTGTGAGCTCGGTCGAAGTATATTGCGTCGCCATAGAACTCGGCGATCGACAGCAGGTCGATCTCATCGGCGGTGACGATGCCGGACATCGACTTGCCGCTCCGCAGACCCCAGAAGAGGTCGACGTGTTCGTCGGGGGTGATGCGGAGCACCTGGCCCGACCCGGTCACCAATACGAACGCCCGCACGTGGTCGGCGGACAGCCCGACGGTGCGCACCAGCGGGCCGATGCCGCCGCCGGTCAGGTAGCCAAACGACGCCCACTGCGGGCGCCGAGCCGCACAGCGGCGCCAGACCGTGCGGTGTGGCCGCGTCGAGCACCGTTCGCCACGTGACCCCGCCACCGACGCGAGCGGTCCAGCTGAGGGCGTCCACGACGCATCCCGTCATGCCTGCGGTGAGAACCAGGACGTTGTCGGCGCCGATCGCCGTCGCACCGTGGCCCGTCGCCTGGACGGCCACTCTCAACCCCCGCTCGGCTGCGAACCGCATCACGTCGGCGACGTCGCTCGCAGTGGACGCCAGCACAACCGCAGCGGGCCGCACGGGCACCGCGACGTTCCACGGCGTGGCACGCTCGTACACACCCGCTCTCCAGGGAGCGCGACGGGCGCCCTCGTGTGCGTGCGCAGCTCGACCATGTCGTCGTCGACCTGGGTCGGGGCGTGGGGGCTCATCGGACGTTCCCTTCATCGATTCGGTTTCTCGTCGTCGCAAGGTTCATCGACGCCGCTTGGCGTCGGCTTGGCGCGCAGGCACGCGGGCGATCCAAGGAATCTCCAAGCCGGTCGTCGGACGCGGCTGGTCAGGTCAACGCGAGCGCCGCGCTTCCACTGCACGCATGCCGAGACGGCGGACCTCCAATGCTCGCCGTGCGGGTCTTCCAGAAATTGACCGCGCCACAACGCCATTGCGGCGTCAGCCGCTGCCAGTGCCCCATCCCAGCGCTGCGCCTCGACCACCGCTGCCGAACTCGCCGCTGCCGCCGAGAACTCGCTCAGGTCGACGTCGTCGGGCCCGGCCGCGAGGTAGTAGCCCGGTGACTGCCGCACGATCGGCGACGCCGAACCGCCGTCGCGCGGCGCCCAGCGCAGGTTGGCGACGTACGCATGGAGGCTGGCCGTCGCGCGCTACCGGGACCGTCGTCGCCCCACAGCGCGTCGATCAGGCCGTCGACGGAGACCACGCGACGGCGCGCCAGCGGCAGGGCGGCCAGCACCGCGCTGCTTCGGCGGTCCGATGTCGACCTGCACCTCGGTGCCAGTCGACTCCTCGCGCAAGCGCTCGTCGGTGCCAGTCGACTCCTCGCGCAAGCGCTCGTCGGTGGCCGACTCGATGCGCACGACCTGCAGCGGCCCGAGCAACCGATAACGCACCTGAGGAACCTAGTGGACTACTTCGTGTCCCGGTACTTGTTCATCGCGTCGTCCAGGTTCTGCAGAGCCTGCCCGTACTCGGCGAAGTTGCCGCCCTGCTGAGCCTGCTGCATCGCGTCCAACGCCGTCTGAACCTGTTGCAGCGCAGCGGCCTTTGCCGCCGTCAGCTGCGTCGCTCCACCAGGCACCGCCACCGGGACCGACACCTCGGGGGCCCGGCCTTGAGGATTGGGCGGCGGGGTGGCCTGCGGCTGACCGTTCGGCGGAGCACCAGCGGGCGGCGACTGCTGCCCGTTGGGAAGATCCGTCGGCGCAGGACCGGTCGCAGTGGCTCCTGCGCCGGCGCCGAACAACTCATCCAACGCGTCGCTGACGGTGGGGCCGTAGCCGACCTTGTCGTTGTACAACATCGCGACACGAATCAGCCGGGGGTAGGACGACGCCGCGTCGCTGGCTCCCGGCGAGGCGTACACCGGTGACACGTAGAGCAGGCCGCCCTGAGCCACCGGCAACGTCAGCAGATTGCCCCAGCGGATCCGGTTCTGGTTGTCCCTGCCGATGACGCCGAGGTCCTGGCTGACCGCCGTGTCGGTACTGATCGCGTTGAAGGCCAGCTTGGGACCGTTCACCTGGCCGGGGATCGTGAGCACGGTGATCTTGCCGTAGGTGGCCGGGTCGGAACTGGCACTGATATAGGCAGCCAGGAAGTCCCGACGGAATCTATTCATCGCGCTGGTCAGCTGGAAGGACGCCGAACTGTCGTTGGAGGCGATGTCCTTCGCCACGATGTAGTACGGCGGCTGGAAGCTGCTGGCCGTCGGGTTCGGGTCGAGCGGGACGTCCCAGAAGTCCGACGTGGAGAAGAACGTCACCGGATCGTTGACGTGATACTTGGCCAGCAGCGCCCGCTGCACCTTGAACAGGTCCTCGGGGTAGCGCAGGTGCTCCTGCAGCTCCGGTGAGATGTCACTCTTCGGCTTGACGGTGCCGGGGAAGACCGACATCCACGCCTTGAGCACCGGGTCGGTCTCGTCCTGCGCGTACAACGTGACGGTGCCGTCGTAGGCGTCGACGGTGGCCTTCACCGAGTTCCGGATGTAGGACACCTGCTTGTCGAGCTGCAACCGGTTCAGCGCCACCTCGTTCGAATCCGCGGTCGCCGACGACAGTGACGTCAGCTCCGAGTAGGGGTAGTTGTCGAGCGTGGTGTACCCGTCGACGATCCACACCATCTTCTTGTTGACGATCGCCGGGTACACGCCGGTGTCCGTGGTCAGCCACGGCGCGACCGCCTCGACACGCTTCGCCGGATCGCGGTTGAACAATATCTTGCTGTTCTGGCCGATCACGTTGGAGAACAGGAAGTTCCGTTCGGCGAACTTAGCCGCGAACACACTGCGCGCCAACCAGTTCCCGACCGGCACGCCGCCGGTGCCGGTGTAGGTGTAGTTCTTCGTGTCCGTGTTGGTCTCGTAGTCGTACTCGCGGTCGGTGCCGTTCTTGCCGACGATCGCGTAGTCCTCCGCCGTGTTGGCGATGATCGGACCGAAGTAGACGCGCGGCTGATCCAGCGGTGCCGGGCCCGGCTGCACGACGCTGCCGTTGGCACCGACCACACTGGCCAGGAACTCGGGGTAGCCACCGTTCTGGTTCGGGTCGTTCGCAACGCCGCGCACCGTGTTGGCCGGCGACGCGATGAAACCGTTGCCGTGCGTGTAGACGGTGTGGCGGTTGATCCAGTCCCGCTGGTTTTCGATCAGCCGGTCCGGGTTGAGTTCCCTCGCCGCGACCACGTAATCGCGCAGATTGCCGTCGCGGCCGTTGTAGCGGTCGATCGCCAGCTGGTCGGGGAAGGAGTAGAAGTTCTTGCCCTGCTGGAACTGGGTGAATGCGGGGCTGACGATGGTGGGGTCGAGCAGGCGAATGTTCGACGTCGTCGCCCGGTCGGAGGCCACCTGTTGCGCGGTGGTCTGCGCGTCACCGCTGTAGTCGCGGTAGGTGACCGATTGGTCGGTGAGCCCGTAGGCCTGTCTGGTCGCGGTGATGCTGCGACTGATGTACTCGCTTTCCTTCTGCGCGGCATTGGGTTTGACGCTGAACTGCTCGACGATCAGCGGCCAGCCCGCACCCACGATGAGCGACGACAGCAGGAGCAGCACCACGCCGATCGCGGGTATCCGCAAGTCGCGGAGCACAACCGCGGAGAAGACGGCGACCGCGCAGATCAGAGCGATGGCCAGCAGGATCAGCTTGGCGGGCAGTACCGCGTTGATGTCGGTGTAGCCGGCGCCGGTGAACGGCTTGCCCCCACGTGTATGACTGAGCAGCTCGTAGCGGTCCAGCCAGTACGCGAACGCCTTGAGCAGGACCAGGGTGCCGACCAGCGTGACGAGCTGGATGCGCGCCGAGCGGCTCAGCGCGCCGGTCCGACCGGCGAGCCGGATGCCACCGAACAGGTAGTGGCCGAGCAGATTCGCGACGAGAGCCAGGAACGTCGCGACGAAGAGGAAGTTGAGCACCAATCGATAGAACGGCAGGTCGAACGCGTAGAAACCGAGATCCATGCCGAACTGCGGATCGGTGACGCCAAACTTGTCGCCGTGAAGGAACAGCTGGACCTGCACCCAGTAGGTCTGTCCGACGATGCCTGCCAGCAACCCGATGAACAACGGCAGGCCGAGGCCGAACAGCCGCAACCGGGCCATCACGGTGGTGCGGTAGCGCGCGACGGGGTCGTTGGGTCCCGCGGTGGGGACGAACACCGGACGGTTTCGGTAAGCCAGCGCAAGGCCGGCGAACACCACTCCACCGATGAGCAACGCGGCCGCCAGGAACACGACCAATCGCGTCATCAGCTTGGTGGTGAACACCGACCGGTACCCGAGCTCCCCGAACCACAACCAGTCGACGTAGGCGTCGATCAGGCGCGGGCCGATCAGCAACAACAGGACGACCGCGAGTGCGATCCCGATCAGAATCCGGCTACGTCGAGTCAGCTTCGGCATCCGTGCCGCGGGCCGCATCCCCACTCGTCAACTCCAGTCTCAGGTGCCACAGGTCCGTGACATCGCCGTCTCCGTCGCTTCGCTCGCCCCGTAAGTCGTGGCGCCGCGATTCGGCGTGCCACAACTCTACGCATTCGCTGCGAAGCGACTTCTCAGCAATGGGGCGGTTCGCCACCGGCGGAATAAGTCTTCAGTGCGCCGATGGCACCGGCGAGGTCCTCGACCTTGATGAGTTGCAGACCGTCGTCGTGGGCAGCCGTGGCCTCGTCGCAGTTCTGCGCGGGGACCAGGAACACCGTCGCCCCGGCCTCCTGCGCGGCGTACATCTTGTGAGAGATACCGCCGATCGGACCGACCTTGCCGTCTCCCGCGATAGTCCCGGTGCCCGCGACGAACTTGCCGCCGTTGAGGTCGCCGGTCGTCAGCTTGTCGACGACGGCGAGGCTGAACATCAGACCGGCCGACGGGCCGCCGATGTTCGCGAGGTTGAAGTCGATCTTGAACGGCGCCCACGGCGCGTCGAGCACCCCGACGCCGAGAAAGCCGTAGTCGCGGTCCGGGTTCTTGCCCAACGTGACCGTCGTCGTGCCGAGGGAGCCGTCCTTGCGGCGATAGTCGATCACCAGCTGCTCACCCGGCTTGGTCGTCTTCAGGATGGCGGTGAACTGCTCGAGGTTGGCCACGGGTTGGTCATTGACCAGGTCGATCGCATCACCCTCTTGCAGCTTCCCCGCCGACGGCCCCGGGTCGGTGACGTTCTGGACGGTGACAGCCTGCGGGTACTTGAGGTAGCCCAGCGCGGCGTACTCGGCGCTGTTCTCCGACTGCTTGAAGTCCCCTGCGTTCTGCTTGTCGATGTCGTCCTTGGACTTGTCCGGCGGGTACACCAGGTCGCGCGGGACGAGTTGTTCGTCACCCGACATCCACAGCTGCAACGCCTGGCCGAGCGTCAGACCGTCGCTCTGGCTGACCGTGGTCATGTTGAGGTGCCCTGACGTGGGATGCACCTCGGTGCCATGGATGTCGACGACCTGCTTTCCCTCGACTTCTCCGAGCGTATTGAACGTCGGACCAGGACCGAGTGCCACGAACGGCACCGTCACCAAGGACATCAGCAGACCGAACGCCACGATCGGCACCAGCGCCACCACCAGGGTCATTACCCGCCTGTTCACGGTGCCCACAGTAAGGCTCACGCCCATTTTCCCCCTCCCAGCGCTCGCCGGGGCGTTCGAGTTCACTCTCAGCGTGACCCGGGACCCCGCGCCACGGCCGAGGGGTGAGTACCGTGGAAGCCATGGCTGACCTGCCCTTCGGCTTCTCCTCGGGAGACGACCCCGAGCGAGACGACCGCAAGAAAGACCCGGACAAGGGGTCGCAATCGGATCCATTCGGATTCGGGGGCGGCGAATTCGACATGTCCAACCTTGGTCAGATCTTCTCCCGACTAGGCGAGATGTTCAGTGGCGCAGGCGCCACGACGTCGGGTGGCGCCCAGTCCGGCCCCGTGAACTACGACCTGGCCCGCCAGTTGGCGTCCAGTTCCATCGGCTTCGTCAAACCCGTGCCAGAGAAGACCAGAGCAGCCGTCGTCGACGCCGTGCGCCTGGCCGACACCTGGCTCGACGGTGTGACTCCCCTCCCGGCGGGCACCGCGACCGCCGTGGCGTGGACGCCCAGCGAGTGGGTCGACAACACGCTCGCCACGTGGAAGCGCCTGTGTGACCCGGTCGCCGAGCAGATGTCGACGGTGTGGGCCTCGGCGCTGCCCGAGGAGGCCAAGGCCATGGCGGGTCCACTTCTCGCGATGATGACCCAGATGGGTGGCATGGCCTTCGGTTCACAGCTCGGCCAGGCCCTGGGCACGCTGTCGAAGGAAGTGTTGACCTCCACCGACATTGGGCTGCCCCTGGGACCCAAGGGAGTGTCGGCTCTGATGCCCGAGGCCATCGAGTCCCTCGCCGAGGGACTGGAGCAGCCACGCAGCGAGATCATGATGTTCCTCGCCGCGCGCGAGGCCGCGCACCACCGCCTGTTCAGCCACGTGCCGTGGCTGTCGACGCAGTTGCTCAACGCCGTCGAGGCCTTCGCCCGTGGCATGAAGGTCGACATGAGCGGGATCCAGGACCTCGCCGCGGGCTTCAATCCCGCCTCACTCGGTGACCCCTCGGCCATGGAGCAACTGCTCAATCAGGGCATCTTCGAACCGAAGTCGACGCCAGAACAGGTCGCGGCGCTCGAACGCCTTGAGACGCTGCTGGCCCTCATCGAAGGCTGGGTGCAGACCGTCGTGACCGCTGCGCTGGGCGACCGGATTCCCGGCGCGTCGGCGCTGAGCGAGACGCTCCGTCGGCGACGCGCCACCGGCGGGCCCGCCGAGCAGACCTTCGCGACCCTCGTCGGACTGGAACTGCGCCCTCGCAAGCTGCGGGAGGCGGCGGTGTTGTGGGAGCGGCTCACCGAGGGCGTCGGCGCGGACGCCCGTGATGCGGTCTGGCAGCACCCCGACCTGCTTCCCGGCGCAGACGATCTCGACGAACCCGCAGGCTTCATCGACCGCGTGGTGGGCGGCGACACCAGCGGCATGGACCAGGCGATCGCCGACCTCGAGAAGGACTTCAACGACGAGGAGAAGGGCTCCGATCCGGGGCCCAGCTCAGGGCCTGTGGATAACTAAAACGCGGTAGCGGCGTCCCGTGGCAGAGTCGTCGCATGTCGAGCCACACCCTCAACCCGGCCATGCCGGTGTTGGTCAGGCCGGATGGCGCGGTGCAGGTGGGATGGGACCCGCGGCGCGCGATGTTGGTCCACCCACCCGATGGGTTATCGGCAGCCGCGCTGGCCGACCTGCTGCGCGCGATGCAGTCCGGTGTCTCGGCGAGCGACCTGAGGGCGCTGGCGCTGAATCGGGGAATCGTCGACGCGTCGGCAATGACGGAACTGGTGACATCCCTCGTCGAGGCGGGGCTGGCGACCACCACACCGCCGCGCACCCGGTCGGCGTCGATTCGCATCCACGGCCGTGGCCCCCTGTCGGACCTCCTGGCGAGCGCCTTGCGGTGTTCGGGGGCCAGGGTCCGCCAAAGCAGGCTCAGCCATGCGGGTGTCACACCGGGAACCGTTGACCTGGTGGTGTTGTCTGACTTCCTCGTCGCTGATCCGCGGGTCCTGCGCGACCTGCACGAGGCACGGATTCCGCACCTTCCGGTGCGGGTGCGCGACGGGACGGGGCTGGTCGGTCCGTTGGTGATTCCCGGGGTCACGAGCTGTCTGGGCTGCGCGGACCTGTACCGCAGCGACCGCGATGCGGCATGGCCTGCCGTCGCCGCCCAGTTGCGGGACGCAGTCGGCAGCGCTGACCGAGCGACCATGCTCGGCACCGCGGCGCTCGCGCTCAACCAGGTTGACCGCGTCATCCAGGCCGTGCACGAGTCCGATGACCCGCGCCGCGCGGGCGAACCGCCGCCGACCCTGGACACCACGCTGGAGTTCGACGTCCGGACAGGTTCCACGGTGAGCCGCCGTTGGCCACGTCACCCCCGGTGCGAGTGCTGACGGGGACCCGCAACGCGCCGGGTGGGCGCGCTCACAGAGATCGCTGGCACTTCGCGGCGGTCCGTCCAGCTTCGTAATGGATGATGGTGGAGTGGCAGACATCAAGCGTGGACGAGCGGCCCGTAATGCGAAGCTCGCAAGCTTGCCCGTCGGCATCGCGGGCCGCGCGGCCCTCGGCTTCGGAAAGCGTTTGACCGGCTCGTCGAGGGACCAGGTCAACGCGGAGCTGATGGAGAAGGCGGCCAACCAACTCTTCACCGTCCTCGGCGAACTCAAGGGTGGTGCCATGAAGGTCGGCCAGGCGCTCTCCGTCATGGAGGCCGCCGTTCCCGAGCAGTTCGGCGAGCCGTACCGCGAGGCACTCACCAAACTTCAGAAGGACGCCCCCCCACTGCCCGCGGCCAAGGTGCACCGCGTCCTCGACGCCCAACTCGGTACCAAGTGGCGGGAGCGGTTCACCTCGTTCGACGACACCCCGATCGCTTCGGCGAGCATCGGGCAGGTTCACAAGGCGGTCTGGTCCGATGGTCGCGAGGTCGCCGTCAAGATTCAGTACCCCGGTGCCGACGAGGCGCTGCGAGCCGATCTGAAGACCATGAAGCGGCTCGTGTACGTGTTCAAACAGCTGTCCCCAGGCGCCGACGTCCAGGGCGTGGTCGACGAGTTGATCGAACGCACCGAGATGGAACTCGACTACCGGCTCGAGGCGGAGAACCAACGCGTCTTCGCCAAGGGGTACCGCGACGACCCGCACTTCGTGGTACCGGCGATCGTCGCGAGCTCGCCCAAGGTCGTCATCGCCGAATGGATGGACGGCATCCCGATGGCGCAGATCATCCGCAACGGCACGCCCGAGCAGCGCGACATCGTGGGTACGCGACTCTTCGAGCTCACCTACGACGCCCCGAGGCGCATCGAGATGATGCATGGCGACGCGCATCCGGGAAACTTCATGCTGCTGCCCGGGGACAAACTGGGTGTGCTCGACTTCGGCGCCGTGGCCCCGATGCCCGGCGGTATCCCGATCGAGCTGGGACTGACCGTCCGCTACGCACTAGAGAAGGACTACGGCAAACTGCTTCCGACGATGGAGAAGATCGGTTTCATTCAACGCGGACAACAGGTTTCGTCGCGCGAGATCGACGACATGCTGCGCCAGTACGTCGAGCCACTCGAGGTCGAGGTGTTCCACTACACCCGCAAGTGGCTGCAGAAGATGGCCGCCGCCAACATGGAGCTCTCGGTCGACTCGATCAAGACGGCCCGCCAGATGGACATTCCCGCCAAGCTGGCCATTCCGATGCGGGTCATCGCGTCCAACGTCGCGATCTCGTGTCAGCTCGATGCGCACATCCCGACCAAAGCGCTTGCGCTGGAACTCATCCCGGGGTTCGCAGAAGAGGCAGCCTAACCCCAGCAATGCGTTGGGGCTAGGCGGCCTCGGTCCGGCTATGCGGCTGCCGGGTTTTCAACGGGATTCTTCTCACTCTTTCTCGGGCGGCCTCTTGGGCGCTTCCGCGCCACCACGGTTCCGCGGTCGATGATCTCGCCGCCCCAAACCCCCCACGGCTCTTCGCGTTCCAGCGCCTCGGCGAGGCACTGCCGCCGGATCGGGCAGTCTGCGCACAGCGTCTTGGCCCGCTCCAACTCGAGGGGATTCTCGGCGAACCACAGGTCCGGGTCACCGACGTGACACGGGACCGCCGAAAACGCCCTCTCGCGGCATGTCTGCGGAGACATGTCCGATACACCTTCTTCCTGGTCTAAGTCGATCAGCCATCTGTCTTCTGATGGATCTGCGACCAGGTGTTCGGATGTCCCGAAAAATCTGGCCACGGATCCGGTGTCGGGTCCGTGGCCAGTTGGCTTTCGTGGGCTTCCTAGGTGGGGCCCCGATTCACGGACGCGACGGTCGCGGCGGCGGTGCGTCGCTCAATCGCCGGAATGGCGACATGCGTGGCAACCGCCGAATGCGCCGCCGAGGCGGCGGGTCCAGCGACGTAGAGGGGCCACGACATGACGTCAGCGCTAGCGATGGCTACGCCGGAATTCTGAATGATCTTCATGTTTGGCTCCTCCCTTCTGCTCACCGGATTAGACGGTTATGAGGTTAGACGTTAACACCCAAAATCGACAAGCGAATTTCTGACCTGCGAGTTTGGCGCGATCTTTGCGAATCTTGGCGGTTTGGCGCTGGGTCAGCGCCGGCCCTTGACAAGCGCGAGGACGTCGGGACCGAATTGTTCGAGCTTGCGAGCGCCGATACCCGGGATGGCGACGAGAGCGGCCTCGTCGGCCGGAAGGGTTTCGGCGATGGCAATCAGGGTGTTGTCGGTGAACACCACGTAGGCGGGCACCTTCATCGCCTTGGAGGTGACGAGGCGCCACTCCTTGAGCTGCGCCAACAATTCCTCGTCGAGGTCCGACGGGCACGTCTCGCAGCGGCGCAGCATGATCGAGGCCGGACTGCTCAATGCCCCGCCGCACACTCGGCAGCGCGAAGTGGCCGCCCGCTGCCGCCGCGGCTTGCTGGGCCCGTCGTCCGTGCTCGCCTGCGGAGCGACGCCGTTGAGGAAGCGCGACGGGCGCCGGCCCTGCCGACCGCCCGGCGAACGTGCCAGCGCCCAGCTGAGCCCCAGGTGGATCCGCGCCCGCGTCACGCCGACGTAGAGAAGGCGGCGTTCCTCCTCGACCTGCTCGCTGTCGGCGCCACGCGCGAGCGCGTGCGAGATGGGAAGCGTGCCGTCGGCCAGGCCGACAAGGAACACCGCGTCCCACTCCAGGCCCTTCGCCGCGTGCAGCGACGCCAGGGTGACACCCTGTACGACCGGCGGGTGACGCGCGTCGGCACGCTGGCGCAGTTCAGCGAGCAGGGCGCGCATGTCGAGCGACGGTCGCTGCGCAACCTCTTCCTCCACGAGCTCGACCAGCGCGAGCAGCGCCTCCCACCGCTCCCTGGCCTTGGTGCCCTGCGGCGGCTCGGCGGTCAGACCGAGCGGCTCGAGCAGCTCGCGGACGACCGCCGGGAGTTCGATACCCACCGCGTCGACGCGTTCGGATGCCCGCTGCAACGCCGCCAACGCCTGCCGGACCTCCTGGCGGCTGAAGAAACCCTCCCCGCCCCGCACCTGGTAGGCCACGCCGGCCGCGGTGAGCGCCTCCTCGTACACCTCCGATTGCGCATTGATGCGATAGAGCACCGCGACCTCCGACGGGGCCGTGCCCGAACCGATGAGCTTCTTGATGGACTTGGCCACGGCGGTGGCCTCGGCGACTTCGTCCGGATGCTCACTGAACGTGGGTGCGGGCCCGGCATCGCGCTGGCCGACCAGATGCAGCTTGCTGCCCGCCATCCGCCCGCGCGCGACCGCGATGACGCGGTTGGCCAGTGACACCACCTGCGGCGTGGAGCGGTAGTCACGTTCCAGTCGTATCACCGCGGCGTCGGGAAAACGGCGTGAGAAGTCGAGCAGATAGGCGGGCGTGGCACCGGTGAACGAGTAGATGGTCTGGTTCGCGTCGCCGACCACCGTCAGGTCGTCACGCTCGCCCAGCCAGGCGTTGAGCACCCGCTGCTGCAGGGGTGTGACGTCCTGGTATTCGTCGACGACAAAGCAGCGGTACCGGTCGCGGAACTCCTGGGCGACAGCGGCGTCGTTCTCGATGGCCGCGGCGGTGTGCAGCAGCAGGTCATCGAAGTCGAGCAACGCGGTGCCGTCGCGGCGCGCCTTCATGGCCTCGTACCCGGCGTAGACGGTGGCGATCTTGGCGGCGTCGAGCGGGATGTCGCGACCAGCCTCGGCGACCGCCGCCGCGTAGCCCTCCGGACTGATCAGCGATGCCTTCGCCCACTCGATCTCACCGGCGAGGTCACGCACGGCGTCGGTGTTGGCCTGGATCGACGCCCGGTTCGCGGCCTGAGCGACGACGCCGAACTTGCTGTCGAGCAGCTCCCACCCGGTGTCGCCGACCACCCGCGGCCAGAAGTACTGCAGCTGGCGTCGGGCCGCCGCGTGGAACGTCATCGCCTGAACCGACGCCGTGCCAACACCGTCGGCGCCCTGCTCGTCGAGCGACCGCAGCCTGCTGCGCATCTCCCCCGCGGCACGGGAAGTGAAGGTCACCGCCAGCACCTGGCCTGGCGCCACGTGACCGGCCGCCACCAGATAGGCGATCCGCCGGGTGATCGTCCGGGTCTTTCCGGTGCCTGCGCCCGCGAGCACGCACACCGGACCCCGCGGCGCCTGCACCGCCTCGCGCTGCTCATCGTCGAGGTCGCCAGTCAGACGATCAAGCGGCCGACTGAGCGGTGGGGAGGCGGCCACGGGAGCCTGGGACGGCATGGCGTCCATCTTGGCAGGACGCGGCGACAAAGTCTGATCCGACGTGCGCTACGCCGCATGACCCACGGCCGGATGGTGCAGTACCCGGTGGGTCCGTTACGTTGAGTCGGCTATGACAACAGGTATGACAACAGCTGCCAAGGCCCCGCTCACCATGTACTCCACGACATGGTGCGGCTACTGCGCCCGGCTCAAGACCGCTCTGAAGTCCGCGGGCATCGCCTACACCGAGGTCGACATCGAGGACGACCCCCGGGCAGCCGAGTTCGTCGGCTCGGTCAACGGCGGTAACCACGTCGTCCCGACGGTGAAGTTCGCCGACGGGTCGACGCTGACCAACCCGAACCTCAAGGCCGTCCAGGCCAAGCTCGCCGCCTGAATCAGTCGGCGTACGCCCAGGATTCGATGATCTCCCTGGCGATGGAGATGGACCCTGGCAGGAGTAGCCGCGACGGCGAGTCGCTGCTCCAGTCGCCGTCGGCCAGCGCATCGCGAACCTCGGCCCGGGTGAACCACGCGGCCTCGGCGATCTCGCCGTCGCTGAAGAAGAACTCCTGCTCCGGGTCGCCGATCGCGTGGAAGCCGACCATCAGCGAGCGCGGAAACGGCCACGGCTGACTCGCCAGGTACGTGACGTCGGTGACGCTCAGCCCGATCTCCTCGGCCACCTCGCGCACGACGCAGGATTCGAACGACTCACCCGCTTCGACGAAACCCGCGATGAGCGAGAAGAGCCGCTCCGGCCAGACGGTCTGACGAGCCAGCACCGCACGGTCGTGGCCGTCGTGGATCAGGCAGATGACCGCCGGGTCGAGGCGCGGGAACTCCTCGTGCCCGTTGACGGGGTTGATTCTGGACCACCCCGACTTGTGGATCTTGGTCGGCGATCCGTCGATGGCGCTGAAGCGGGCGCTGTCATGCCAATTGAGCAGTGCGGTGGCCGTCGCGACCAGTTGCGCACTGACGTCGTCGAAGATCGAACCCGCCCGGCGCAGGTCGAGCACCTCCGACTCGGCATGCGGGTCCTCGGGTCCGTCCAGGGCGCCGCGCACCGCCCACACGTGCCTGCCGTCCGCCATCCGGCCGAGGAACACCGCGTGTTCGTCGGGCTTCGCGGAGTGCTTCGCCGCCTTGCCGAGCACGACCCGGCCGCCCGAGATGAGGACCTGGTTGCGCCGGTCCACCTTCAGCAGCAGCGCATCGCTCCAGCCGGCGACCGCGGCGTCGACGTCGGTGCGCAGCTCGTCGGCCCGGTCGGCGCCCACGCGCGACAGCAGGGGCACGTTGCGCAGTTTGAACGCGCCGCCGGGCACATTCCCCGAGTCGCTTCGCTCTCCCCCGCCGGGACCGGTCATCGAGCGTCCGCGTTGCGGATGTAGAGCAATCGGTCACCGAGTTCCATGGCATCGACCTCCGGTGCATCCACCCGAAGCAGGTGTCCCTCGCGCACGACCCCGAGCACGATGTCGGGTAGGTGCCGCGCCGAACCTCCGACCTCCTTGGAGGACACGTCGCGCTCCGCGATCGCGAATCCGGCGTCCGGCGTGAGCAGGTCCTCGATCATCTCCACGACGGTCGGCGTCTTGGCTGCCATCCCGAGCAGCCGACCCGCCGTCTCCGAGGACACCACGACGGAGTCCGCGCCCGACTGCAGGAGCAGGTGCTGATTCTCCGTCTCACGGATCGAGGCGATGATCTTCGCCTTGGGCGCGAGCTCGCGCGCCGTCAGCGTGACGAGGACGGCGGTCGGATCGCTGTTGGTGGCGACCACGATCGACTTGGCGTGCTGCGCGCCCGCGAGCCGCAGCACGTCAGCCCGGTTGGCGTCCCCGTGCACCGTCACCAGCCCGGCCTTGTCGGCACGGTCCAGCGCCGCCCGGTCGGTGTCGACGATGACGATCTCGCCGCTTTTCGCGCCGTCGCCGATCATGGCCGCGACGGCGGTCTTTCCCTTGGTGCCGTAACCGACGACGATGGTGTGTTCGCGCACGCTTCTCCTCCACTGCTGGATCTTGAGGGTCTGACGCGATGCCTCGGTCAGGGTTTCCACCGTGGTACCGATCAACACGATCAGGAAGGCAACCCGCAACGGCGTGATCACCAGCACGTTGACCAGCCTCGCCGACGGCGTGAACGGCGTGATGTCGCCGTAGCCGGTGGTCGACAGCGAAACCGTCGCGTAGTACAGACAATCCAGGAACGACAGCTGGTTGTCCTGGACGTCGCGGTAGCCGTCACGTTCCAGGTAGACGATGATCACCGCGGCGAACAGCGCCGCCAGCGCGTAGATCAGCCGCATCACGATCTTGCGAGCGGGGCTGACGAACGGCTCGGGGATCCGCAGCGTGCCGACCAGCGTGTGGTCTGGCTGACTGGTCAGCGTCTGATCGATCGCCGCCAGCCGGCGACGCAACCTACCCTTGGCCACGAAGGCCCATCATCCGCCCAACGCGCCGCACAGCACAATGTAACCATGGCCTCTCTCACACCATCAGTCGACAGCACGCACAGCCAGGCCACCGCCCAGCGCATGGGCGCGATGCTGGTCGGCATGGGCGTACTTCACTTCGTCGCTCCCAAGCCGTTCGACACCATCGTCCCCGCCGAGTTGCCGGGCAGCGCGCGTTTCTACACGCTGGCCTCCGGCGTCGCCGAGGCGGCGACCGGCACCCTGCTGCTGGCCCCGCGCACTCGCCGTGTCGGCGCCATCGCAGCCATCGCGTTGTTCGTCGGCGTCTTCCCGGCGAACGTCAACTCGGTCCGGGTGCTCTGGAACAAGGGCTGGCCGGCGCGCATCGGCACCATCGGCCGCCTGCCGCTGCAAATCCCGATGATCACCCAGGCGCTCAAGGTGTATCGCAACGCACCTCGCTAAGCGGCCTCGAGAATCTTGGCCAGCTCGATGGCGCCGAGCAGCGACGCGGGTACGACGGTCCGGCCGCTTCGGACGTAGTGGAACGCCCCACGCACCGAGTCGGGTGACACGCCCGCGGTCGCGGCCCATGCGAGCCGGTAGACGGCGAGCTGAACCGCGTTCTGCTGCAACGCCTCTGGAGTGACGGGCGGGTCACCGGTCTTCCAGTCCACCACGGTGACACCGCCGTCGCCGTCGGCGAACACCGCGTCGATGCGACCGCGAACAACCGTGCCGCCGATGATCATGTCGAACGGAACCTCGACGTCGACCGGTGTTCTCGACGCCCACGACGACACGGCGAAGGCGGCTTGCAGTTCGGCGAGCCGCTCGGCTTCGGAGAGACCCAATTCACCGTCGACCGCGCCAGGCAGATCCTCGAGGTCGAACAGCCGCTCGGCATGGAAGAACCGCTGCACCCAGTCGTGGAACGCGGTACCGAGAAGCGCCTGCGGGTCGGGTCGGGTCGGCACGCGACGCTGCAACCGGCGGACCGCGCCCTCGGGATCGCGACCGATGTCCACCAGCGCACTGACCGAGACCTGCGGGGGCAGCACGAGGGGCGGCCGTTCCATGGCCCGCTCCCGCTCGGCCAGCAGTGCGTCGACGTCGGCCGCCCAGCCATCGGTGTCCTCATTGCCAGCGGCGCCCCGCGTTGGGTCGGCGGCCATCGCCGTGGCGACGAGTTCCGCGCCACGGTCGACGTCACCGCGACCGGCGCCTGTCGGATCGACGGGCCACGACCGCTCCATCACGTTGTCCCGCAGTGGGTTGGCGTCCCCGTCGGCGGGTGCGGGCGCCCACTGCTCGACGACACCGCAGGGGTCCCCTGCGGCCGCGGTGGTCCGGTCGATCACGTCCTTGATCTCGAGGAGGAAGTCCGAGGGGCCGCGGGGTTTGGCCTCGGTGGCTCCCCAGTGGTGGCCCGACAACAGCAGCGTGTCCTCGGCGCGCGTCAACGCGACGTACAGGAGGCGGCGCTCCTCGTCGATGCGCCGCTGGTCGAGCGTCTTGCGATGATTGGCGATCTTGTCGGACAAGGCCTTTCGATCGTAGACATCGGACGTGTCGAGGACGGGCACGCCATGCTCAGACACCGACGCGCGGTCGCCCCTCAGCAGCGGCGGCAGGTCGGCGGCGTCCGTGAGCCAGGTACGCGAAGAGCCGGTGGACGGGAACACCCGCGCGCTCAAATGGGGCACCGCGACGACCTGCCACTCCAGTCCCTTGGCTGCGTGCACGGTCAGGATCTGCACGCGGTCCTTCGCCACCGCGATCTCGGCCGGCGCGAGGCCGTTCTCCACGTCCATCGCCGCATCGAGGAAGGCGAGCAGCCCGGAAATCGATGCCGACGGGCGTGTCGCGAACTCGGCGACGACGTCCGCGAACGCGTCGAGGTGCTCGGTGCCGCACCATCCCGCCGAAACCGACTGCGCGGAACGGACTTCCGCATCCACCCCGAGCATCCAGCGAACCTCGGCGACCAGGTCGGGCAAGGGGTGATGCAGCTGGGCACGCAGCGTGGTCAGCTCCCGGCAGAGTGCAACGATCCTGGTGTAGCCGATGGCCGAGTAACGGTCCGGGCGGCCTGGGTCGCAGATCGCGTCGGCCAGACATGCACTGTCGGCGTCGGCGCCTGCGGACGCGACGATGTGCGTGGTCGACGACCGGTCCGCCGTCGCGCCGTCGAGTTCCACCGCGCGTCGCCACAGCGCGGTCACGTCGGTCGCGCCCAACCGCCAACGTGGACCGGTGAGGATGCGCATCGCGGCCGAGCCCGCGGTCGGGTCGGCGGTCAGGCGCAGCATCGCGACGACGTCGGCCACCTCCGGGACCGACAACAGGCCGGAGAGCCCAACCACCTCGACGGGCACCCCGCGGGCGGTGAGCGCGTCGGCGATCGGCGCGGCATCGGCGTTGCGCCGCACCAGCACCGCCGCCGTGGGAGCGTCCGCGCCGGACCCGACGGCGCCGTGGTAGATCTGCGCCAAGTGATCCGCCACCCAATCCCGCTCGATGCTCACGTCGGTCAGCAGCGCGCACGTGATGGTGCCCAGCTCCGCGCCAGGACGTGGCAGTAACTCCCGCACCGCCACCGATCGCCGTCGCGCCTCCATCGAAATGGCGTTCGCGAGGTGCAGGGCGCGCGGCGGGTTGCGCCAGCTGGTGCGCAGTTCGAGCGTGGGTGCGGGCGTGCCGTCCGATAGGCAGAAGTCGGTGGTGAAGCGGGGCAGGTTGGTCGCCGACGCACCACGCCAGCCGTAGATCGACTGGATGGGGTCGCCGACGGCCGTCAGTGCCAGCTCGTCGTCGACACCCCCACCGAACAACGACGACAGCGCGACGCGCTGCGCATGGCCGGTGTCCTGATACTCGTCGAGGAGGACCACCCGGTAGCGCTGACGCAGCTGCTCACCGACTTGGGGGAACGTCGAGGCGAGCCGGGCCGCCGCCGCCATCTGCATGCCGAAGTCCATGACGTTCTCGGCCCGCATCCGCTCGTGCAACGCGTCGATCAGCGGCACGATCTCGGTGCGCTCGGTCTGGGTCGCCAGCAGCTTCAGAAGCGACTGGCTCGGCCCGCCATCGCGTTGACGAGGACCGGCGGGCAGGGCGTGCACCAGCCGCTCCAGTTCGACGTGGGTGTCGCGGAGTTGATCGGTGTCGACGAGGTGCTCGGCCAGCTGGCCGGCCAGCCGAAGCACCATCGACGTCACGGTCGCCGGGGACTTCTCGGTCTGCAGGTCTTCCGCGTATCCGCAAACCACGCGAAAGGCCAACTGCCACAGTTCCGTTTCCCCGATCAGCCGCGTCGATGGCTCAACCGGAAGCAGCAGGCCGTGCTCCCCCAGCAGGGTGCCTGCGAACGCGTGATAGGTCCCGATCGACGGGTGCTCGTCGACCTCCGCCCGGTCGCCGGGCACCAGCCCCGCACCGGCGAGCCGCGCGAGCCTGGTGCGCACGCGACGCAGCAGTTGGCCCGCCGCCTTGCGCGTGAACGTCAGACCGAGCACCTCGCCCGGGCGAGCATACCCGTTGGCGACGAGCCACACGACGCGTGCCGCCATCGTCTCGGTCTTGCCGGCACCCGCGCCGGCGATCACCACCAATGGGCCGGGCGGTGCGGCGATGACCGCGGCCTGTTCCTCGGTTGGCGCGAAGATGCCGAGCGCATCCGCCAGCTCGGCCGGACTGTAGCGGCCCGTCAAGAGCGCCCTCCCAAGGCAGCCTGAGCCGGACACATCGCCCGCACCGGACAGTGCCCGCAACCGTCGTTGATGCGGGCCACGAACTCCGGGCCCCTCGTTGCACCCGCCGCCTGGTGGACGCGCTCGCGCCACTCGTCGCGGCCGTCGGTCGTCATCGGGTTCTGGTCGCGCTCGGTGGCACCTGCCACGCCGATCTTGCCGAGGTAGACCAGTCGACCGCCGCCGGCCTCATCACCCTGCGGCAGAACACCTTCGGCGATGGCCAGCTGGTACATGGCCAGCTGTGCGTGGCGCTGGGCATCGTCCTTGCTGACCGGACTCTTCCCGGTCTTGACGTCGGCGACGACGAGCCTGCCCTCCGCGTCGCGTTCCAACCTGTCGATCCGCCCTCGGACCCGGACGCCCGGTTGACCTG
>NZ_JAVROT010000424.1:0-22586 GCF_032162605.1 Mycobacterium sp. | reverse complement strand
GGCTGGCATCGGGGGCTCTGCGGTTGCGAGGCATCTGCTTTCACAACCTCCGCAACCTCGACGTCGAGATTCCGCTCGGGGTGTTCACCGCCGTCACGGGGGTCTCCGGGTCGGGAAAGTCCACGTTGGTGTGCAAGGTCGTCGGCGACGTCGTCAAACGTCACCTGGGCCCCGGCAGCGCCGAACCGGACGAGCCGGAGGCGGGCGAGCCGGACACCTCCATCGTCGACGCCGATCTCGATGCAGGCGTCGGCGTGACGGCCGACGGCATCGAGGTCGTCGACCGGCTGGTGACCGTGGACCAGCGGCCGATCGGACGGACACCGCGGTCCAATCTTGCGACGTACACCGGCATGTTCGACGCGGTTCGCACGGCGTTCGCGGCGACAGGCGAAGCCCGTCGGAGAGGATGGACGGCAGGCCGGTTCTCCTTCAACGTCGCCGAAGGTCGCTGTCCGACCTGCCAGGGCGAGGGCTTCGTCGCCGTCGAATTGCTCTTCCTCCCTGGTACTTACGCGCCCTGCCCCACCTGCCATGGTGCCCGCTACTCGGAGGAGACGCTCGAGGTCCATTATCGCGATCGCACTATCGCCGACGTCCTGGCGATGACCGTCGACGAGGCGGCAGAGTTCCTCTCCGACATCCCTGGCGCGGCGAGAAGCCTTGCGGCCCTGCGGGATGTCGGGCTGGGTTATCTGCGACTCGGGCAGCCTGCAACCGAGTTGTCCGGCGGAGAGGCGCAGCGCATCAAGCTGGCGTCGGAGTTGCAGCGAGCCCGTCGTGGGCACACCCTCTACGTGCTCGACGAGCCGACGACCGGCCTGCACCCGGCTGACGTCGAACTGCTGGAGCGTCAGTTGCACCGTCTGGTCGACGCGGGCAACACCGTCGTGGTCGCCGAGCACGACATGGGTGTCGTGGCGGGTGCGGACTGGGTGATCGACCTGGGCCCCGGGGCGGGTGATGCCGGTGGCCGGGTGGTCGCGGCCGGCAGTCCGGAAGACGTTGCGAGCGCCGTCGACAGCCGCACGGCGCCCTATCTCGCTGCGCGGTTGGGTCAGTCGTTTCCATCCGGGGCGCGGTGACGGCCCGTGTACCCGTCCGCCGGAGTCGACGGTTCCCGGTCCGGCGTCCAGCCATGACCGAAGAGCTCCAGGGACGGGTCACCGGCAGACGGGACTGATCCGGGCGGCGTGGTGCGCGCATCATCCTCGTCGTGCCGCTCCTTGAGCGGCCAACTGCCTCGATCGATCATCAGGTGCTCCCTTGCCTGCGTGTTACGGCTCGATGCATTGCTATTACCCGCTTTTCGAGCCCCCAAAAGTGCCTCTCGGCCACACCTCTTCCGTCACGTCAACGCCACCGGTGGCGCCTTTCCGGCAGTGATCAGGTCCTCGGCCAAGTCGTAGTCGTCGTCGGCGTTGCACGTCAGGACGCCGACAGCAGCCCCGTCGGCCTCGTACCAGACGGTGAAGCCGCCGTCGCGCTCGATCAGGCGGCTGCGGTCATAGCCGTCGCCCCACGCGTGATACTTCAGCGTGGTCTCACCGATCGTCGTCCAGAAGCCGGGAACTCCAGTCCATTTCGCGTCGCCGCCGGCGGCGTTCGTCCCGGCGACACATCCCTGGTCCGTCGCGTCCTGCCAATGCTCCACCGCGATCGGACGCCCGGCGTCGGCGTTGTAGGCGAACGCCACGTCACCCGCCGCATAGACGTGCTGGCTCGACGTCCGCATGTCGGACCGGACGACTATTCGTGAGTCGCTGATCGCCAGGCGGGCCGCCCGGGCGAGTTCACTTCGTGGCCCGACCCCCGTTGCGGCGAGGATCAAATCCCCCGTGGCCGTGCCACCGTTGTCGAGGTGTACGGCGCCGTCGGCGATGCTCTCGACCGACACCCCGCCGACGTAATGCACGCCGGCGTCCTCCAACATCCGCTTGATGCGTTCTCCCGCATCGACTCCCAACCGTTTGGCCTGAGGAACGTGATCGGGTGCCACCAGCGTCACCGCGAGGCCCTGCATCGCCAGCGAGGCCGCGGCTTCGCAGCCGATGAACCCGGCGCCGATGACCACGGCGGAATGTGCATTCTTCGCGGTGTAACGCAGTCGCTCGGCGTCCGAGAGCGACCGAAGTTGCAACGCGGACTCGCCGCCGTCCACCGACAGCGGCGACGGGCTGCTACCGGAGGCAAGGACCATCGACCGGTAGGGGTAATGGAACCCGCCCGCCGTGACGTGCCGCGAGGCGACGTCGATGTTCTCGACCCGGTGGGTGAGGATCAGTTCGATCCGACGCTCGTCGAACCACTGGGACGGGTGGAGCGCGACGTCGTCGGTGTCTCCGCGGAGGTATTCCTTACTCAGCGGCGGTCGCGCGTACGGCGGGTGTCGGTCGTCGGTGAGGATGAGCACCGGGCTGGCCGGGTCATGCTCGCGAAAGGCCTCGGCGGCAGCGACGCCCGCTGGGCCGCTCCCGACGACGATCAATCCGGCTGTATCCATGGGGCGGGATTACCCCGGGCGGTGCCCCTTTACACGCGGTAGTTCATTGCCGCGGTTCTTGGCGGGGCCGTGTTCAGGCAGGTGAGAAGGTATATGGTGACGCGATGATCGGCGTGGCCCGGATGCCAATTACGCACCCGGCGCGGATCCTTGCCATCCGTACGACGGCTGGCCGGCCGGACGGCCAGCCGCAAGTCACCCGTCGTCCAACTCTCCTGCGAATACTTTCGCAGCGTGTCGGCAACCGAACGTCCGTGACCGAGTGCTCGCCGTGAACACGACCAAGCGAAGGGCCGCCCTGGCTGCCGTGCTCGGCAGCGTCCTCGCGTGGTGCGGCGCCATCGGCGCCGGTCCTTCATCGGCCATTCCCGGGGGGAATGCCCTAGGCGAGTTGGCATTCGGGGGTCTGCCGCGTACCTATCTGGTTCATGCTCCGGCAGGCAACGATCATCCGGCGGGGCTGGTGATCAACCTGCACGGCTCCGGTGCGTCGGGTGCAGCGCAGGCGGCGATCACGAACTACGACCCCGTCGCCGATGCGCTCGGTTTCGTCGTGGTGTATCCCGACGGCATTGACCAAAGCTGGGCCGACGGCCGCGGAGCTTCTCCGGCCGACAACGAGGGTGTGGACGACGTCGGCTTCCTGGTGGCACTCGTCGATCGGCTCCTTCGCGTGTACGGCATCAACCCGGGCCGGGTCTTCGCAACGGGCATCTCCGCGGGCGCCTTCATGGCCAACCGGCTGGCATGCGACCGCGCCGACGTCATCGCGGCCATCGCACCGGTCGCAGGCACGCTCGGCACCGGGGTCCCGTGCAACCCGTCGCGGGCCGTGTCGGTCCTGGAATCGCACGGGACCGCTGACCCGGTCGTGCCGTACGACGGTGGCACCATGCTGGGTCTCGGAGGAGCCAGCGACATCGTCGCGGCACCGGCGATGGCATCGCGGTGGCGCGATCTGGACCGCTGCGCAGGCGCACCCGTCGAAGACGTCCTGCCGTCCACCGGCGACGGCACCGCGGTGCATCGCGTCACGGCGGTCGGATGCGCTGACGGCGCCGACGTCGTCCTACTGCGCGTCGACGGGGGCGGACACACCTGGCCGTCCGGGAGCTTTGCCCTCCCAACGGGTTCGGTCGGGGCGACCACCGACGTCTTCAACGCCTCGCTCGGCAGCGCTCAGTTCTTCGCCGCACACGGCAGGTGAAGCGTCAGAGCTGCGCCCAGACCGACTTCGTCTTCAGGTAGGCCTCGATGCCCTCCTGGCCGAATTGGTGACCCCAGCCGGACTGCTTGTACCCGCCGAACGGCACGGCGTGGTCGAAGACCAACTGGCAGTTGATCGTACGGTCCCGGCCTGCAGTCGCTTCCCGAGCCGGTGCGCGCGGCCGAGGGTTGTTGGTCCACGCCGTCGCGGCCACCCCATAGGTCGTGTCGTTGGCCATCGCGACGGCCTCGTCGTCATCGTCGAACGGCAGGATCGTCACCACGGGTCCGAAGAGTAGTACCGGAAGAACTCCGCACAGGTGGGCACCACCAGCTGTGCCTGCATCAACGGCATACCGGTGTTCGCCGAGTCGATCTGCGCAAGCTCCTCGGCGTGCTCGTCGATCAGATCCGTGATGCGCCATATGATCTCGGCCCGTTCACGACCCGGCTGCCCGGCCCACACCCCCGCCTCGTACGACGCCTTCGCGCGCGCCACCCCCTCGTTGACGGCTTCTTCGCCGCAATCGGTGAACTCGGTGATCTGTTCTTCCGTCCGCAGGCATTCGCGTCGCTACCGGCTACCGTCCGGCCTTCATCCTGACGGGAATCGCCGCCGGAGCCATCGCAGGCCAGTCACCTGATGGCTGGCTGGAGGCTCTCTGAGGACCGACTCAGACGTCGTTCGGTGTGGGGTTGTATTGCTCGCGGTTGGACTTCTTGATGCGCGGAGCCAGTTGGACGACCTCCGGAACGACGGTCGGATTCGCGTACGCCAGGGTGACCAGCGACACCAGCGTATTGGCGACGTCCTGGAGGGCTGACATCCGCGCGGGAAGCTGACCGTGGTCCGACCATGACTTGAACAGCTGGGGTAGCAGGTCGCGGTCGGCGCCGCGAAGAATCTCGGTGTCCTGCGTCGGACCCATGCCGACGCGCACGACGGACAAGTGCGGGTGTTCGCTGCGCCACGAGTTCAAGATCTCGTCGAGAGCGGCCTTGCTGGCACTTAGGCGGCGACTCCGGCGCGCGGACGGCCGACGTCGAAGCTCGAGGCGACCAGCACCACGCCGTTCTCGGACAGGTGCGGCAGCGCGGCCCGCAAGACGTTGTTCCCGCCCAACGCGTTGACGCTGAACGCGTGAATCCAGGTCGTTACGTCGGTGTCCTCGATGTGAGCGAACGGTATGACCGTGCTGGTGAAGACCACGGCGTCCAGACCACCCAGCGCCTCGGCCGCAGCATCCACGACCCCGGTGATGGCCGCCGAATCCTCCACGTCGAGTTCGAACGCCGAACCGCCGATGGTGTCGGCGAGCTGAATCAGCACCTCCATCCGTCGCGCGGCGACGGCAACCTTGGCGCCGCGCTCGGCGGCGCTGGCGGCGACCGCGTGGCCGATGCCCGAGGACGCCCCGACGACGAGCAACCGCAGCCCGGCGGCGTCGGCATGTTGAGAAGTCACTGCAAACCACCTTCGGCAAGAACGGTAATCATGTTCTCGTCACCTTAGAGCGTCGACAAAGGATTGCCTAAGCTGGTTATTTCGCCCGCGCTCAAGCGACCAGTCGGCGCGGCGGTACTCCCTCCCGGCGCCCATCGATCTGGCGGGGCGTAGCACGTGAACCGACTTGTCCACCGGGAAACCCCATTCCTGAGTATGTCCAACTGAACTCAGCCGCGGTGCCGGACGACGGGATCACCGCGCACAGCGCCTCGAGGGCGCCGACCCATGCGCTGTCAGAAGGGGCCGCGTACCCGGCCGCCGCCGCGACTGAGCACTCGGTGCCGCGCGGAAGCTGACAACGGCCTGCAAGCAGCTCGGACCCTCCAAGCACTGGACGCGCCGACGGGCATACTGACGATCGTCGAAGACTAGCCCTGCCCGATTCCGGAACGCGCTGAAAAGTGACCGCCGCACATGAAGATCTGCGTCTTCCTCTCCGCCGCCGACCTCGCCGACCGCTACACGACGCCCGCACGCGAGTTCGGTGAACTCGTCGGCAGGGGCGGCCACACCCTGGTGTGGGGTGGATCGGACACCGGGCTGATGAAGATCGTCGCCGACGGAGTGCGGCAAACCGGAGGGCGCCTGGTCGGAATCTCCGTGGAGTTCCTCAGAGACCGGGCGAGGCGGGACGCCGACGAGATGGTGATCACCATGGACCTCGCCGAGCGGAAGGCCATGCTGCTCGCCAGATGCGACGCGGTGGTGGTGATGGTCGGCGGGCTTGGCACACTCGACGAGGCGACCGAGATCCTGGAACTGCACAAGCACGGACTGCACGAAAAGCCGGTCGTGCTGCTGAACACCGCAGGCTTCTACGACGGATTGGCGCTGCAACTGCGCCGGATGGACGAGGACGGGTTCCTGCCGATCCCGTTGGTCGAGTTGATCCACTTCGCCGACGACGGGGCGAGTGCGCTCGCCCATCTCGAGGAGTCCCTCGGTCGACGGTGACGCGGCGACCCGCGGTTTCGCTATCGTCGGGCGGTGCACCTTGAGGAACTGCAGTGGTTCGTCGTGCTCGCCGAGACCGAACACGTCACGGATGCCGCGGCCGAATTGGGCATCAGCCAGCCGACGTTGTCGCGTGCCCTGGCCCGTTTCGAAGACCAGGCCGGGACGCAGTTGTTCGACCGGATCAATCGGCGGCTACAGCTCAACCCCTATGGGCAGATCATGCTCGAGCACGCCCGACGCAGCCTCGCCGAAATGCGATCCGCCACCGAACGCATCGATGCGCTGCGAAATCCCGACAGCGGTCGGGTAAGGCTCGCTTTCCTGCACTCGTTGGCGAGTTGGTATGTGCCGGAACAACTTCGACGCTTCCGCCAAGACGTGCCCGGAATCGGCTTCGAGCTGTTTCAAGGTCCGGCGCATGAGATCACGCACCGGGTGCGCAACGGCCAAGCCGACCTGGCGATCACCGCACCGCACCCCGAGGGGCCCGGCTTCGCCTGGCATCAACTGTATGTCGAACGCCTGTGCCTGGCCGTTCCCCGGGGGCACCGACTGGCTGACCGAAGCCGGGTCCGGCTCTCCGCCGCGGCGGGGGAGCCGTTCGTCGCGCTCGGACGGCAGTCCGGTTTGCGCCAGCTCACCGAAGACCTGTGCGCGCTGGAGGGCCTCGACCCCGAAATCGTGTTCGAAGCCACTGAAATCCCCACGATGGAAGGCTTGGTGGCTGCTGGATTCGGTGTCGCAGTCGTGCCCGTCCCTCGCGAGGGAGCCGAATCCAGCGCCGTCCACGTCCCGCTCTCCAACGTGGGCGCCAAGCGCGAAGTGGGGCTGGTGTGGGACCGAGATCACCCCCTGTCCCCACCGGCAGATCGCTTTGCGCACTTTCTCAAGCAGTCATAGTGCCGAACATGGACACGACGAACCTGCACTGATGTCTTTCGCGCATGCGATTGATTGATGTCATGCATTGGACACATCACAATGCGGCTCTTAACTTCATTCGGTGTCGATAGAACAAGCGGCCTCACGCGGGTGGGTCGGTCATACCCGTGGATCGGCAGCCTACGGACGGCTGCTCGCCGCGCTGTTCTGCGCCGGAGTGGCGACCTTCGCCCAGCTGTATTCACCGCAGGCGGTACTGCCGCTGATATCGGCAGACCTGCACATCGGTGCCGCCGCCGCGGCCCTGACGATCTCGGCCTCGACCGTCGGCCTTGCCGTGGGCGTGATCCCGTGGTCGACGCTGGCCGACCGCATCGGCAGGGTGAAGGCGATGACGCTCTCGGTCGGCGTCGCGACCACGGTCGGCCTTCTCGTTCCGTTTGCGCCCACCTTTGAATTGCTGTTGACGGGTCGGTTTCTCGAGGGTCTGTTCGTCGGCGGCGTGCCTGCGATCGCCGTCGCCTACCTGACGGAGGAGATCGACGCCGCGCACGCCGCCCGCGCGGCGGGCACCTTCGTCGCAGGAACCACCATCGGCGGTCTCCTGGGCCGGTTGGTGTCGAGCTCCGTCGCCGAGGTCGTCGGATGGCGAATCGGAATGTTCACCGTCGCCCTGGTGTGTGGAATCGCGGCGCTGGTCTTCGTCAAGCTTGCCCCGGCACCACGTGGCTTCCTCCCATCGAACCGGTCCGGCGCCAATCCCGAGGGCAGCCTGGCCCACCGCTTGGCCGCAAACCTGCGATCGCCCCGTCAGCTCACCCTGTTCGCCCAGGGCTTTCTCTTGATGGGCGGATTCGTGGCGATGTACAACTTCCTGGGATTCCGGCTGACCGCCGCACCGTTCTTCCTCCCGCCGTTCGCCGTCAGCCTGGTGTTCCTCGCCTACCTGGCCGGAACCTGGGCCTCGTCGCGGGCCGGCGCGGAATCCACCCGCTTCGGGCGCAAGCGAGTACTGCTGGTGTCCATCGCGATCATGGTCACCGGTGTCGCCATCACGTTGAGCGACAACGTGATCGCCATTCTCGTCGGTCTGGTGATCGCCACCGCGGGTTTCTTCGGCGCCCACTCCATCGCATCCGGCTGGACGGGTCAGGCGGCGCCTGCGGGCAGAGCGCAGGCGTCGTCGCTGTACAACCTGTTCTACTACGGCGGCTCAAGCGTCATCGGTTGGTTCGGGGGCGTGGCATTCGACGGGTACGGCTGGGCTGCGGTCGCGACGACGATCCTGGTGCTGGCCATCATCGCGGCGACCGCAGCGGCATTGTTCCTGCCCCGCGACTCGTAACTCGGCACGCCGAAAGTACGGTTGTTGTACGCATCGGGTAGGGCCGTAAACAACCGTACTTTCGGCGAGGTGGTCCTAGAGGATGTCGACGATGTCGCTCTTCAGGGCCTCGGCCTGCGTGCCGAAGACCGCTTGAACGTTGTTGCCGACCTCGATGACACCGGCGGCCCCGAGGCCCTTCAGTCGTGCTTGATCCACCTTGCCGGTGTCGGCGACCTCCATGCGCAGGCGTGTGATGCAGGCGTCGACGTTCACCAGGTTCTCCCGGCCGCCGAACGCGGCGATCAACTGCTCGGCCTTGCTGTCGGTCGCGACTGCGGTGGGTGCCGCGCCGGACCCGCCTGCGGTCACTGCGGTGGGAGCGTCGGCGCCCTGGCCGAGGTTCGCCTCTTCCCCCGCCTCGAACTCGCTCTCCGGCTCCCGGCCGGGAGTCCGCATGTTCCACTTCGTGATCGCGAACCGGAACAGTACGTAATAGACGACGAAGAACACGACGCCCATGCCGATGAGCAGCGGGATGTTCTTCGCCGCAGGCGCCGTGCCGTAGAGCAGAAGATCGATCAGCCCGGCGGAGAACGAGAACCCGAGGTGGATGTCCAGCAGGTAGGCGATCGCCAGGGACAGCCCCGTCAGCAACGCGTGGATGACGTACAGAGGGAACGCCACGAACATGAACGCGAACTCGAGCGGCTCGGTGACGCCCGTCAGGAACGCGGTCAGCGCCGCGGCCGTCAGGATGCCCACCGCGACCTTGCGCTGCTTCTTGTTCGCCACGTGGATCATCGCCAGAGCCGCAGCGGGCAGCCCGAACATCAGAATCGGGTAGAAGCCCGACGTGAGCAGTCCCGCGCTCGGGTCGCCTGCGGCGAATCGCGTGAGTTCGCCGGTGGCGACCGTGCCGGCCGGGGTCTGATAGTCACCGTAGATGAACCAGACGTACGAGTTCACGATGTGGTGCAGACCGAGCGGGATCAGCATGCGATTGGCGAACCCGTAGATGAAGGCGCCGATCGCCCCCGAGCCGCCGATGAACTTGCCGAGGCCCGTCAGTCCGGCGTCGAACAGCGGGTAGCAGTAACTCATCGCGAAGGCCAGGAACAGGCAGGCCAGCGACACCACGATCGGGACGAAGCGCCTGCCTCCGAAGAAGCCGAGATACGAGGGCAATTGGATGGTGTGGTACCTGTCGAACAGCCACGCGGTGAGCAGCCCCACCACGATTCCAGCGAACACGCTGTAGTTGATCTGCGCCTGGTCGCCTGCCTTGTCGACCTCGCCCGCGAGAACGATCGGCGACATGGTCTTGAAGACGGCCTGCACCACCAGGTAGCCGACGACCGCGGCCAGCGCGGTCGAGCCGTCCGCCTTCTTTGCGAATCCGATGGCGACGCCGACGGCGAACAGTAGGGGCAGGTTGCTGAAGATCGCGTCACCGGCCGCGCTCATCGCCTGGAAGAACGGCCCGATGACCGGGGCCTTGATTCGGCCCAGCAGGTCGTCCTGGCCGAGGCGCAACAGAATTCCCGCCGCGGGCAGCACGGCGATGGGCAGCATGAGGCTCTTGCCCAGCCGCTGAAGCTGAGCGAAGCCGGGAATTCGCAAGCCCGACTTCCGCTGCGCTCCTTGAGATTTCGTGGTATTGCTCATTTTCGGGGGTCCTCCCTCTGCCGCAAAGGTCGCCGGCTGCCGAATCTGAGCGGAAGCTTAGACGAGAACCCGTGAACACGAGACCGTCTTGCCGCCACGCTCGTATTGTTGGATGCACCAACGAAGGAGTCACGACAGTGAGCACGACGAAGGTCCTCGCCCCGGTTGCAGGACGCGCGGTACCGCTTCAGGACATCCCCGACCCCGTGTTCTCCCAAGGCATGGTGGGCTACGGTGCGGCCATCGACCCTCCCCGCGGGGTGGTCGAGGCGGTCGCTCCGGTCAGCGGCAAGCTCTTGAAACTGCTTCCGCACGCCTACATCGTCATGACCCCGGACAACGTGGGCGTTCTGGTCCACCTGGGTCTGGACACCGTGGCACTCAAGGGAGAGGGCTTCACCGCCCACGCGAGCCAGGGCGACGACGTGACCGCGGGCCAGGTCGTCATTACCTACGACGTTCCGGCGATCGTGGCAAAGGGGCTCAATCCCATTGTGCCCGTTGTGGTCATGGACGAGCGGGAGGCAGGCAACGTTGTCCCGTCCGAAGCGGTCCTGGAAGGTGGGGACGTAGACTCCGGTGCCGGCCTCTTCACCGCGAACAAGTAATGGAAGTCGTCGTCTGCAAGGACGCCAAGGAGATCGGCGGCGTCGCGGCCGACGCCATCGGCGCGCTGCTCGATCGTAAACCGGCGGCGGTGCTCGGCCTGGCCACCGGATCGTCGCCGCTGGTGATCTACGACGAACTGGCGGCGCGCTGCGATGCCGGGCTCATCTCGTTCCGGCAGGCCCGCGGCTTCACCCTCGATGAGTACGTCGGTCTGCCCGCCGACCATCCCGAGCGGTACCGGACCGTCATCGAGACCGTGTTCGTCTCGCGTGTCGACTTCGCTTCCGGCGCCGTGCAGGGTCCCGACGGTGGCGCCACCGACATCACGGGGTCGTGTGCGGCCTACGAGGTCGCGATTCACGAGGCAGGCGGCGTCGACCTCCAGATCCTGGGGATCGGCACCGACGGGCACATCGCGTTCAACGAGCCAGGATCCTCGCTGGCCTCCCGGACCCGCATCAAGACCCTGACCCAGCAGACACGAGTGGACAACGCCCGCTTCTTCGATGACGACGTCGAATCGGTCCCGACCCACTGTCTCACCCAGGGCCTTGGGACCATCATGGAGGCCAGGCACCTGATTCTGGTGGCGACCGGTCGCAGCAAGGCAGAAGCCGTGCACCACCTGGTCGAGGGCCCGGTCAGCGCCATGTGGCCGGCCACCATCCTGCAGCACCACCCGCACGTGACGGTGCTGCTCGACGATTCGGCGGCCCGCAGACTTCAGCTCATCGACTACTACCGCGAGACCTACCGCTCCAAGCCTGGATGGCAGGGAATCTGAGTGACGACGTGTTGATCACCGCGGAGACCCTCCTCACGGGGCGAGAACTGTTGCGGCCCGGCTGGATCGACGTCTCGGGAGAATCGGTCGTCGCAGTCGGCACGGGTGCGGCGCCGCGGCAGGCGGATCGAGAGTTCGGCTCGATGACGGTGGTGCCCGGGTTCGTCGACACACACCTGCACGGCGGAGGCGGGGCGAACTTCTCCACCGCGTCGGCCGCCGACACCGCCATCGCCACGGAGCTGCACCGCAGGCACGGCAGCACGACCCTCATCGCATCGTTGGTCACCGCCGCTCCGGCCGAATTGCTTCGGCAGGTAGGGGGATTGGCCGACGACGTGCGCGCAGGCGTGATCGACGGAATCCACCTGGAGGGTCCCTGGCTCTCCACCAAGCGATGTGGCGCCCACCAGCCGTCCCTGATGCGTGACCCGGACGCGAAAGAGATCGACCGCGTCCTCGACGCGGGTGGCGGCGCAATCCGAATGATCACCATCGCGCCCGAACGCGACGGCGCCCTCGCCGCAATCGCGCAGATCGTCGACGCAGGCGTGGTGGCGGCCGTGGGACACACGGAGGCCACCTACGAGCGGACCAGGGCGGCGATCGCGGCGGGCGCAACGGTCGGCACCCACCTGTTCAACGCGATGCGCCCGATCGACCGGCGCGAACCCGGACCGATCGTCGCCCTCCTCGAAGACCCGCTGGTGACCGTCGAGTTGATCACCGATGGCGTGCACGTCGACCCCGCCATCTACCGACACGTCACGCGCAGCGCGGGAGGAGACCGGGTGTCACTGGTGACCGACGCGATGGCGGCCACTGGGATGGCCGACGGGGTGTACCACCTGGGCCCGCTGGCAGTCGACGTCGTGGACGGAGTGGCGACGGTGGCTGGGACGGACACGATCGCGGGCAGCACCGCGACCATGGACCGCGTGTTCCGCTTCGCCGTCGGGCACAGCAGGCTTTCCCTCGACGCCGCGCTGCTCTTGGCCGTGCGGCAGGCGTCGCTCAATCCCGCTCGGGCACTGGGTATGCCGAGTCCGGTCCTCGTTGCAGGTGCCGCTGCGGACCTCGTGGTGCTGGACGGTGGGCTCGCCGTGGCCGGCGTGCTGCGTCGGGGATCTTGGGTCGTCGAACCCGCGGCTCAGCCGCGCCGAGACTGAGGCAAGGTCGTCCAAGGATCCTGCCGGAAACGCCCGCCCGGGCCAACCATTTTCAGTCACCCTTCGCATGCTGGACTCGACGTTCTCGTATCAAGATTCAAAGGAGCATCCTCGGCGGTTACGATCACGTTCGGGGGTGAGGACCATGAACGCAGCGCGCACCGTGGACGCGCGCGCTTCCGTGGGGTGGTTGGGGCGTTTCGCGCGCACGACACCCGGTGTGGTCGGCATGGTCGCCGTCGTCGTCGCGGTGTTCTGCGTGATCGCAGGTGTCGTGGTCGCGGGCCAGGTGGATGCCCGGATCTCCGAGCGCAACTCGGTGCTCGACCGGTCCGAGCCGTTCGCCTATTCAGCGCAGAAGTTGTACGCCGCACTGTCGGCCGCCGACGCCGCCGGGGCCACCGAGTTCCTTTCCGGCGGGCTCGAGACGGCCCCGATGCGGGCGCGGTATCAGCAGGCGTTGGCCGACGCCGCATCGGCGCTGACGGATGCGACCGCGGGTGCCACCGACGCCGGAACCCGGACCGCGTTGGCTCGGATATCGGCCGAGCTGGCCGCCTACACGGGGCAGGTCGAGTCGGCGCGGGCCAACAACCGGCAGGGGTTCCCGGTCGGATCCGCCTATCTGCGTGAAGCCTCGGCCTTGTTGCAGACCTCGATGCTGCCCGGTGCCGAGCGGATCTACGCCGGAGGCCTCGCCGCCGTCGAGGGGGACCAGAGTGCAGTCGGCTCGCTGCCGACGTTCGGCCTGGTGCTGCTCGTCATCGTGCTGGTGGTGATCGGCGGCGGCTCGCTGATCCTGGTCGGACGGACGAACCGGCAGTTCAACAGGGGACTGGTGAGCGCGGCGGCGGTCGTGCTGCTGGTGATCGCGTGGATCGTCGTCGCCAACCGTTTCGCGGCGAGCAGCATCGAGCAGAGCCGCACCGAGGGGACCGCGCGGTTCGAGCAGCTCGCCAAGGCGCGCGTCCTCGCCCAGAAGGCCAGGACCGACGAGACCCTGCAGTTGATCGCGCGCGGCGACATCACGGCGGGCGAGAAGTCGTTCAACGATCACATCGGCGAATTGTCCACGCTGCTGGGCGAGGGACCCGCAGCCGCGGCCGACGGTGTCCTCAAGTGGAGGGCCAGCCATCGCACGCAGGTGGAGGCCTACCAGGGCGGTGACTATCCGGCCGCCGTCGCGCAGGCGATCGGTGACGTTCCGGACGCTTCGGCCGCACAGTTCGCCGTCGTCGAAGCCAGCTTGAGTGAGGCGATCGAACAGACCCGCGCAACGTTGCGCGACGACGTGTCACGAGCGGGAGCGCGGCTGGCGTGGAGTCCGACGGGGACGCTCGTTCTGATGGTGATCGCCGCGGCGGCGGCCGTCGTCGGTCTGTGGCCGCGGCTCAAGGAGTTCCTGTGAGAACGCGACTCGTGGTGGCGCTGTTCGCCCTTGCGCTGGCGGGCGCGGGGTGTGGAACGCCGACGTCGCCGCAGGCGGTCACCGTCTCACCGGTCAACGCGATGCCCGCAGGAGCGGAGGAGGTCACCACCGCGCCCGCGGCGGGAAACGCGGCCTGCGACAGGGAGGCGAGCCTGCGGCCCGGCGTGCAGCCCAGTCCGGGTGCCATGCCACCCGGCTCGACGATGGCGGCGATCGCCGAGCGCGGCCATCTCGTCGTCGGCGTCGACCAGAACACCTTCCTCTTCGGCTTCCGGAACCCGGCCACGGGCCAGTTGGAGGGCTTCGACATCGACGTCGCCCGCGAGGTCGCGCGTGGCATCTTCGGCGACCCGAACCGGATCGATCTGAGGGTCGTCGATGCCAGTCAGCGTGAACCGGCGTTGCAGTCAGGTCAGGTGGACATGGTGGTCCGCACCTACTCGATCACCTGTGACCGCAAGCACAACATCGCCTTCTCCACGCCGTACTACTACGCACAGCAGCGCATCCTCGCCACCAAGGGTTCGGGAATCCGTTCTGCCGCCGACCTTTCGGGTAAGCGAGTATGCGCAGTGCGTGGCACGACCTCTCTGTCGGCGCTGTTCGCGCTCGATCCGAGGCCGACACTGTTCGGGGTGAGCAACTGGACCGACTGCCTCGTCATGTTGCAACAGGGACAGGTCGACGCCATCAGTACCGACGACGCCGTGCTGGCCGGGCTCGCCGAGCAGGACCCCAACGTGGAGTTGGTCGGACCCAGCATCGCTGCCGAGCCCTACGGCATCGGGATCAAGAAAGAGAACGGCGACCTGGTGCGGTTCGTCAACGGTGTCCTCGACGAGATGCGCGACGACGGTACGTGGGAGCGCCTCTACCAGGACCGGCTGCTCATCCTCGGGCCCTCGCCGGGCCCACCGACTGCGCGCTACCAGGACTGAACCGTGACCGTGCTGACCACCGACGAGATAGATCGCGAAATCGACTCGCGCACCAAGGAAGTCACCGCAGCATCTGTGACACTCGTCGAGCTCGACACCCACCCGGGCCTGCAACACGTCCGCCGCTATCCGCCGACCGGCGTGACGGCACAGCGGTGGGCGGAGATCGAGAAGGCGCTCGCCGAGCTCTGGGAGGACGTCGGGCGGATGACGTCGATCCTCGACTCGGCCAAGGCGGTGCGCGCGCGTCGCTCGAAGCTCGACGACGACGACCGCGCGGAATTGACCAGATGGCTACGCGAGCGCCCGCTCGAGGTGTCGCGCGAACGAATCCCACTGGCGCAGCGAATGATTACCGGTCCCGGTGAAACGGTCGGCTACGTCGGCCTCGGCGACATGGTGGATGACATGCGCGCCGCCTACCCGGCCGTGGCCGAGTTCCTCGATGCCGTCGACCGAATCAACTCGCTGATCGTGGATCGTCTCGGGCCGTTGCAGCAGCGCCTCGACGACGCAGGTGCAGCCTTCCCCAAGGAAGTCGCCGAGCTGTTGGCGGTCTCGGCGACCGACCCGCTGTCGCTGACGCCGGAGGACGTCGAGAAGCGCATCCGGGTGATCGCGAATGACGTCGAGCGGCGATCGGGCGAACTCGCCGAACTCGCGGCGCTGCAGGCGGACTGGAAGGGCGTTCTCGCGGCGACGGTCGCCCAACTCGACGAGTTGCGCAACGCGGTGGATGGCGCGGCGGAAGTGCGCGCACGCGCCGAGCGGGACGTGGTGTCCGGTCCGTTGCCGGTGCACGAAGACGCCGAGCCAGGTCTACGGACACAGTTCACGTCCATCACCACGACGGATCCGGCAGCGCTGCGCTCGCTACGGCGCCGCATCGCCGCGGCGCTGGCCGTTGTGCGGGAAGACGAGGAGCTTGCGCAGGGGCTGCTCGACCGTCGCACCGAGCTCAAGGGCCGGCTCACGGCGTATCAGGCGAAGGCGGCCAGGCTGGACCTCGGTGAGGATCGGGATCTCTTGGCGTGCAGCCGGATCGCCTCCGGATTGTTGCATCGCAGACCGTGCGACCTCCGTGCCGTGACCCGGGCCGTCGCGGACTATCAGCAGTTGCTCGTCGAGAGGCAGAGGAGCGCGAGATGAACTGCGCCGAACCGGGATGCGGTGGGACCGTCGTCGACGGCTACTGCGACGTCTGCGGCACCGCGCCTGAGCCGCCGGGCGCGGAGCCGGCGGGCGCCGCGCCGTCGACCGCCACCGCCGCCGCGGGGTCGCGTCCCACCGCGGCGAGCCGTCCGACAGCTCGCTCGACGGGGACGGCACGTACCGGGTCGTCGCGCTCGTCGAGCTCACGTGGCCGTCTCGGCGCAGGGGTCGTCGTGATGCCGCGGGTCCCGCGTGGGGATCCGGCGGCTGCGATCCTGGGCGACCCGAAGGTGCCGGAGGGCAGCAGATTCTGCGGCAACACCGACTGCGGTAAGCCCGTCGGACGTGGCGCCGACGGAAACCCGGGACGCACGGAGGGCTTCTGCACCCAGTGTGGAACGCGGTTCTCGTTCATTCCCAAGCTCTCTCGCGGCGATGTCGTTGGCGGGCAGTACGAGGTACAGGGGGCGATCGCGCACGGCGGCCTCGGCTGGATCTACCTCGCGGTCGACCGGAACGTACACAACCGCTGGGTCGTTCTCAAGGGCCTGCTGAACTCCACCGATGCCGACGCCATGGCGGCCGCCGCCGCCGAGGTCCTGACGCTCTCGGAGGTCGAGCACCCGAACATCGTCCGGATCTACAACTTCGTCGAGCACGTGGATGCCTCCGACTCTGCGGGCGTACCGGTCGGCTACATCGTCATGGAGTACGTAGGCGGCACGTCGCTGAAACAGATTCGCAAGGCCCGCAACGGGCCGCTGCCTGCCGACCAGGCCGTCGCGTACCTCGTGGAGATCGCACCAGCGGTCGCCTATCTCCATACGCAGGGTCTCGCCTACTGCGACTTCAAGCCGGACAACGTGATGCAGACCGACGAGCAGCTCAAGCTGATCGACCTCGGCGCGGTCATCGCCATGGACGACGAGGAGAGCGCGATCTTCGGCACCGCCGGCTACCAGGCGCCCGAGATCGCCCAGACCGGGCCGACCGTCGCCAGCGACGTGTACACGATGGGGCGAACGCTCGCCGTGCTCGTCATGGACGTACCACAGGAGCGCGGACGTTTCGTCGATCAGCTGCCCGGCCCCGACACCGTGCCGGTGCTCGCGAAATACGAGTCGCTGTACCGCGCGATCCTGCGTGCCACCGACCCCGACCCCGCCCGGCGCTTCTCGTCGGTCGAGGAACTCGCCGATCAGCTGACCGGCGTGCTGCACGAGATCGCCGCGGCCGATGCCGACGTCGCACAGCCACGGATGTCGAACTACTTCAGCCCACAGCGCGAGGTCTACGGCGCGGGCCGGGACGTGCCCGTGAGACCGGGCCGGGTGATCGCGGCACTGCCGGTCCCCGTCGTCGACCCGAACGACCCTGGCGCCGCGGTGCTCGCGACCACCAGCGGGACGCCGCCCGCCCAGCTCGAGCACGCCCTGCACCTCGCCAGGGGCGGCACGAACCAGGGCAAGAGCTCCTCGGTCGAGGTCCCGCTGCGGCTGGTCCGCGCGTCACTCGAGATCGGTGCCGCAAAGGAGGCCCGCACGCGCCTTTCCGAGCTGAACGCGGTGATCGCCGGAGACTGGCGACTGCTCTGGTACAGCGGTCAGTGTGCCCTGCTCGAAGGTGAATTCGATCAGGCTGCAGGATGTTTCGACACCGTACTGGCTACGCTACCCGGAGAACTGGCGCCCAAGCTGGCGCTGGCGGCCGCCGCCGAACTGCGTGACGCGCGCGACGACGCGATGCGCTACTACGAAATGGTGTGGCGAACGGACCGCAGCTACGTCAGTGCCGCGTTCGGGCTGGCGAGGCAGCGCGAACGAGCGGGGGACCGGGCCGGTGCGATCGCCGCACTGGACCAGATCCCCGCCGCGTCGGCGCACTTCACCGATGCGGGCGCCACCGCGATCGAGATCCTGCTCGAAGGGCGAACGGCCGAGAACCTGGACGAGCCGACACTGATCGATGCCGACAGGAGGGCCGCTGCGCTGACGCTGGAGTCCAACGCGAAGCGGGCGACGATTCGGCTGCGGGTGTTCGGCGCGGCACTGGGCTGGCTGGGGGCGGGTAACACCAACAAGTCACCGCGCTTGCTGGGCGCCGACTTCAACGAGTCGGGCCTCCGTGCAGGCATGGAACGCTGCTACCGGGAGTTGGCGCACGAGACGGCCGGAATGTGGGAACGCATTGCCCTGGTGGAGAGGGCCAATGCGGTTCGGCCGAGGACACGGGTATGACGGCCGCGCAGACCGCGTGTCCGCAGTGCGCAGCGCCCATCGGGGTGGCGGATCGGTTCTGCGAGAGCTGCGGCGGACCGCTGTTCGAGGTGCCCCTGCCGGAGATCCACCGGGTGGCGGTACCACGGGGCGGGCTGTCGCAGGAGGGCCCGTGCTCGGACTGCGGTAACGCGACCTTCGCCGACGGGTACTGCAGCGCTTGCGGTCACCGACGCGCCGAGCCAGACCGTGACGAGGCTCGGCTCGACGTGATCGCATTGATCACCGACCGCGGTCTGCACCACGCCAGGAACGAGGATGCCGCCGCAGCGGGGACGGTGAGCCGCGGCATTTCCGATGAGCAGCCTGCAATCGCGGTGGCGGTGTGCGACGGGGTGTCCACCTCGGGCGAGCCCCAAGTGGCGGCGGTCGCCGCCTCGAAGGGCGGCGTGGACGCGATGCTCGCCGCGCTCGCCGCCGCCAAGGAGCCGCGCTCGGCCGTGCTGGCCGGGCTGGCCGAGGCCGCGAAGGCGGCGGTGGATGCGGGCAACGGCGTCGATCCGGCTAACGCGCCGTCATGCACCTACACCGCGGCGACGGTCGTGACGAATGCCGCAGGGACGGTTGAGATCACGGTCGGAAACGTCGGCGACAGCAGAGCATACTGGCTGCCCGAACCGCCAGGACTCCCGCAACAACTGACGGTGGACGATTCCGTCGCGCAGGAATTGATGACGGCAGGTGCGTCCGCCGAGTCGGAGGTCGTGTTGCGCGGCGCACACACGATCACCCGTTGGCTCGGCGCCGACGCCGAACCAATACCGTGGTCCGAGTCGAGCGTGCGCACGATCACGGCGGTCGGTCCGGGTTCACTGCTGCTCTGTTCGGACGGGCTGTGGAACTACCTTCCCGACGCGGGGGACATCGCACGTTTCTGCAGGGACACCGACGCGGTGTCGGCGGCGCGCGCGCTCACCGAGCACGCCATGGAGGCAGGCGGCCAGGACAACATCACCGTCGTATTGATCCCGATCGGAGGGGCTTCATGAGTTCACCTGAACAGCAGGGCATCTCGGTTGACGTCGACCACAATCCCTATCTCGCCGAGGGGTTCGGGACGGTCGACGCGATCGTCAGCATCACCGCAGGCAGTGATGTCGCCGCCGCTGCCGCGCCCGCGGTGCGCGTCGAAGCCATCATCATCGACTGTTCGACGTCGATGCTGAAGCCTGCAGGCAAGTTCGACGCCGCCAAACGCGCCACCACGACAGCCATCGACGAGCTCACCGATGGCACGTACTTCATCATCGTCGCGGGCTCCGCGCACGCCGGTCCCATCTATCCCACCGAGGGCGTGCCGACCGTGGCGAGCGCGGCGACGAAGGCGGCCGCCGCCAGGGCGGTCGACGGTCTACGGCCCAACGGCGGTACGGCGATGGGTACCTGGCTCGCCTACACGCGGCACATCGTCGGGCAGTTCCCCGGCGCGCTCACCCATGCGATCCTGCTCACCGACGGCAAGGACGAACACGAGACGCCCGAGCAGCTGCAGAGCGAGATCGCCTCGAGCGTAGGCCAATTCACGTGCGACTGCCGGGGTGTGGGAACGGACTGGCGCGTCGATGAGCTGCGGTCGATTTCGTCGGCACTGCTGGGGACCGTGGACATCGTCGCCGATCCCGAAGATCTCGCCGAGGACTTCGCCGCCATGATGCGGGCCTCGATGGGCAAGACGATTCCGGATCTGACGCTGCGTCTGTGGACGCCCGCCGGCGCCAGGGTGGAGTTCGTCAAACAGGTCGCACCGACCGTCGAGGACCTCACTCACCGTCGGGTCGAGACGGCATCTCAGATCGGGGAGTATCCGCTGGGCTCCTGGGGAGCGGAGGATCGCGACTACCACGTTCAGGTCGAGGTCGAGCCCGCCGCCGCGGGACGGGAGAAACTCGCGGCGAGGATCAGTGTCGTCGCGGGCGACGAGGTCGTCGGTGAGGGTCTGGTGAAGACGGTGTGGACCGCCGACACGGCGTTGTCGGCGAAGATCAGTCGCCGGGTGGCGCATTACACCGGTCAAGTCGAGCTGGCGCAGGCGGTCCAGGAGGGGTTGGGCGCACGCAAGGACGGGGACATCGCGACTGCGACCGCGAAATTGCAGCGAGCGATGGAACTCGCCGTCAAATCGGGTAACGACGGAACGGCCAAGTTGCTCAGGGGTGTCATCGAGGTCGACGAGCGGACGGGAACGGCACGTCTCAAGCGCGAGGTCGCGGCCGCCGACGAGATGGCCCTGGACGCCCGATCGACGAAGACCGCGCGGGTACGGAAGGAGACCTGATGCCGATCTGTTCAGAAGGGCACACCTCGGCTACCGCCGACTACTGCGACGTGTGCGGTGTTCAGATATCAACGCCTGCAGCACAATCCAGCTCTCCTGCCGGGGCCGCGACGAAGGCGTGCCCCTCATGCGGGGCGCCCGTGTCGGGTCGCTTCTGCGAAACGTGCGGACACGACTCCGCGCTGCCCCCACCGGCGACACCCCCGCAGTCGGCGGACGCGGCCGCACCCGTGGTGTGGACCGCGGTCGTCGCTGCCGACCGCGAGTTCCATGAACGCGTGCTCGCCCGCGGCGGCCCAGACACCGTCGATTTTCCGCAGTACTTCCCGGAACGTCGAATCACCCTGCGGCGCGACACGACGCTGATCGGAAGGCACAACCGCGACCAGGGCGTCGACCCCGAGATCGACCTCGGTCTTCAACCCGCCGACCGCGGCGTCTCCACGCAGCACGCGGTGTTGAAGGTTCGCGACTCCGCACTCACCGTCACAGACCTCGGTTCGACCAACGGAACCAGCCTCAACGGCAGCGAACAACTGCTGGCCAACGGCGAGGAAGTTCCGCTGGCGGACGGCGATCGCATCCACGTCGGCGCGTGGACCACCATCACGATCTCGAAGGGTGGTTGATCTACGCACCTGGTGATTCGGCTATGCGCCCGCGCCGAAGTGATCGGCGACGGTGAAAATGTTCTCGATCTGCGTAGATTCAACCATCGCTGCCAGCCTGGCCTCGGAGTCAGGATGCACGAGATCGGGTAGCGCCTACCAACACTTCGTCTGGCTGCTCGGCGTCGACACCCCATCCTCGGCAATACACGGCCAGTAGCCACCAAAACGGCGCCTCGACGACGCGCCCTCGATGAAACCCAGTGCGATCGGGAGCTGAATCGGTCGCCGCGGCAGCGCACCGGGGCACGGTCAGTAACGTGGTGCACGTGTTTACCGAGACCGTGGCCGGCACGGGGTTCTTTCTGCGGCTTCGATAGTGGAACTAAACGACGGGGTCTACCGCTTACTGCGCCCCCTGATCCGGGTGCTGTCGCTGCGCGCCATCGTGGTCGTGGCCGCGCTGGCCGTGATCACGCTCGTCATCGTCCTCGGCACGTGGGTGTGGGTCGGCGTCACGGACGATCAGTACAGCCAGCTGGACCGCAGGCTCGATTCGGTGAGCAGCCTCGGCGACGTGAGCAACCTGCTGAACAGCTCGCCCGGTGTAAGCGCCAACCAACCCATGCCGGACGGAAACGTGGTCAGGACCGCGCGCATCGGCGGGATCACCGTCTCGGTGCCGAACGACGTCGTCCTGCCAGAGCTCGCCAACGGCTATGACACGACCACGATCGACGGCGTCCAGTACCGGGTGCGCACGTTCACCACGGGGCAGGGCTCCATCGCGCTGGGCGCGCCGCTGGCCGAGACGCAGCACCGGATCGACGAACTGCACCTGCGCGTGCTGATGATCTGCAGCGGCGTGATCGCGGGAACCGTCCTGGTCGGCTGGGTGATTTCGCTGCTCATGATCGACCCGTTCCGGCTGCTGGCCCAGCAGGCCCGAGCCATCAACGCACAATCCATGCCCGACGAGGTCCAGGTGCGTGGAGTACGGGAGGCCGTGGAGATCGCCGAGGCGGTCGAGGGGATGCTGGCCCGCATCGGCACCGAACAGCAGCGAACGAAGGCGGCACTGGAGTCGGCGCGCGACTTCGCCGCCGTCGCCTCCCACGAGCTGCGCACGCCCCTGACCGCCATGCGCACCAACCTCGAGGTGTTGTCCACCCTGGATCTGGCCCCCGAGCAGCGTGACGAGGTGATCGGTGACGTCGTACGTACCCAGGGCAGGATCGAGGCGACGCTGACGGCGCTGGAACGCCTGGCGCAGGGCGAACTGACCACCGTCGACGACTT
>NZ_JAVROT010000423.1:0-3820 GCF_032162605.1 Mycobacterium sp. | reverse complement strand
ACCTGCGCGCTGTCGGCGTTCGTCTCGAACACCGCCACGGTGGCGATGTTGCTGCCGACGGCGTTGGGCATTCTCGGGGTGATCGCAAAGTTGCTGCAGCAGCGCGGCGACGTCGAACCCGACTTCGACCCACTGCAGCACCATCATTCTCTTCGGCAGCGGCATCATCTTCGGTTCGTTGATCGCAGACACCGGCCTGGCCGAGACGATCGGCACGTCGGTCGACGACGCTTTGGGCCTGGGGAGCAGTGTCGCTATCACCATCTTCGCGGTGCTGTTGGCGATCATCGTGTCGGAGACGACGAGTAACACCGCGTCGGCGGCGGTGGTGGTGCCGATCATCGTTCCGGTGGCGATGGCCGCCGGTATCAATCCGTTCGTGCCTGCGCTGGCGGCGACCCTTGCGGCGTCGTTCGGCTTCATGCTGCCGGTGTCCACGCCGCAGAACGCGATCGTCTATGGCTCGGGCGCGGTGCCGATCACGACCATGATCCGCTCCGGTGTGCTCTTCGACGTCGTCGGCGCGATCTTGATCATCCTGATGCTGCCTATAATGGTCAGCGTGCTGGGACTGGGCGGATGACCGGGCACACGATCGCCGTGATCCCGGGCGACGGGATCGGCGGTGAGGTGATCGCGTCGGCGCGTGCGGTACTCGACGCGGTGTCGCGGCGGCATGGAATCGAGTTGTCCTACACCGACTTCGACTGGTCGTGTCAACGGTTCGAGCGCGAGGGCGCAATGATGCCGCCCGATGGTCTCGACACGCTGCGCGGGTTCGACGCGATTCTGCTCGGCGCCGTCGGATGGCCGGGCGTCGCGGATCACGAGTCGCTGTGGGGGCTGCTGATCCCGATCCGACGGGCCTTCCGCCAGTACGTCAACCTGCGCCCGATCAAGGTGTTCGACGGCGTCCAGAGCCCGCTGCGGGCGGCCGTCGACGTCGACTTCGTGGTGGTGCGGGAGAACGTCGAGGGTGAGTACAGCGAGATCGGCGGCCGGCTCAACCGCGGCTTTCCCGACGAGATGGCGGTCCAGGAGTCGGTGTTCACCAGGGTGGGGGTGAGCCGGATCGCGGACTTCGCCTTCGAGCTGGCGCGGACGCGCCGGGGCTATGTCACGTCGGCGACGAAGTCGAACGGGATCGTGCACACGTTGCCGTTCTGGGACGAGGTGGTTGCCGAACGGGCGGCCCGCTACCCGGACGTGCGGTGGGACAGCGAACACATCGACGCGCTCGCCGCCAAGTTCGTGCTGCAGCCGCAGCGGTTCGACGTGGTCGTCGGCTCGAATCTGTTCGGCGACATACTCTCTGACCTTGCGGCGGCGGTGGCGGGTTCGATTGGTATCGCACCGTCGGCCAACTTGGACCCGACCAAGGAATTCCCCTCGATGTTCGAGCCGGTGCACGGTTCGGCGCCCGACATCGCCGGGCAAGGCATCGCCAATCCGGTCGGCGCGGTGTGGTCGGCGGCGATGATGCTGGAGCATCTGGGGCACGCCGACGCCGCTGGTGACGTACTGGCGGCGATGGAGTCGACGTTGGCGAAGCCCGAGACTCGTACGGGTGACCTGGGCGGCAGCGCGTCGACGGTCGAGGTGACCGAGGCGTTGGTCGCTCAGTTGAGTCCTCGTTGACGACGAGTAACACTCGGGAATTCGCGATGCCGGCGACGATGGCGCGGTTCAGCGTATTGGGTTGGACCGGCTCAAATAAGCTCTCGGAGTATAGGATTCGGCGCCGGTCCGCCAACCCATCACCCATGGTCGAGGAGGACGCATTCGCGAACGAACACACCCAAGCCGGCTCGCTCGGTCAGGTCGACTATGCATAGGCACCGTTGACAAGTAGTGGCCGCCCCGGGTTGGCGTCGAGAAACGACGCGATCAGGTCAGCGGTGCTCATGCGCAGGTAATGCGAGAGTGGAACCAGCGCTTCCCTATCGAACCAACGTGTCGAGGCGACCTACGCTACACGGCCGGGTCTCGTCTGGGTTTCGTCAAGTAGTTTGGCCCCCCGGTGTTCTGCACCGATTTCGGCCCCACCTGGATTAGTGACGAACGCGCAGTGGGATGACCAGTGTGGAGACTGTGCCCAGCTCGACAAGTGAGCCAGGCGTCAGGCGTACTGCTGACTGCGGCGGGGGATCCGGGGTGTGGTTTCCCAGGCGCGGCGCGCCAGTAGCCGCATCCCGTTGAGGCCGACGATGACGGTGGAGCCTTCGTGTCCGGCGACGCCCAGTGGCAGGGGTAGGTGGCCGAGTAGGTCCCACAGGACGAGCACGGTGATGAACGAGGAGGCGATCACGAGATTCGCGATCACCACGCGCCGGGCGTGGCGGGACAACGCGATGACCGTGGGGATGGTGGCCAGTTCGTCGCGGACGACGACGGCGTCGGCGGTTTCTAGGGCAAGGTCAGATCCGGTGCGGCCCATCGCGATTCCGGTGTGCGCAGCGGCGAGGGCGGGAGCGTCGTTGACGCCGTCACCGACGAGCAGTACCCGCCGGCCGGTGTCGGTGAGTGCGCGCACCGCGGCGACTTTGTCCTGTGGCAGTAAGCCCGCCCGCACGTCGTGGATGCCGACCCGTTGAGCTAGGGCGGTGGCGGCGCGGTGGTTGTCGCCGGTCAGCAGCACCGGGGTGTCGCCGGTCAGGGCCGTCAACGCGGCAACGGTGTCGCCGGCATCGGGACGGAGCTGGTCGTCGAGCCCCAGCACCCCGACGGTCCTGTCGTCGACGGTGACGACGACGGCGGTTTTGCCGTCGGCTTCCAGCCCGGCCACCACCGGCGCGGCGGGTGAGGTGTCGGTGGTGAGCAGTTGGGCGGGGCTGCCGACGGTGACGCGGCGGCCATCGATGACGGCGTGGACACCGCGGCCGGGCGCCGAGGCGAATCCGGTGGCGACCGGCAGCCTCAGTCCGCGGTTGGTGGCTGCGGCGACGACGGCGGCGGCCAGCGGATGCTCGCTGGGATGTTCGGCGGCCGCGGCGAGGGTCAAGAGCTCTTCGGGGCTCAGCCCGGACCCGGTCAGGGGCCGGATGTCGCAGAGCCTGGGGGTGCCGCGGGTCAAGGTGCCGGTCTTGTCGAAGGCCACCGTGGTGATCGACCCGAGTTGTTCCATTACGACCGCGGATTTGACGAGCACGCCGTGGCGGCCGGCGTTGGCCATGGCCGCCAGAAGTGGCGGCATGGTCGCCAGCACCACCGCGCAGGGCGAGGCGACGATCATGAACGTCATCGCCCGCAGCAGCGACGGCTGCACCGCGGCGCCCACCGCGAGCGGAACGAAGAACACCGCCAGAGTCGCGGCAACCACCCCGATCGAGTAGTACTGCTCGACCTTCTCGATGAAAAGTTGCGCTTTGGCTTTGGTGGCCGAGGCCTCCTGGACCATGGCCACGATGCGGGCGACGACGGTGTCGGCGGCGGCCCGGTCCACCCGCACCCGCAGCATCCCGGTCCCGTTGAGGGTGCCGGCGAACACCTCGTCGCCGGGCGCTTTGGTGACCGGCAGCGGTTCACCGGTGATCGAGGCCTGATCTACGTCGCTGGCACCGGAGGTGACCTGCCCGTCGGCGCCGATGCGTTCACCGGGGCGCACCACGATCACGTCACCCACCGCTAGGGCGGCCGCGTCCACCACGGTCTCGGCGCCGGATGCGGTGATCACCGTGGCCCGCTCAGGGGCCAGGGTGAGCAGGCTGCGCACCGAATCGGCGGTGCGCTGGGTCAGGAACGCCTCCAGCGCACCGGATGTCGCGAAGATGACGATCAACAGCGCGCCATCGAACACCTGCCCGATCGCGGCCGCACCAAT
>NZ_JAVROT010000422.1:0-5660 GCF_032162605.1 Mycobacterium sp. | reverse complement strand
CTGCCGAGCGCGCCGCGGTCTGCGACCTCACCCACGGACCGGTCTTCCGGGTCACGTTGATCCGCATCGCCGAGGACCGGCACCGGTTCGTGCTGACCAATCACCACATCGTCATCGACGGCTGGTCAAAGCCGATTCTGCTGCAGGAGATCTTCGCCAGCTACTACGGACATCGGCTGCCCGCGCCGGTGCCCTATCGCAGGTTCGTCACCTGGCTGGCCGGTCGAGACCTGCACGCCGCCCGCGCGGCCTGGGGTGCTGTGCTGGCCGGTTTTGACACTCCGACCCTGGTGGGTCCGCCGGACCGGGCGGGCCTGGGTCGGCGAGGCTACGAATCGTTGCAAATTTCTGCCGAGACCACGCAGGCCTTGGGTGGGTTGGCGCGTTCGTGCCAAACCACCGTCAACATCGTGCTGCAGGCCGCGTGGGCGCAGCTGTTGTACTCGGTGACCGGCCAGCACGATGTCGTATTCGGCACTGCGGTCTCGGGGCGGCCGGCCGAGGTGGCCGGCGCGGACTCGATGGTGGGTCTGATGATCAACACGGTGCCGGTGCGGGCGAACATCACCGGTGAGACCACCATCGAAGATCTCTTGGAGCAGCTGCAGAGCGCCCACAATCGCACCCTCGAGCATCAGCACTTGGCGCTCAACGAGATTCACCGCGTCACCGGTCTCGACCAATTGTTCGACTCCGTTTTCGCCTACGAGAACTACCCGATGGACACCGGCGCCTTGGATGGCGACGCCGAGTTGACCATCACCGACATCGTCAGCCGCGAATACACGCATTACCCACTTGCGGTGCAAGCCGTGCCCGGCGAGGAACTGAGCCTGCGCTTCGAGTACGACACCGCTGTGTTCACTGCGGCGAAGATTGCCAAGTTGATCGAGCGGTTGCGCCGCGTGCTGGTGGCCATGACTCCTGAGATGGGGGAGGAAACATGAGTATCGACGCCTCACGGCGGTTGTTGTCCATTGATCTGCTCGATGACGACGACCACGACGAGCTGGACGAGTGGGGTAATCGGGCCGTATTGACTGAGCCCGGGCCCGCAGCGGTGACGATTCCCGAGCTGTTCGCCGCCCATGTGACCCGCGCCCCGGAGGCGGTCGCGCTGGTATGCGGGGATCTCCTGCTGACCTACCGCGACTTGGATGACACTGCGAATCGGTTGGCGCACTTGTTGGTTGGCCTTGGCGCTGGCCCAGGTGAGTCCGTGGCGTTGCTGATTCCGCGTTCTGCCGAGGCGATCGTGGCGATCTTGGCGGTGCTCAAGACGGGGGCGGCGTATCTACCGATCGACCAGGCGCATCCGGATGAGCGGATCGGGTTCATGCTCGGCGATGCTGCGCCGGTGGCGGCGATCACGACGGCGGAACTGCGTGCGCGGCTGGACGGATCCGAAGTGGTTGTCATCGACGTCGATGACCCCCGCATCGAAGCTCAGCCCAGCACCGTCTTGCCGGGGCCGGCGGTCGATGACCTGGCATACATGACCTATACGTCGGGGACTACCGGGGTGCCCAAGGCGGTGGCGGTCACCCATCACAATGTGACTCAGTTGGTGGAGTCGTTACACGCTGATCTGCCCGCCGGGCCGGGACAGGTGTGGTCGCAGTGGCATTCGTTGGTGTTCGACGTCTCCGTGTGGGAGATCTGGGGCGCGCTGTTGCATGGTGGCCGGCTGGTGGTGGTGCCGGAGTCGGTGGCGAGTTCGCCGGATGATCTGCACGACGTGTTGGTCACCGAGAAGGTGACGGTGTTGTGCCAGACCCCGTCGGGGGCGGGGATGTTGTCTCCGGAGCGGTTGGAGTCGACGACGCTGGTGGTGGCCGGTGAGGCCTGCCCGAGCGAGCTGGTAGATCGGTGGGCGACGAGCGGTCGGGTCATGATCAACGCCTACGGCCCGACCGAGGCCACGATTTATGCGGCGATGAGCGGGCCGTTGACGGCGGGTTCGGCTGTGGTGCCGATCGGTTCGCCGGTGCCGGGGGCGGCGTTGTTCGTGCTGGACAAGTTGTTGCGGCCGGTGTCGGCGGGTGTGGTCGGGGAGTTGTATCTGGCTGGCCGTGGAGTGGCTGTCGGCTACGTGCACAGGTCCGGGTTGACGTCGTCGCGGTTCGTGGCGTGTCCGTTTGGGGGGCCTGGAGCGCGGATGTATCGCACCGGAGATCTGGTGCGGTGGGACGACGATGGACAGCTGCAGTACCTGGGTCGCGCTGATGAGCAAGTCAAGATCCGCGGCTACCGCATCGAGCTGGGTGAGGTGCAAGCCGCTCTGGCCGCATTGGCCGGCGTTGATCAGGCGGCGGTGATCGCCCGTGAGGACCGGCCCGGGCATAAGCGCCTCGTCGGCTACATCACTGGGACAGCAGATCCTGGCGCGGCGCGAGCGAAGCTGGCTGAGCGGTTGCCCACGTACATGGTTCCGGCGGTGGTCGTGGTGGTGGCGGCGTTGCCGTTGACGGTCAACGGCAAACTCGACACCCGGGCCCTGCCCGCACCCGAATACCGCGCCACCGGTGACGAATACCGAGCCCCGGCCACCCCCGTCGAAGTGATCCTGGCCGGCATCTACGCTCAGGTGCTCGGCGTTGAGCGGGTCGGGGTCGACGACTCGTTCTTCGACTTGGGCGGGGACAGCATCCTGTCGATGCAGGTGGTGGCGCGGGCCCGTCTCGCCGGTGTGGTGTGCCGGCCGCGCGATGTCTTCGTCGAGCAGACCGTGTCCCGACTGGCCCAGGTCGCCGGAATTGCGGACGGTGCCGACGGCGTGATCGACGAGGGCACTGGTCCGGTGCTGGCCACCCCGATCATGGGTTGGCTGCACGGCGTGGATGGCCCGGTCGACGAGTTCAACCAGGCGGTGGTGGTGCACGCCCCGGAGGGGGTAACCCGGGGCGATGTCGAGATCATCGTGCAGGCCCTGCTGGATCGACACGCGACGTTGCGGCTGAGGGCTGAGCGCGACGGCGCAGGCGGTTGGTCGTTGACGGTGCCCGAGCCCGGTTCGGTCGATGCCGCTGCATGCGTACAGACGGTTGACGTGTTGTCTGATGAGGTGTTGGTGGGGGCCCGCTCCCGGTTGAACCCCGCCATCGGGGCGATGCTCAGCGCAGTCTGGGCGCCCGACACCGGCGAGTTGGCGTTGATCGTCCATCATTTGGCCGTTGACGGGGTGTCGTGGCGAATCCTGTTGGAAGACTTGAACGTTGCGTGGGCTCAGCATCACGGCGGCCAGCCAATCGTGCTGCCGTCGGGCGGGACGTCGTTTGCGCGGTGGTCGGCGCTACTGGCTGAGCATGCACTCGACCCCGCGGTGGTGGAACAGGCCGACACCTGGCGGCAGGTGCTGGCGACGCCGGCGGCGTTGCCGGCGGTGCAACCGGCGGTGGACACCTATGCCACTGCCGAGTCGATGGCAGTGTCGCTGAATGCCGCGGCGACCCGCCAGTTGCTCGGTGAGGTGCCTGCGGCGTTCCACGCTGGGGTGCAGGACATTCTGCTCATTGCGTTCGGGTTGGCCTGGAACGAATTGCTGGGCAATGGCGGGGGACCGATCGGCATCGATGTGGAGGGCCACGGCCGCCACGAGGAGCTGGCCGACGACGTCGACCTCTCGCGCACGGTCGGGTGGTTCACCACCAAGTACCCGGTCTCGTTGGCTGCGGGCGAATTGTCGTGGGGGCAGGTGACAGCAGGCGACGCCGCACTGGGCCACGTCATCAAAGACGCCAAGGAGCAGCTGCGTGCCCTGCCGGACGGGCTGACCTACGGACTGCTGCGCTATTTGAACCCCGACGTTGAGCTGGCCGGGACGGATCCAACCATCGGCTTCAACTACTTGGGACGTCTAGGCGCGGGCGCGGGCGATCTGTCGGATGAGCTATGGCGGGTCAGTCAGGACAGTTGGTCGTCCGCCGGGGCGGCTTCGGCGGTGCCCATGCCGTTGATGCACACCGTTGATCTCAACGCCGGCACCGTGGACACCGACGCCGGACCGCGCCTGCAGGCCACCTGGACCTGGGCGCCATCGACGGTCGACGAGGCTCAGATCCAGCGGCTGAGCCGGCTGTGGTTCGACGCACTCGAGGGCATCTGCGCACATGTCAGGACCGGTGGCGGCGGCTTGACCCCGTCGGATGTCGCACCGGCTGTGCTGAGCCAGTCGCAGATCGACGAACTCGACCAGCAGTACCAGATCGCCGACGTGCTGCCGCTGACCCCCGTCCAGCAGGGGCTGCTCTTCCACTCCACGATTGCGAAGGGGTCCGGGGACGATATCTATGCGGTACAGCTGGATATCACCGTCACCGGCGGCCTTGACCAGCACCGGCTGCGTGATGCGGTGCACAGTGTCGTCGCCCGCCATCCGAATCTGGCGGCCCGCTTCTGCGACCAGTTCGGCGAGCCGCTGCAGATCATCCCGGCCCACCCGGTGATGGCGTGGCGGTATCTCGATCTTCGCGAACACGACCGGAACCCCGACGACGAGATTCAGCAGCTGTCGGCTGCTGAGCGCGCCGCGGTCCGCGACCTGGCCGACAGGCCGACCTTCCGCGCCGCGCTCATCCGGACCGCGGCGAATCAGCATCGAGCTGTCTTCACCTTCCACCACATCGTGATCGATGGCTGGTCGATGCCGATCCTGCTGCAAGAGATATTCGCGAGCTATTTCGGGGAGCGGCTGCCCGCCCCGTCGTCGTACCGCAATGTCGTCAGCTGGCTCGCAAACCAGGATCGCGACGCCGCCCGCGCGGCGTGGCGGGCGGTGTTGGACGGCTTCGACACCCCCACCCTGGTCGCTCCGCAGGCCCAGCCGGGTCCGCGCCGCGTCGAGTCCTATCAGATCCCTGCCGAGACGACTCGGGCGCTCGGCGAGTTGGCGCGGTCCTGTCACACCACCGTCAACACCGTGCTGCAAGCAGCGTGGGTTCAGATGTTGATGATTCAGACTGGCCGGCATGATGTAGCTTTCGGCACCGCGGTCTCAGGGCGGCCACCGGAGTTGGCCGGCTCCGAATCAATCGTGGGTCTGTTGATCAACACGGTTCCGGTGCGAGCGCGCACCACCGCGGCCACCACCGTGGCCGACCTGCTCGACCAACTGCAACGCGGCCACAACGACACTCTCGAGCACGAACACTTGGCGCTCAACGAAATTCACCACGTCGCGGGCCATGACCGACTGTTCGACACGTTGTTCCTGTACGAGAGCTACCCATTCGACGCCAGCGTGTTCTCGGGGGTGCATGAGCTGGCCGTCACCGAGTTCACCAACCGCGAGTACAACCACTACCCGCTTTCCGTGATGGCCCTGCCGGGTCGCGAACTCGGGCTACGCGTCGAGTTCGACACCAACGCCTTCGACGCGGCAAGCATCGAAACGCTGATCGAGCGATTCCGGCGGGTACTGGCTTTCATGACAGCCGATCCCACACGGCGACTCTCGTCGGTCGATCTACTCGATGCCGGTGAGCACGACCGCCTCGACGCGTGGAGCAATCGGGCGGTGTTGACGCAGACGCATGGCCCGGCGGTGTCGATTCCGGTGTTGTTCGCTGAGCAGGTGGCGCGGGCTCCGGAGGCGGTGGCGCTGACGTGTCAGGGCCGTGTCATGACCTACGGCGAGTTGGATGAGGCCGCGAATCGGTTGG
>NZ_JAVROT010000421.1:0-3103 GCF_032162605.1 Mycobacterium sp. | reverse complement strand
CGCCACACCGTTCGCACTCCCATGCGTTCTGCGCAGCCATGACGGTGATCCCGCGAGGACGTGTCGGGCGCTCGTCTATCGGTTCAGGCATGTCGTTCGGACCCCAGTGGGTGTGGTTGTGCGAGTTACAGCATGGTCGACGCTACGTCGGCGGTGCGACAGATCGAGCAGCATCCGGCCAGCAGTTGCCTGGGCAGTTCTGCCGTGGCGGGTCGACAAGTGCAAGTGTTGACGCCCCGGGTCGACATGTGACTCGGCGAAGATCCCAAGTTTGTCGGTGCCGCCTCGGTCGGGCTCGAACAGCGGCTGGTGGATCATTCACTCAGTTCGAAGCGCGGTTGTGCTCCGGAGATCCGAACTGAACCCCAATCGCCCTCCGCGACATAGGCGTCACCATCCGCAATGAGGACGTCGATGTTTCCGAGATCCTCGTCGCCGGAAGCGTCGGTGTAGTGATTGCCATTCCGGCTGAGCCATACGACACGAGTGACATCGGGGAAGACGTCCGGCAATTGGGACGGGCCAAGGGTCATCTCGGGCATCCTCGCTGAAGCGCATTGGCAACTTGCCCGAGAGAAAGCCGCCTCTGTCGTTACCAGCCCATTGCGACCAGCAGGAGGGTCGCTGACACCAATTCGTCATCGCATGGAACCGACAGTGCGGTAGCTCAGCTGCTGCTGAGCGTGCATGAAGTCGGGTTTACGCGCGGCGTGTCGTCCTCCGACACGCACGCTCGCGGGAAGGGCTAGGTCAGGCGGGAGAGGACCTCGGCGACCACGGCGTCCGCGGCGACGTCCACCTGCTCACCCGTCGATAGGTCCTTGACGCCGACCGTGCCCGCTTCGATGTCGCGGTCACCGGCGACCAGCGCCACCGACGCGCCGGATCGGTCGGCGGCACGCATGGCGCCCTTCAGCCCGCGGTCGCCGTAGGCCAGATCGGCTCGCACCCCACGCGCCCGCAACTCGGCGACCATCTTGACCAGTGACAGCTTGGCGGCATCGCCGAGCGGCACCGCGAACACGTCGACCGCGCTGGTGGCCCCGACCGTCTTGCCCTCGGCCTTCAGCGCCAGCATCGTGCGGTCGACGCCGAGCCCGAATCCGATGCCGGACAGGTCCTTTCCGCCGAGCTGATGCATCAGCCCGTCGTAGCGGCCGCCGCCGCCAATCCCCGACTGCGCGCCAAGCCCGTCGTGCACGAACTCGAACGTCGTCTTCGTGTAGTAGTCCAGCCCGCGCACCATCCGGGGGTTGATCACGTATGGCACGCCGAGCAGGTCGAGGTGTGCCTGCACGGTGTCGAAGTGCTGCTTGGCCACGTCGGACAGATGATCGAGCATCAACGGCGCGTCGGCCGTCATCTCGCGCACGTGGGGCCGCTTGTCGTCGAGCACCCTCAGCGGATTCAAACGAGCGCGTCGCTGTGTTTCTTCGTCCAGGTCGAGCTTGAACAGGAACTCCTGCAACAGTTCCCGGTACTGCGGACGGCACGTGTCGTCGCCGAGCGAGGTGAGCTCGAGGCGGAAGCCGTCCAGCCCGAGCGATCGGAACCCGGCATCGGCGACGGCGATGACCTCGGCGTCCAGCGCAGGGTCGTCGATCCCGATGGCCTCGATGCCCACCTGTTGCAGCTGCCGGTAGCGGCCCGCCTGCGGGCGCTCGTAGCGGAAGAACGGGCCGGCGTAGGCCAGCTTGGCGGGCAGCGGCCCACGGTCGATGCCGTGCTCGATGACCGCGCGCATCACCCCGGCGGTGCCCTCCGGGCGCAGCGTCACGGACCGCTCGCCGCGGTCGGCGAACGTGTACATCTCCTTGCTGACGACGTCGGTGGACTCGCCGACGCCCCGCGCGAACAACGCCGTGTCCTCGAAGATCGGCAACTCGATGTAGCCGTAGCCGGCCACGCGCGCAGCCTCCAGCAGACCGTGCCGGACCGCGACGAACTGCGCGGACTCGGGCGGGAGGTAATCGGGGACGCCCTTTGGCGCCTGAAATTCAGTCACTTACGACAAACCTTCGAGGAATGGGTTGGTACGACGCTCGGCGCCGATGGTGGTCTTCGGACCGTGCCCAGGTAGTACCACGGTGTCGTCGTCGAGCACCAACAGTTTTGTCACGATCGAGCCGAGCAGGTCGCGGCCACTTCCCCCTGGCAGGTCGGTGCGGCCGATGGACTGTTTGAACAGGGTGTCACCGCTGAACGCCATGTCGGCAGGGCCGTCGGTGACGCGGAAGACCACCGACCCCTTGGTGTGGCCAGGGGTGTGGTCGACCGTCACCGTGATGCCGCCGAGTTCGATCTTGTCGCCGTCACGGTCCAGTTCGACGAGTTGGCGGGGTTCCCGGAACAGGGCGCCGAAGGCGACCTGCGCCAACCGCGGGCCGAAACCCTTGATCGGGTCGACCAGCATGTGCCGGTCCTCGGGGTGCACGTACGCCGGGCATCCGTACGTATCGGCCACCTTCTGCGCCGACCACATGTGATCGATGTGGCCATGCGTGAGCAGCACCGCCGCGGGAGTCAACCGGTTCTCGTCGAGAATGCGGCGTAGCGGCCCGAACGCACGCTGGCCCGGATCGACGACGATGGCGTCGGCCCCGGCGTGCGGCGCGAGGACGTAGCAGTTGCACTGCAACATCCCTGCAGGAAACCCCGTGAGCAACACGTCGCCCAGTTTCCCACCTCGCGTTCGCGTGGGTCGCGGCACCTACGCTCAGCATTGCCTGGCACACTCGGTGCCGACTTATGAGCGTGGTCGCCGTCCCGGCGACTGGTTCGAACACGTGTTGGACTGGGGGGGTGCCTACCAACCAACTGCGGCGGGCTACGGCCAAGCGCAAACTCTAGCGGCAGCTCGAGCGGAGGGCAGCCCAGGCCAAAAGACGACGCCTCTTGACGATCATCGGCTCGGCGGTCGGCGCAGTCCTGCTGATCGGCGCCATCGTGGCCACCGTCATCGTCACCAACAAGGATTCGCACAGCAACACCGCCTCGGCGGACACCCCGACGTCGCCGACCTCGGCGCTGCCCGCACCCCCTGCGGACGGGAAGCTCCCACCTTTCATCGCGCCCGCCGACCTCGGCGGGAACTGCCAGTACC
>NZ_JAVROT010000420.1:0-2743 GCF_032162605.1 Mycobacterium sp. | reverse complement strand
GAGAATCACGTCATCGCTGGCGGAGCGTCATGACTGAGCAGGGGAGCGCACCTCAACGGCTCACCTACGAACGCGACGGGTTGAGGCTGGCGTATGCCGTCGTCGGCGGTGGGTCGCAACCCATCGTGTTCGTTCACGGCGCCACGGCCACCGGCGAATTCGAATGGGGCACGCTGGCCGCCAGCTTGGGATCTGAATATCGCTGCATCCTGCCCGACATCCGTGGCCACGGCCGATCCGAGGCCGCGAGCGCGGCGCATACGGGGGAGGCGGTCTGCGCCGACCTGCACCACCTCATCGACCGGCTCGAACTCGGACGGCCCCACGTCGTGGGTTTTTCCTACGGTGCGGAGATCGCGCTGATGCTGGAGTTGTCGGCCCCGGGTACGGTGCGGTCGTTGGTGCTGATCAGCCCGGGGACGGGACGCCCGACCGACTACAAAGCCCCGCGCTTGGATCATCTGTACCGCACGTGGCCGTTCGCGTTGCGACGCCTGCACGAAGGCACCCACGGACCGGAACACTGGCGCCACTTGGTCACCGCACTGCACGAGGACAGCGTCGGTCGTCCCGAACTGTCCGACGACGTACTCGCCGGCATTGCATGCCCGGTGCTGTTGATGGCCGGCGACAGCGACGAATCGACACGACAACGACAGGGTCGGCGCTTCGCGGAACTCAACGATCGGGCACGGTTCGTCCCGATCGTCGGCGCGGGACATTCGGCTCACAAGATGTGCCCGGATACGGTCAGCGGAGTCATCGGTGACTTTCTGGCCGAAGTCGACCTTGAGAGAGCGGGGAGTCATGGCGCGGTCAACTGAACTCAAGCCAAAGAAGGACCATCAGCAGGCGGAGCCGCACGAACCGAGTTGGCAGCGCGACAGTGTCGACCGGTCGCTGCGCAACGCGCGCGCGCGTGCCCAAGCCCGCAGTGACCGCTTCGTCGCCGCGGCCGTCGAACTCCTCGGTGAGCGCGACGAGAGCGACTTCACCATCCAGGACGTGGTCGACAGGTCCAACATGTCGCAGCGCACGTTCTACACCTTCTTCGACGGCAAGGACAGTCTGCTCCTGGCCGTCTACGAGACGATTCTGCGCACCACCGCACTGCCCATGCTGCGCGAGCGGTGTGACGGGATCACCGATCCGGTGTTGCGCCTGAAGGCGCTGTTGGAGGCGATATCGGAGATCACGGCGATGCCGGCTCGACTGGCGCGCGGGCTCAGCGTCCTGCACCTACGTCTGACCGAATCGCGGCCGAAGGACCTGACCTACGCGTTGGAGCCACTGCACTCCCTGATCGTCGAGTTGCTTACCGCGGTCGCCGATGCCGGTCTGCTGCGGAAGGACGTCCCCCTCACCACCCAGGCCGCGCTGCTTCAGGAGCTCTTGCTGGCGACGTCGCACTCAGCGGTGCTGGCCGGCGGGCGGTCGACCAGTTTCGATGACCTGTGGGCGTTCTGCTCGGCCGCCATCCTCCGCACGGCGGGCGCCAGTGAGGCTGCCTCCGGCTAGGTGACGGCGCCGCTGATCTTGAGGTCGATCAGTTCGTCGTCGGACTTACCGAGAGCGCGCAGGATCTCGTCGGTGTGCTCGGCGAATTGCGGAGCCCGCGTGAGCTGTACCGGCTTCTCGTCGAATTGGACCGGGTTGGCCACCAGTTCCCGGGCCGTGCCTTCGGCGTCGCGTACTTGGGCGATCAGGCCGTTGGCTCGCAACGCCGCGTCCTGGCCGAGTTCCCACGGGTCCTGGGCGACGGCCCACTGCCCCTCCATGTCCGCGAACCGGGCGACCCACTCGGCCAGCGGCCGGGCCGCCAGTTCCTCCTGAACGATGTCGGCCGCCACGAGCGCATTGCCCATCAGCGCCGTGGCGGTGGCGAACCGCTCGTCGGTGATGAGGTCCTCCCGGTCGATGTGCCTGCAGAACTCGGGCCAGTAGCGCCCCGGCTGCAGCATGGCCAGGATGAGCCAGCGATCGTCGGCGGTCCGGTAGCTGCCGACCAGCGGGTTCGTCGGCGCCGAGTGCCCCGGTGCGCGCGGCTCCGGTGGGCCGCCCTCCAACAGCGCGAAGCCCACCGGCAGCGCGTTGGCCCACGCGCCGACGCCGAGCAGGGAGACGTCGACGACCGAGGTCTGCCCGGTTTGTGCGCGCGCGAACAGGGCTGCGGCGATGCCCCCGGCGATGGTCATCCCGCCGATGGAGTCGCCGTAGGCAGCGGCGGGCATCTTGCAGAGGCCGTCGTAGTCCACCGGTGTGGTCCCCAGCGCGCTGCCGCCGCGAGCCCAGAAAGCGGTGCTGTCGTAGCCGCCCTTCTCGCTGTCGGGGCCGCGGGCGCCGAAACCGGAACCGCGGACGTAGACGATGTCGGGATTGATCTTGCGGACGTCGGAGAGTTCGATGCCCAGCCGGCGGCGCGCGGCGGGCAGAAAGTTGGTCAGGAACACGTCGCTGCCGCGGATCAGCTCGTGCAGAACCTCCAGCGCGTCAGGGTTTTCCAAGGCCAGGCCGATGCTGCGCTTACCGCGGTTGGGGTGTTCCATCAGCGGAGCGAAGGATCCGCTACCGATGGGCATGCCCATCAAGGCGCTCAGGCCGCGCTGCGCGTCACCGGTTTCGGCGTGCTCGACCTTGATGACGTCGGCGCCCCAGTCGGCCAGGACCGCACCCGCGGCAGGCACGAAGGTGAATTGCGCCACCTCCAGTACCCGGACCCCATCCATCGGTCGGATCACGCTGT
>NZ_JAVROT010000419.1:0-10326 GCF_032162605.1 Mycobacterium sp. | reverse complement strand
AATGTGCAACTCGCACAGCGTCAGCTTGGCGGACCGGCCTAGTGGTGCTTGGTTCTCTGCCAGTCATCATGAGCGGCAGACCGGGCTGGCCCGTTGGCCCGTTTGCGCCTGCGTGTGATTTCGCGTGGTCGCCTGTGTGGGCGTCCTGATTAACGGCAGGGTGATGGGTGGAGTGGCGTATGTATGACCGGCAGGGTTGGGGTTAGGTCGCGAAGGGACGGGGTGCTTCGTCGGGCCGAGCGATTACATCCCGGCGGTTCAGCCCCCGCGGATTCGATATCGCGAGTTCCAGGGCTCCGGCGGTGGGGATGCGTACGCGCTCAGGGCAAAACTCGGGGGTTTGGAATCGCCGCCTGCGTGGAATATGATTACTTAGGGTAACGATATGTTGCCCAGAACGACCGAAGGAGATGGGGAACGTGAAAGTCAGCGACATCAAGCTCTTCGCCGTCGTCGGGGGTAGCACTGCCGCAACTGCGGCCGCTCTCGGCGTCGCAGTACTGCAGGGACCAGCAGGCTCCGGTTCGATCGCGGGTGACATGCAGACCGGTGTCACCATCACCCAAACGATTGCACCCAGTTCGGTGTCAGAGCAAAAGGCCACACCTGACATCAAGGGTCCGGCGCCGCTGCCCACCGAGGAACAGGGGCTACCTGGTTAGCCGTCGGCGACTCTACAGGCGCCCCGCGACGAAGCTGGCCGCCTGCGCCACCATCCCGTTCACCGGGTACAGGACGTGCGCGGCGGTGGGCCCGCCCCCGGGGGTGCCGTCACAGACCGTGTCGCCCTGAGCGCACAGGTCGATGGTCTTCGGTTGATACAGGGGTCCGATCACGATCGCCGGCGCGCCGTAGGACTGCAGGAACGGTGCCGACGGCTTTCCGAACAGCGCGACCGCGACGACGTGCCCGGCCACCTCCGGCGGCATCGGCGCAGGCACGGCCAGTGCGGGAACGCCAGGCGGTACGGCATCCGCGGTGGTGAAGCCTGTCACGGCGGCGCCCTGGGAATATCCGCCAAGCACCATCCGGGTGTTGGGACACGTCGTCGCCATGGACTGGACGTGGTTGCTCTCGTCGCGAATGCCATCGACGACGGTCCCGGCGAACGCAACTCCGTCGGCGAAGTCCCCGCTGGCGGGATAGTTCACCGCGTACACCCCGACCGATCTGTTACCGACCTGCGAGCGAAGGGAATCGACGAAGGCCTGCCCGACCCCTCCGGCACCCGGTGGCTCGCCGGTGCCACGGGCGAACACCACCTCGATGTCCGGGCACGGCTCAGCAGAGGCGGTCGGGACGCCGATTGGCGTGCTCAGCAGCGCGGAGGCTGCCACGGCCAGCGCTAGCCCGAGGACACGACCGATGTGGCGGGCGCTCATGCCCACCACCGGCCCAGGGTCCACGTAGCTTCCATCGATTCGACCATGCTCATCCCAACCCCATTCACAGTTCAACCCGACTTTCGCCGATATGCCCCGCGGTCGCCGAAGACAAACCTGCTCGCGGAAACCCGAGACTGCCGAGGACGTGTGCGCCCACTAGCGTGTATCAGTGAAACGCCGCAGGAACTGACGCGTCCGCTCGTGCTGCGGATCAGTCAAAACCTGTTCAGCCGAACCAGATTCGACGATTTGGCCACCATCGAGGAAACACACCGTGTGGGCCACCTCGCGCGCGAAGCCCATTTCGTGGGTCGCCATCACGATGGTGCTGCCACCGGTCGCCAACTCACCGACGAGTGCCAGCACGTCGCCGACCAACTCCGGGTCCAGCGCACTGGTGATCTCGTCGAGTAGCAGCAACCGCGGGTGGTACGCCAGCGCGCGGGCGATCGCCACCCGCTGTTGCTGCCCGCCGGACAACTTGTCCGGGTAGGCATCCGCCTTGTCGGCCAGACCCACCCGGGACAGCAGGTCACGCCCACGCGCCTGCGCGTCCGCACGGCTCTGACCGTGTACGACGCGCGGCGCCAGTGCGACGTTCTGCAGGGCCGTCATGTGCGGAAACAGGTTGAACGACTGGAACACCATGCCCATCGCCTGACGGGCTTCGTCGGCGTTGATGCGCGGATCGCTGATGTCGCGGCCGTCGAGCAATATCTGCCCGTCGTCGATGTCTTCGAGCAGGTCGATGCACCGCAGCAGCGTCGACTTCCCAGATCCGGACGCTCCGATCAGGACCACGACCTGATGCTCGGCGACGTCGAGGTCGATGCCGTTCAGCACGTTCCGGTCGTGATAAGCCTTCTGGAGGTTCCGCACCGCCAACACCACCGGGGAGCCGGCCCCGTCCGTCACAACGCCCCCTGCCGGGTCGCCGCGCGGGCCGACGCCCAGTCGGCGAGGCGTGCCGAGGGCACGGCCAGCGCGACGAACAGCAGTCCCGCGACGACGTACGGGGTGAAGTTGTAGGTGGTGGCCGCCTGGATCTGGGCGGCGCGCACCGCGTCGACCGCGCCAAGCACCGAGATCAATCCGCAGTCCTTCTGCAGAGCGACGAAGTCGTTGAGCAGCGCGGGAGTCACTCGCCGCGTCGCCTGCGGAAGCACCACCAGTTGCATGGTGCGCCGGTGGTTCAGGCCAAGGGATTTGGCGGCGGCCAGTTGCGAAGGGTGGACCGATTCGATGCCGGCTCGGAACACCTCGGCCACGTAGGCGGAGTAGATCAACACCAGCGCGAGACCACCGAGCAGCACCGGATTGGTCGGCAATCCGCTCAGTCGCAGCCCTGGTAGACCGAAGCCGACGAGGTACAGGCAGATCAGCAGCGGCAATCCGCGGAACAGGTCGACGTACCCGGTTGCCAACGCCCGCACCGGAAACCACACCGGACCGCGCAGCGTCCGCACCGCGGCCAGGCCGAGGCCGAACACCAGGATCAGCACTTGGCACACCACCAGCACCCGGATGTTGAGCCAGAGACCCTCCAACAGTGCGGGCAGACTCTCCCAGCCGATGCGCAGGTTGAAGAACGAGTCGCGTACCCGCGGCCAGCCCGGCGAGGACGTCACTGCGAAGAGCAGCACGGCGGCGAACACCACCGTCGACACCAGTGCGATCAGGGTGGAACGGCGGGCCCTGGACTGCCGGTAGGCCACCCGGTCGATTGCTGTCGTGGTCACGAAAGCAGCGGCGCGTTGCCGGCGCCAGTCAGCCACACCTTCTGCAGCTTGAACAGCTCGCCGTCGTTGCCGAGGTCGTCGACGGCCTTGGATACGCACGCCGTCAGGGGGCTGTCCTTGTCCAGCACGATGCCGAACTGCTCGGCCTTCTCGGAACCGGCGGGCAGTTGGCCGACGATGACCCCGTTGTCGAGCTCGCTCTGCACCTCGAAGGCCGTCGGCAGATCCAGCACCAGCGCGTCGATCTGCCCGTTCGTCAACGCCGCCTTGGCGTCGTCGTTGTTGTTGAACACCGCGACGTCGGCGTCGATCGCCTTGGCGGCGGTATAGCTCGTCGTGCCGACCTGGGCGCCCAGCTTGAGGCCGTTGAGCCCGGCGAGGGTCTTCACTTGGGCGGCGGGTGAGGACTTCACCGTCACGACCGCCTGGGTGACGTTGAAGTAGGGCGACGAGAAGTCGACGGCCTGCTTGCGCTCGTCGGTGATGGAGAACTCGTTGAGGTTGGCGTCGAACGTCTTTGGGCCGGGCGCGATCGCTGCATTGAACGGCACCCGCACCCACTTCACGTTGTCCTTGCCGTAGCCGAGCCTGTCGGCGACGGCGTAGGCGGCCGCGGACTCGAATCCCTTGCCGTTGGCGGGATCGTCGTCGACGAACCACGGCGGGTAGGCCGGCTGGTCGGTCCCGAAGGTGATGGAGCCCGGCGTCAGCGTGGTCAGCGAGTCCTTGCTGCACTTCTCGGCCGCCGCAGGGGTGGACGACTTGTCGTCGGCAGGGGCGCAGGCCGTAATGGCGACCAGACCGACGAGAGCCAGCATGGATAGGAGACTCGAGACATTGCGCATGGGCGGCATCATTGCGCACCCGGCCGGTGTGCGCCACCATTGGGTTCATCGGCTTCGAGTCCGTGGATTCGAGGCCGCCGCGATGGCTAATTGCGCAAGGCCCCGGCCGGGCGTGCGGCCAGAACGGCACTGCGGCGGCGATGGTGGCCCCCACGGCGATGAGGACGATGGCGGCATCGACGTTCGTGCGGCTCTCACGTGCCCAGTAGGCGATCTTGGCCGTCACCGTCGTTCAGATCGATTACGCCATCGGTTTGGTCCTACTGCTGCCGATGGGGACTTGATCGACGCAGTAGGGATGACGCAAAGGTGAGCGGGTGAAGTGATCAGCGGAGCCTTGAAGCCCGGTGAAAGGCTGACGGCGTGTGGCCGTAGGTCTGCCTGAACGCCGCACTGAAGTGACTGTGGCTGGAAAACCCCAAGGCCAAAGCCAATTCGGTGACGTCGTCGTATTCGTCGAGCAGATCCAACGCTCGCGCCAACCGCAGCTGCAACTGGTACCGGGACAGCGGCGTGCCCTCGACTCTCTGGAACACGTAGGTCAGATACGTTGGTGACACGCCGACTTCGGCGGCCAAGGTTCGCCTGCACCCAAGATCCGATGACACCACGAGCTTCGCGTGATCGACCAACCGCTGACCCGTCCCAGTGATTGGCGTCGCGCCCGAAAACCGTTGTCCCAGAGCGTGGCAGATCAGCCCGATTGTCAACGTCTCCGCCTCCAAGTCTTCGATCGTCCCGAGTCTCAGGCGATGTCGAAGCACGGCCGCGCGCGTCTGAGTGTGTGCGTCGGCGCGCAGGCGCCGCCGGTTGAGCGTCGCGCTACCGCCGTTCTGCAGCAACTCGGTCGGCAACAATTCCAACAGCGTGGCCGCGCTGACTCCGATCGACAGGGACGAATCGCCGCCGCCGACTGGATGGCTGACCCGGTACGGCTCGCGCCCATCGGCCGGCACGAGTGCTGAAGATTCTGACAGCGGCGCCAGGCGATGATGCCGTAACGTCCAGATCGATGGGAGTTCTTGTATGAGTGACGCTTACGCACTGGCCGCGGTCAACTCACATCTGCACATGGCAAGAACCTGAAATGAGCGAGTACGAACCCGATATCCTCGCGGCAGGGCTCGACGTGGTCTTCTGCGGCATCAATCCAGCATCCACCGCGGCCGCCGACGGCCACAACTTCTCGAATCGAAACAATCGTTTCTGGGCTGTCCTGCATCAGGCCGGATTCACCGGCACGCGCTTGCAACCCGAAGACGAGCGCCGGCTGCTGGTGTATGGGTGTGGCATCACCGCGGTCGTGGCGCGCCCGACCCAGCGGGCCAGCGAGATAGCAGCCGACGAATTCCGGCGAGCCAAACCGGCCTTCGAAGCAAAGATGCGCCGATACGAGCCGCGGGTGGTCGCCTTCCTCGGAAAGCGCGCTCTTTCAGCGATGCTCGCCACGTCCGACATCGCGTGGGGCCGACAACCATCGGGGTTCGCCGGCGCGACAGCCTGGGTGCTTCCCAACCCGAGTGGCCTCAACAAGCGGTTCACGCTCGACGCGCTGGTTAGTGCCTACTCTGAGCTGCGTACAGATCTGACCCGGCGGTTGTGAGGCGGGAGTGGAGCGCTGCAGCACCCCCGCAGGACCGCACTGCGTCACCGAGCATTCGAGCGCGTTGCAGACATCACCCAACCAAGGAGAGAATTCTAGGGTCGAGGTGGAGATGCCGGGGCGTCGGGAACGAACTTGGCGATCGCATCGACGATGGCGTTCCGCATCGACGATGGCGTTCCGCATCGCGGGGCTGCCCGTGTGACCGGAGTCCTCGATGATCGTGAGCGCAGCGTCGGGCCAGGCCTGCGCCAGCTCCCATGCGGTGAGCAGCGGCGCGGACAGATCGAGGCGTCCGTGAATGAGGAATCCCGGAATACCCTTGAGGTGGTTAGCATCTCGCAGTAATTGTCCGTCATCCAACCACGCACCATGGGCGAAGTAGTGCGAGCAAATCCGCACGAACGCCAGCTTCGCCGCGTCGGGTTTGGCGCTGTACTGCCCGGGGTTGCCGAGAGTTTCGTGCGCGATCACCGCGTCCTCCCACGCGCACCAGTCCCGTGCCGCCTGCTCCCGTACCTCCGAGTCGGGGTTCTCCATCAGCCGTCGATAGGCCTCGACGAGGTTCCCGTCGTGATCTTCGTCGGGCACGCCGGTCCGGAAGCGTTCCCACTCGATCGGCAGCAGCAGGCGCAGTCCGTGGTAGAGCCAGTCGATTTCGGCGGGCCGCGTCATGACGACTCCGACCAGGACGATGCCGAACACCCGGTCCGGGTGGCGCTCGGCGTAGGCCAGGATCAGGGTTGATGCCCACGACCCGCCATAGAGCAGCCAGCGGCCGATGCCCAACCGTTCGCGTAGGGCTTCCATGTCGGCGAGTAGGTGTTCGGTGGTGTTGTGAGCCATGTCGGTGGCCGGATCGGCCGCACTGGGCTCACTGTCACCGCACCCACGCTGGTCGAACAACACGATCCGGAAGGCCGCAGGGTCGAACAGCTCGTGGGCTCCGCGCGACCTTCCGGATCCTGGCCCACCGTGAACGACGAGCACCGGCAGGCCGTGCGGATTGCCTCTGGCTTCCCAGTAGATGCGGTTGCCATCGCCGACGTCGAGCAACCCGCGCTCGTACACCTGCGCCTCGGGCCACGATCCTCGGCCAGACATGATCCGCCACGGTACCGCAGCCCGGAGACGTGCCTCGAGCCCGATGTGCGTTGATGGAGTGATCGGACTTGGACGCTGGCGTCCAAAAGAAGGGATAGAGTTGGGCGATGTCGCCGCCACCGAACAGTGTGTCGCGGCCGAAACTCACCGCACGCGGCGCCGCTACCCGCAACCGGATCGTTGTCGCGGCGGCGGAGCTGATGCACGTGCGGGGTGTGGCCGCCACGACGATCGACGAGGTGCTGGCCGCCAGCGTCACGAGTAAGTCGCAGTTCTATCAACATTTCGCCGACAAGGCGGAGCTGGTCTACGAAGTCATCACGCTGCGCGCTGACGAGATCCTGTCGTGGCAGCGGATGCGACTGGAGAAGGTGGATTCGTTTCGCGGGCTCTACCAGTGGCGTGACGCGATGGTGCAGCGCTGCGCGCTGCGGCGCGGGCTGTGGGGATGTGAGCTCGGGTCTCTGGCGGCGGAACTGTCGGATACCGACGACAGAGCCCGCGTGTCGCTGGCCGAGCACTTCGCGCAATGGCAGGCGATGTTGGCGGCAGCGCTGGAGCGGATGCGCGACGCCGGTGTGCTGACAGCCGAAATCGACGGTCCCGCGCTGGCCACCGGCCTGCTCGCGGCGGTCGAGGGTGGTTACCTGCTCTCGCAGACGGCCCACGATCCGCGCCTCATGCAGACCGCGCTGAATTCGGCGATCGGGCACATCAAGTCGTTCGCGCCGGCGGGAACCGATCTGCAGGACTGACCAGAATCGGACGGGGCGGCCCCGTCAGTCGACTGGCCCGTCCCGTCCGTATCGACGATTCAGTTGTGCGTGCCAGGAATGGCGGTCGGTGCGGGCGGGGCCTTGACCGGCGGACTGAAGCTGTTGCCACCGGTCGGGTTGATGCTCTTCTCGGTGGGCGACGGCGTGGTCGTGGTCGTGGTCGTCGTGGTGCTGGACGGCCCTCCGGTTCCGCCTCCGCCGCAGGCGGTCAACGCTCCCATCGAGACGACGGCAGCAATGCCGAGGCCCGCGGCGACGCGGCGGGTGAGTCGACTCTTCATCATGCGGTCCTATCTGTGCTGCGGGAAACGACGTGGGAGCGGTGCCATTCTTGGAGCGATTCTTGGACTCGGTGGACCAGGCCGAAGCTTGGTCCACCGACAACGTTCGTACTAGCCGGTGTGATTGGTGCCAGGGACGCCGGTGGGTGCCGGCGGCGCCTTGACCCCCGGACTGAAGCTGTTGCCACCGGTGGGATTGAGGCCCTTCTCGGTGGGCGAGACCGTGGTCGACGGGGCGGTCGTCGTCGTTGTCGTGGTGGTGCTGGACGGGCCGCCGGTTCCGCCTCCGCCGCAAGCGGTCAGCGCTCCCATCGAGATGACGGCGGCGACGCCGAGGCCCGCGGCGACGCGGCGGGTGAGTCGACTCTTCATGTTGTTGTCCCATCTGCGCTGCTGAGAGCGCTCTGATCAGTTTGGAGTGAACCTTATCGTCCAGAACTGTCCGGAGTCAAGGCGTCCTGATCATCAGCGGTGGCACGGCCAACTTCCGGAAATATGCCGTTTACAAGGCAGTTTAGGTCGGTCCGCATTCCTTTTTGAGTCCTGGGCCCGACTTGACGGAGAATTGAGAAGCTACTTCGTCGTCCATGAACAGTTTCGGAGCAACGGTGCTGGTATGACTACCGGATCTTGACGACGACCTTGCCCTTGGCCGAGCGGTCCTCCAGTGACGCGATGGCGTCGCCCGCGCGTTCCAGGGGGTAGACGACGGGTTCGGGCGCGCAGACCGCCCCGGAGGCGAGCAGCGGCTCGAGCTCGGCCCACTGCTCGGCCAGGTACCCCGGGTGGGTGGTCGCCCACGCACCCCAGCCGACGCCGACGGCATCGACGTTGTTCAGCAGCAGCCGGTTCACCTTGACCGTCGGGATCTCGCCGCCGGTGAATCCCACCACCAGCAGCCGACCACCGGGGGCGAGAGACCGCAGGGAATCGGTGAACCGGTCGCCGCCGACGGGGTCCAGCACGATGTCGACGCCCCGCCCGCCGGTCAGCTCCTTGACCGCATCCCTGAAGCCCTCGGCGAGTACGACGTCGGTGGCGCCTGCGGCACGCGCGACGTCGGCCTTGTCCTCGGTGCTGACCACGGCGATGGCCCGCGACGCACCCCACGCCGAGGCGAGGCGCAGCGTCGACGTGCCGATGCCCCCCGCCGCGCCGTGCACCAGCACCGACTCGCCTGCCGCCAGACGCCCGCGGGTGCGCAGCGCACAGTGCACCGTCAGATCGTTGAAGAGCAGTCCGGCACCGCCCTCGAAGGACACCGCGTCGGGAAGCTTGAACACCCGATCGGCCGGTAGCGCAACGACTTCCGCCATCGCACCGGACAACATGGTCAGAGCGGCCACCCGGTCACCTGCCGCCACGTGTGCGCCCGCGGGGGCGCTTCGAACGACGCCGGCGATCTCGGCACCGGGCACGTAGGGGAGCTCCGGCCTGTGCTGGTACAGCCCGCGGGTCTGTAGCGCGTCGGGGAACGCGACGCCTGCGGCGTGCACGTCGATGAGCACGGCGCCGGGATCGGTCGGTTCGTCGATCTCGACTAGCTCCGCGGCCGTCGGACCGTCAAGGCGGGATATCTGTATGGCGCGCATCGTCACCATTTAACCTTCCCGGGTGATCGACGCACGTGCAGCGGTCCTGCTGGCCGAGGGGGCAGACCCGCAGCTGGTCAACGTTCAGATCCGGCCGCCCGTCGAGGACGAGGTGCTGGTCCGCATCGACGCGGTAGGCATCTGTCACACGGACGTCAGCGTCGCCGCGAGGTGGCCGGCACGGAAGTCGCCGATGGTCTTCGGTCACGAGGGTGTCGGGACCGTCATCGAGATCGGTCCCACCGCGCGCTCCGACGTCGGAAGTCAGGTCGTGCTGACATTCGCCAGCTGCGGGCGATGCTCGAGCTGCGCCGCAGGCAGGCCCGCCTACTGCGCCCGTTCGACGGACCTGAACCTGCGCGGCGACGGGGCCGATGAGGCAAGTGCACTGCGCCTCGCCGGGCAGCCCGTCAGAGGTGCGTTCTTCGGCCAGTCCAGCTTCGCCACCCACGTGCTCACCCGCCCCGCCAACACCGTGGTGCTGACGGAACCGCTCGACCCGGCGCTCGCGGCGCCATTGGGCTGCAGCGTCCAGACGGGCGTCGGTACGGTGCTCAACGCAGTTTCCGCGGGGACGACAGACGCGCTCGTCGTGTTCGGCGCGGGCGCGGTCGGCCTTTCGGCGGTGATGGGCGCCAGGATTGCGGGTTGCCGCGCCGTCGTGGCCGTCGACCCCGTAGCCGAACGTCGTTCGCTGGCAGTGAAATTGGGTGCGACGGCGACGCTGGACCCGACGACCGACGACATCGCGGGTCAAGTGTTCCATCTGACTGACGGCGGGCCGACCGTCGCCGTGGACACCACCGCGTTGCCCGCCGTCATCGCGACGGCTCTCACGGTGTTGCGGTCGTGCGGAACACTGGCCCTCGTCGGGCTGGGTGCTCTCAACGCCGAACTTCCGGTCGGGCTGATCATGGCCAAGGGTCTACGGGTCCGCGGCGTGGTCGAGGGGGACAGCGACCCACACACCTTCATCCCGCGGCTCGCCGAGCTCTCACGTC
>NZ_JAVROT010000418.1:0-2502 GCF_032162605.1 Mycobacterium sp. | reverse complement strand
GACCTCGTCTACCGCTTCATCCGCGACACCACGTGGGTTTCGGTCCGCTGGTATCAGCCAGGCGGGCCGCTCACGGCCGAACAGGTCGGCAGGCAGTACCTCGCCATCGTTCTTGGCGGCATCACGACAGAAGGAGACTAGACATGGCCGAGGCGTACGTCATCGACGCTGTGCGAACCGCGGTCGGCAAGCGCAACGGATCGCTGGCCGGCGTTCACCCCGTCGACCTCGGCGCCGCCGCCTGGCGCGGTCTGTTCGAGCGCACCGACCTCGACCCCGGCGCCGTCACCGACGTGATCGCCGGTTGCGTCGACGCCATCGGTGGACAGGCGGGCAACATCGCTCGGCTGTCATGGCTGGCCGCCGGATTCCCCGAGGAGGTGCCCGGCGTCACCGTCGACCGGCAGTGCGGATCGAGTCAGCAGGCCATTTCCTTTGGTGCGCAAGCGATCATGTCCGGCACCGCCGACGTCATCGTGGCGGGCGGCATGCAGAACATGAGCCAGATCCCGATCAGCTCAGCCATGATCGTCGGTGAGCAGTTCGGTTTCACCTCGCCGACCAACGAGTCGAAGAGCTGGCTGCACCGCTACGGCGATCAGGAGATCTCGCAGTTCCGTGGCTCGGAGATGATCGCGGAGAAGTGGAACATCTCGCGGGCGGAGATGGAGCAGTTCGCGCTGACCAGCCATCAGCGTGCGCAGGAGGCGATCCGGTCGGGGTACTTCGAGAACGAGATCATTCCCGTCCAGATCGATGGACCTGGCTTCGTCACCGACGAGGGGCCGCGTGAGACCTCGCTCGAGAAGATGGCCGGACTCAAGACGCTCGTCGAAGGCGGTCGGCTGACGGCGGCGATGGCCAGTCAGATCTCCGACGGCGCCAGCGCGGTGTTGTTGGCCTCCGAGCAGGCCGTCAAGGACCACGGCCTGAAACCGCGGGCCCGCATCCACCACGTCAGTGCCCGCGGTGCAGATCCGGTGTACATGCTGACGGGTCCGATTCCCGCCACGCACTACGCGCTCGAGAAGACGGGTCTGAAGATCGAGGACATCGACACCGTCGAGATCAACGAGGCCTTCGCGCCCGTCGTGCTGGCCTGGCTCAAGGAGACCGGGGCCGATCCGGCTAAGGTCAACCCGAGCGGCGGCGCCATCGCACTTGGACACCCGCTCGGCGCGACCGGCGCGAAGTTGTTCAGCACCATGCTGAACACGTTGGAGCGCACCGGAGGTCGCTACGGCCTGCAGACGATGTGCGAAGGCGGCGGCACCGCCAACGTCACGATCATCGAACGCCTCTGAAACCTTGGGGCCGTCTTCATCCACGGCACGCTTCGCTGATCCGCGCGGCCTGCCGGGTGAGGTGGTGGCGCTCGGCGAGGTTCGGCGCGGACCGGGCGGCCTCTGCGTACAACCGGGCCGCGGTCGACAGGTCGCCCGCCTTCTCGTGGAGGTACGCCGAGGCGGCGGTGTGGCGGGGCAGTGCCGCGTCCACCGCGGACAAGGCTGCGAGGCCGGCTTTCGCGCCGTCCGCCTCGCCGATCGCGACGGCCCGGTTGAGCTGCACGACCGGACTCTCGGTCAGCCGGAACAGCTCGTCGTACCAGCCGACGATCTGCACCCAGTCCGTCTCCTCGGCGTGCGGCGCGTCCGCGTGCAGGGCGGCGATGGCCGCCTGAGCCTGGAACTCGCCGAGTCGGTCGTGACTCAACGCCGACTGCAGGACCGCGACGCCCTCGGCGATCAGCGAGGTGTTCCAACGGGAGCGGTCCTGTTCGGCGAGGGGGACCAGGCTGCCGTCGCGCCGAGTCCGCGCCGGTCGCCGAGCGTGGTGCAGCAGCATCAATGCCAGCAGCCCCGCGGTTTCCTCCTCGTCGGTCATCGCCGCGACCTGCCGAGTGAGCCGGATCGCCTCGGCCGCCAGGTCCACGTCGCCGGTGTAGCCCTCGTTGAAGACCAGGTAGAGCACCCGCAGCACGGTCGCGAGGTCGCCCGGCTCGGTGAATGGCACGTCACGGATCGTCCGTTTGGCCCGGCTGATCCGCTGCGCCATCGTCGCCTCCGGCACCAGATAGGCCTGTGCGATCTGCCGGGTGGTCAAGCCACCGACAGCGCGAAGTGTCAGGGCCACCGCGGACGCCGGAGCCAGCGAAGGATGGGCGCACAGGAACAAGAGCTGCAACGTGTCGTCTGCGGTCTCGGTCGGTCCGGGTGGCGGCTCGACCGAGACCAGCTGCTCCCGCTCGCGACGCGAGGCCTCGGAGCGGTGGGCGTCGAGGAACTTCCGCCAGGCCACCGTGACGAGCCAGCCCTTCGGGTCGGTGGGCCGCTGGTCCGGCCAGTTCAGCGTGGCTTGGAGAAGAGCTTCCTGCATGGCGTCTTCGGCCGTCGAGAAGTCGACTCCGCGATGCACGAGCACGCCGATCACTGCGGGAGTCAGCGCTCGCAGCAGTAGTTCGTCCATCACCTGGTCTGCCCTGGCCGGGCCAGTCACTCGGTG
>NZ_JAVROT010000417.1:0-8024 GCF_032162605.1 Mycobacterium sp. | reverse complement strand
TGGTGACCAACGGCTGTAACGGCGACGGCGCCGGGCCGTGGCTCATCGAGCGGGCCGTGCGCCAGGCGAAGGTGGCCATTGCGGAGTCGGAGAACGACTTCGAGACAAGGTGCTCACCTTGCCCGAGCGGTTCTCGTTCCACGACCTACGCCACTACTTGGCGTCGCTGCTTATCGCGTCGGGGGCGGACATCAAGACAGTTCAGGCCCGGATGCGGCATGCGTCGGCGAGCACCACGTTGGACACCTACTCATCACCTGTGGCCCGACGCAGACGAGTCCACCCGCTCCGCGATCGATTCTGTGATCGCGAAGCGGGTGGACTCGGTTCAAGCTACTGCGGACGGTCTGCGGACGGACGCAGCCCCTCGCCGGAATCGCCGCAGGTGAAGGGGGTTAGCTGGCTTACACGTCGTAGTAGAGCGCGAACTCGTACGGATGAGGCCGGATCTGGATCGGCATGATCTCGTTCTCCCGCTTGTACGAGATCCAGGTGTCGATCAGGTCCTCGGTGAAGACACCGCCCTCGGTGAGGTATTCGTGATCCTCCTCGAGGCGGTCGATGACCGCGGACAGCGACGTCGGGGCCTGCGGGATGTTGGCGGCCTCGTCCGGGGGAAGTTCGTAGAGGTCCTTGTCAACGGGTGCCAACGGCTCGATCTTCTTCTTGATGCCGTCGATGCCTGCCATCAACATTGCCGCGAACGCCAGGTACGGGTTGCCCGAGCTGTCGGGGCAACGGAACTCGAGGCGCTTGGCCTTCGGGTTGTTGCCCGTGATCGGGATGCGGACGCAAGCCGAGCGGTTGCGCTGGCTGTAGACCAGGTTGATCGGCGCCTCGTAACCGGGCACCAACCGCTTGTAGGAGTTCACCGTCGGGTTGGTGAACGCCAGCAGCGACGGCGCGTGGTGCAGGATGCCGCCGATGTAGTGGCGGGCCAGATCGGACAGTCCGGCGTAGCCCGACTCGTCGTGGAACAGCGGCTTGCCGTCCTTCCACAGCGACTGGTGGGCGTGCATGCCCGACCCGTTGTCGCCGAACAGTGGCTTCGGCATGAAGGTCACGGTCTTGCCCGCGGCCCATGCGGTGTTCTTGATGATGTACTTGAACAGCAGCACGTCGTCGGCGGCAGCCAGCAGGGTGTTGAACTTGTAGTTGATCTCGGCCTGTCCCGCGGTGCCCACCTCGTGGTGACCGCGTTCCAGGGTGAAACCGGCGTTCTGCAGGTTGGTGGCCATCTCGTCGCGCAGGTCGACGTAGTGGTCGTACGGGGCGACTGGGAAGTAGCCACCCTTCTGGCGGACCTTGTAGCCCAAGTTCGGGCTGCCGTCGGCCTCGAACGGCTCACCGGTGTTCCACCAGCCCGACTCGGAGTCGACCTCGTAGGACGTGCCGTTGATCTTCGAGTCGAACGTCACTGAGTCGAAGATGTAGAACTCGGCTTCGGCACCGAAGAAGCACGTGTCGGCGATGCCAGTGCTGGTGAGGTAGTTCTCCGCCTTGCGGGCCACGTTGCGCGGATCGCGGGAGTACGCCTCGCGGGTGAACGGGTCGTGCACGAAGAACTGCAGATTCAGCGTCTTCGCGTGCCGGAACGGATCGATTCGTGCGGTCTCGGGATCCGGCAGCAGCATCATGTCGGATTCGTGGATGGACTGGAAGCCGCGCACCGACGAACCGTCGAAGGCGAGGCCATCATCGAAAACGCTCTCGTCGAAGGCCGAGGCCGGAATCGAGAAGTGCTGAACGACACCAGGAAGATCGCAGAATCGAATGTCGACGTACTCGACGTTCTCGTCCTTGATCAGCTTGAAGATGTCGTCCGCAGTCTTTTCTGCCACTGAGAATTCTCCTTTGTCACTGGTAACCCGCGGGTTGACGCTAGGTACAACATATTGCGCGCCGGTCAAACGCATGTTGCGCCGACGTTACGTAGTCGCTGTTCCAGACGCCCACCCTATGCTGGTTTTCATGGCCCGCTCCTTCGGTACCTGGCTGTCCGGCCCGCCGCCGTCCGACTCAGGCACACCCGACGAAGGTCCCAGCGACTTCCCAGGTCAGCGTCTCGGGCGGCCGCAATCCGGACCGGGATCGCTCGTCGGTCTGGGGCGGCGCGTCGGCGCGCTCCTGGTCGACTGGTTCATCGCCTACGGCCTCGCGAGCCTCGCCGTCACGTTCGGCTTCGTCACCACCCAGAACTTCTTGATGTCACAGATCGGATCCACGGCCGTGATGGGCGTCTGGCTGGTGCTCGGGGTCGTCTCGGTCCGGCTGTTCGGGTTCACACCCGGTCAGTACGCGCTCGGGTTGCGGGTCGCCTCCGTCGATCACCGCATGCACGTCGGACTCGGCCGCGCGCTCTGCCGCAGTCTGCTCATCGCCTTCGTGGTGCCCGCGCTGTTCACCGATGCCGACGGCCGCGGCCTTCAGGACCGGCTCACCGGCACGGCCGTCGTGCGGCGTTAGATGCCGTTCGCGCAAGCGCTCATCGGGCGCTGAGAGTTACTTCCTGCGCACCGTGCGCTGCACTCCGCGCATCTTCGCTCCTGCCGGCAGCGGGCCCTTCGGCATGGCAGCAGGCCCCATCCGAGAACCGAGCGCGGCCAAGCGCGACTCCAATGCATCCATCTGCTTGGCCGTGATGTTGGCGGGCAACTTGGTCAGGTGACGCTCCAGCTTCGACAGGGGCACCTCGCCCTCGCCGTTGCCGACGACGATGTCGTAGATCGGAGTGTCGCCGATGAGTCGCGCGGTCCGCTTCTTCTCCTGAGCCAGCAGCGGCTTGACGCGGGTGGCCGACCCCTCGCCGACGAAGATGACCCCGGGCCTGCCGATCACACGATGAACCGCGTCGAAGTGACCCGTCGCGGCGACGCCCGGAGTGACCCGCCACTTGCCGCGCAGGTTGTCCAGGGCCCAGGCGGCGGCACCGGTCTGTCCCTCGGCCTTGCGGTACACCGACTTCTGCGCCCTGCGCCCGAAGATGATGAACGCCACCAGCGCCCCGAGGACGACGCCAAGCGGAATCAGCGTGACCATCGTGAACGTGCTGCCACTGAGCACCCCCGCCACGACTGCCGCGGCCACGATCAGCACGAACGCGCCGATCATGTACGGCAGGAGCCGGGTGTCCTCCTTGCGCTGGATCTGGAACGCCTGCCAGAGCTGGCTCCTGCGTTCCTTGGATGCGGCCTTGCGCGCAGCCCTCGCCTCGGCCTTCGCGGCCTTGTCCGCACCGGTGTTGCCACTCTTCGCCATCCGATCAGGATACGGGTGGGTGTAACCGCGCGGCCTGCGCGTACAACTTGCCCGCCCGGTACGACGATCGGACGAGTGGTCCTGCGAGCACACCGGGGAATCCGAGCGCTTCGGCGAACGCCGCGTGCTCGACGAACTCATCGGGCTTGACCCAGCGTTCCACGGGATGGTGGCGCACCGTCGGCCGCAGGTACTGGGTGATGGTGATGATGTCGCAGCCCGCCCCGCGCAGATCGGTCAGTGCGGTGCGCACCTCCTCGGGCGTCTCGCCCATGCCGAGGATCAGATTGCTCTTCGTCACGAGCCCGTAGTCGCGGGCCGCGGTGATCACCGCCAGGCTGCGCTCGTACCGGAATGCCGGACGGATTCGCTTGAAGATGCGCGGCACCGTCTCGACGTTGTGCGCCAACACTTCCGGACGCGTTTCGAAGACGGTCTCGAGCTGCTCGGGAATGGCATTGAAGTCCGGGATCAGCAGCTCCACACCGGTGTTCGGGTTGAGCGCCTTGATCTGGCGCACCGTCTCGGCGTAGAGCCAAGCGCCACCGTCGGGCAGATCGTCGCGCGCGACACCGGTGACCGTCGAGTACCGCAGGCCCATCGCCTGCACGCTCTCGGCGACCCGCCGCGGTTCGTCACGATCGAGTTCAGCCGGCTTGCCCGTGTCGATCTGGCAGAAGTCGCACCGGCGGGTGCACTGTTCACCGCCGATGAGGAACGTGGCCTCGCGGTCCTCCCAGCACTCGTAGATGTTGGGGCAGCCCGCCTCCTCGCAGACGGTATGCAGACCCTCACGCTTGACCAGGGCCTTGAGTTCCTTGTACTCCGGGCCCATCTTCAGCTTGGTCTTGATCCACGGCGGCTTGCGCTCGATCGGTGTCTCGGCGTTGCGAACCTCGAGGCGCAACAACTTGCGTCCGCTTGGCGAAACCGGCAGGCCGGCAATTTCCGATCGAGGTGCCTCGCCGCTCTGCCCGATGCTCACTTCAACGATGCTAGCGCTGGACGCCCGTCGAGCGCGTCGCGGACCGCGTCGCCCACGGTGTCCGCAACGTCGTCGACCGTGATGCGGCGGCCGAGTTCGGTGGTCAGAGACGTCACGCCCGCGTCGGCGATGCCGCACGGCACGATTGACGTGAATGCCGAGAGATCACAATCACAGTTGAGGGCGAAGCCGTGCAGCGTGGTCGCCCGCGCCACCCGGATGCCGATCGCGCCGACCTTGCGCGCGGGCCGGTCGCGGTCGGCCGGGACCCACACGCCGGAGCGCCCTTCGATGCGGCCGGTGGTCAACCCGAGGCCGGCGCACACGGCGATCAGTGAATCTTCTAAGCGGCGAACGAATTTCACCACGTCCAGCGGCTGGACGAGGCCGACGATGGGGTAGCCGACGAGTTGGCCGGGCCCGTGCCAGGTGATCTTGCCGCCACGGTCGGTGTCGACGACGGGTGTGCTTGAAGCGACCGGCCGCTCCTGCGGTTCGGTGCGCTTGCCCGCGGTGTAGACCGCAGGATGCTCGAGCAGCAGCAGGGTGTCTCGGCCCCCGGCGACGCGGGCATCCGCGAGCTCGCGCTGCATCTGCCAGGCGCTGAGGTAGTCGACGGACCCCAGTCGCCGCACGTCGATGTCCGTCCCGGCCGACCGGACCGATGTTCCCGCCATGGGTTCGAGGCTACGCATGTTAGGTGCCCTTCGGCGCGGTGACGTAACCCAGAGCTTCGCCGATGGTGTTGTGGTGGAACTCGAAGCCGGCCCGCTCCAGCGCCGAGGGAATGGCGCGTTGTCCACCGAGGAGGCCCTCGTCGGCGAATTCGCCGAGCACGGCGCGCAGTCCGAACCCGGGGACCAGCAGGGGTGTTGGTCTATTGACCGCCCGGCCCAGCGCCGCGGTGAACTCGGCGTTGGTCACCGGCGCGGGTCCGGTCCCATTCACCGGACCGGCGAGTTCGCCGTGCCCGATCGCGAACAGCAGGGCCCGCACCTCGTCCTCGAGGCTGATCCACGGCATGTACTGGCGGCCGTTTCCCAGCCGCGCACCGAGCCCGAGGGAGAACAGCGGCTTGAGCCGCGCGAGCATGCCACCGGACGGCGACATGACCAGCCCGGTGCGCACCAGCACCACCCGCACCCCTGCGCTCTTCGCTGAATCGGTGGCGGCCTCCCAGTCCTGGCACAGCGTGGCGAGGAAGCCCTCGCCCGCCGGGCTGGATTCATCGAGCACCCGGTCGCGGGCATGCCCGTAGTAACCCACCGCACTCGAGTTGACGAGCACCGGAACGCCCGACTCCACGACGGCACGCGACAGCACCTCGGTGGGACCGATCCGGCTGTCGCGCAGGCTCTGCTTGAACGCCCCCGACCACCGCTTCTTGGCGACGCCGATACCGCACATGTTCACGACGGCGTCCGCGCCGCGCAGTGCGCTTGCGTCGAACTCCCCGGTGTCGGGGTTCCAGAAGACCTCGTCGGCGTTCGACGGTGCGCGTCGCACCAGCCGCAGCACCCGATTGTCTGCTGCGCGCAACGCCGACGTCAGCGCCGAACCGATCAGTCCCGACGATCCCGCAATCGCAATGACGGCATTGCCCGATGTCGCCGGCGGCCCGGCTGCGTTGGCCACAGGATGCTTACAGTCCGAGGTCGGCCTCGAACGCCCCCTCCTCGAGACGACGCTTGATGGTGGTCAGGAAGCGTCCGGCGTCCGCGCCATCGACGAGCCGATGGTCGTAGGTCAGAGGAAGGTAGGCCACCGAGCGCACGCCGATCGACTCGTTGCCGTTGCCGTCGACGACGACGCGGGGACGCTTGACGATCGCACCGGTGCCCAGCATCGCTGCCTGCGGCGGCACCAGGATGGGGGTGTCGAACAGGGCGCCCTGGCTGCCGATGTTGGTGATGGTGAACGTGCCACCGGACAGCTCGTCCGGCTTGAGGTTGCCCGATCGGGCGCGCGCCGCGATGTCGGCGATGGCCCGAGCCAGCCCGCCCAGGGACAGGTCACCTGCGTTGTGCACGACCGGGGAGAGCAGGCCCTGCTCGGTGTCGACGGCGAAGCCGAGGTGCTCGGAGTCGTAGTACGTGATCTCCTTGCTGTCCTCGTTGTAACTCGCGTTGACGTTCGGATGCGCCTTGAGCGCGTCGACCACGGCCACCGCGAAGAACGGCAGGAACGTCAGGTTGACGCCTTCGCGTTCGGCGAAGCTCGCCTTGGCGCGAGCCCGCAGAGCCACGATCTTGGTCAGGTCTACTTCGTGCGTCTGCGTCAATTGCGCTGTGGTCTGCAGACTTTCGCGCGTCTTCTTGGCAGTGATCTGGCGAATCCGGTTGGCCTTCTGCGTGGTGCCGCGCAGATGGGCCAGCGCGGGCGCCGGAGCAGGGGCAGAACGCTTGGCGGGCTCCGCCGAGGGACTGGGAGCCGACGGTGCGGGTGCCTTCTTGGCCTCCACCGCCGCGAGCACGTCCTGCTTGCGGATCCGGCCGCCGACGCCGGTGCCCTTGACCGAGCTCAGGTCGATGCCGTTCTCGCCGGCCAACTTGCGGACCAGAGGCGTCACGTACGGGCTGCCGTCGGACGACGGCTCCGTGGCGGCAGGAGCCTGCGCGGCAGGTGCCTCGGGTTCGGGCTCCTTCTTCGGTTCGGGCGTCGGTTCCGGCTTGGGTTCGGGCTTCGGTTCCGGCTTGGGTTCGGGCGTCGGTTCCGGCTTGGGTTCGGGCTTCGGTTCCTCGGCCTTCGGTTCCGGCTTGGGTTCGGGCTTCGGTTCGGGTTCCGGCTCCTCGGCGGGAGCCGACCCCACGGCGCCGATCTTGGCCAGCTCACCACCGACTTCGACGGTGTCGTCCTCCTCGGCGGTGATCGAGATCAGCGTGCCCGCGACGGGGGACGGGATCTCGGTGTCGACCTTGTCGGTGGACACCTCCACCAGCGCCTCGTCGACCTCGACGCTGTCGCCGACCTTCTTGAGCCACCGGGTCACGGTGCCCTCGGTGACCGACTCACCCAGTTCGGGCATCACCACCGACGTGGATTCACCGCCTCCGGAGGAGGAGGGAGCAGCCGACGGCTCCTCCTTCGCCTCGGGCTCTGGTTCAGGCTCCGGTTCGGGATCTGCCTCTGGCTCCGGGTCGGACTTCTCCTCGGCGGCGGGAGCGCTCTCGTCGCCGCCTTCAGCTGCGTCACCGATGGTGCCGAGGTCACCGCCGATCTCGACGGTGTCGTCCTCGTTGGCGATGATCTTGGTCAGCACGCCTGCGACTGGTGACGGAATCTCGGTGTCGACCTTGTCGGTCGACACCTCGAGCAAGGGCTCGTCGACCTCGACGGTGTCGCCCTCCTGCTTCAGCCATCGCGTGACGGTCCCTTCGGTGACGCTCTCACCGAGTGCGGGCATCTGGACGGTGATGGCCATGTGCGTTGACTCCTCGAACGGTGCTCGTGACGGGCCGAAATGCTGGTCCCCATCCTGTCATGTCCGTGCGCGTCGGTCGTCGCAGACCTATCCGATTCCCCCGAGTCGCTTTGCTCCAGCCCGCCGGAGCGCGTCCCGCTCTGGCACTATCGAAAGCGGTGGCAGCCGATCAAGAAGACGGCACGCCCGTGAAGGCGCGAAGGGAGTTGGGTCGAGTTGGGACTGTTCGACAGGTTCCGTCGTGGTTCCAAGCGCTCGTCCGACGGTCACGACCCCGCTACCGATCTGAAGTACCTGCGTCAGTGGGTCGCCGAACACGACGGCGTCGAGGCCTTTGTCGAACCGAAGACGACCGTCACC
>NZ_JAVROT010000416.1:0-5222 GCF_032162605.1 Mycobacterium sp. | reverse complement strand
CACGCCGGAGGTGGTGATCCGGAATCCGGCCGCGGCCAATCCGCCGAGCACGGTGGGCCCGGTCCATCCGACCGACGCGTGAGCGGCCACGCCAGGGGGCTTGTCGACCGCCACGATGTCGTCGTCGGCGTAAAGGATCGTCATGCCCTCGATCTCGACGGGCGGATTATCCAGCGGCGCAGGCGGTTCCGGTAACCGAACCTCGAGCCACGCGCCGGCGGCCAGTCGGTCGGACTTGCCCGCCGGAGTTCCGTCGAGATCGACACCCCCATCTTCGGCGAGGGCCGCCGCCGCCGTCCGGGACAGACCGAGCAACCGCGCGAGCCCGGCGTCCACCCGCATGCCCGCGAGTCCCTCCGGAACCGGCATCGACCGGGTGGTCATCAGTCCCGCTCGGTATCGGCTTCGGATTCCTCCGTCGCGACGGCGCCGGCCGGGTCGGCCGGGTCGGCGTCCGCCGTGCGGCGGCCATTGGTGTCGAAGTCGAAGCCGAACAGTGACAACCCGACCAGCAGGATCGCGCCACCAACCACCGCCGGGTCGGCGACGTTGAACACGGGCCACCATCCGATGGACAGGAAGTCGACGACATGGCCCCTCAGTGGGCCCGGCGAACGGAAGAACCGGTCGACGAGGTTCCCGAGCGCACCGCCGAGGATCATGCCGAGACCCAGTGCCCACCACGGCGACACCAGCCGCCGTCCCATCCAGATGATGCCGATGACCACACCGGTCGCCACCAGCGTGAGCACCCAGGTGTAGCTCGTCCCCATCGAGAACGCGGCGCCGGAGTTGCGAACCAGGGTCCACGTCACGGTGTCCCCGATGATGGAGACCGGCTGCTGCGGAGCCAGGAGTCTGACCGCCAACACCTTCGTCACCACGTCGAGGACGAGGACGACCGCGGCGACCGAGAGCAACAGGCGCAGTCGGCGCCGCCGCGGCGGCCGATCGGCTTCGTCGCCCGCAGTCACGGGCACGGACGACCCCGTTGATTCGTCAGTCACTCGACCATCATCCCAAAGCACCGATGGTGAACAATCGCCGCATGAGCCGCGTCGTCGTCATCACCACCGGCGGCACCATCGCCACGAGCACCGGCACGGACGGAGTGGCGCGTCCCACGCGCACCGGCAGCGACCTGACGGCGGGCCTCGCCACCGGTTTCGACGTCGACGTCGTCGACCTCCTGGCAGTTGACAGTTCCCAGCTCACGCCGTCGGACTGGGACCGGATCGGCGCTTCGGTAGCCGACGCTGCGCATGCCGGAGCCGACGGCGTGGTGATCACGCACGGCACCGACACGATGGAGGAGACGGCGCTGTGGCTCGACCTGACCCATGACGGCGACATGCCCGTCGTGCTGACGGGTGCCATGCGCAGCGCCGATGCCGAGGACGCCGACGGTCCCGCCAACCTGCGCGCCGCGATTTCGCTGGCAGCCAGCGTCGACGCCAGAGGCATCGGCGTGGCCGTGACACTTTCGGGCACGGTCTGGCAACCACTGGGACTGACCAAGACCGGCTCGGGATTCGCCGGCGTCGTGGTGGCGCCGACGGCGAGGCAGCGCATCCGGTTCGGCGACCTGTCGGCCGCCAGCGCGCCGCGGGTCGACGTCGTCGCCACCTACGCGGGCAGTGACGCGGTGGCGCTCGACGCGTGTGTCGCGGCGGGCGCCCGGGGAATCGTGCTCGAAGCGCTCGGCTCGGGAAACGCGGGCGCCGCGGTGATCGAAGGCGTCCGGCGAGCACGTCACGCGGGCGTCGAGGTGGTCATCTCGACGCGCGTGCCCGGCGCACGGGTCACCGTCGGCTACGGTCCTGGCCGCCTGCTGGTCGACGCGGGGGCCTCGGTGGCGCGGACCCTGCCCCCGCCGCAGTCCCGCGTGCTGCTGATGGCAGCCCTGGCCGCCGGGAGGTCAGTCGAGGACGTCTTCGCCGTGTGGGGGTGAGGGCGTGGCCGTGGGCCCCTCGGTCATCCCCTCGACGAACTCAGGCCAGTCCAGGCTGTCAACCGGATTCGTGCGGGTGACGTCGGGGCTGTCGTGGGCAAGCGTGTGGGCCTGCCCGGGCCCGCTGGCTCGGGTCTCGAACCGCACGGTCATGACGCCGTGGCCCGCACCCTGTACCCAGCCATGCCCGAACCTGGTGTGGACGACGTCGTCGCCGATGCGCCAGGGCGCTACCGTCGCGGCGGCATCCGCTGCGGCGGGGCCCGGCCCGGCCTGGTGGCTGTCGGAGGCGTTCAGGGTCTGATCGAGATCGGGGAACAACGATTCCTGGAGCACGTCGGACAGCCCGGAGAAGCCGACTCCGACGAGGCGCACCTGGCCGATCTCGACTGGATCGAGCAGCAGCCTGCGCGCGGTGCCGATCAGCGTTGCGGCGTCGGCGGTGGCGTACGGCAGGGTCGCGGATCGCGTCAGCGTGCTCATGTCGGACTTCTTCAGCTTGACGGTGACCGTGCGCGCCCCCCGGCCGTCTCGCTGCAGACGCTGATGCGCGTGCTCACCGATCGGGCCGATGGCCTCGCGTAGCTGATCAAGGGTCGTCAGATCCGTCGCGAAGGTCGACTCCGCGCTGATCTGTTTGGATTCCGACCGTTCCGCGACCGGTCGGTCGTCGATGCCTCGCGCCAGCAGATGCAGAGCGGGCCCGATCGTTCCGCCGAGGACGCTGGCCACCTCGGAGTTGCTCAGCGCCGCCAACGCGCCCACCGTGTCGATGCCCAGCCTGTGCAGACGATCCTCGGCAACCGGCCCGATCCCCCACAACCGTCGGACCGGCAGAGTGGCGAGCAGCGAGCGCTCCTCCTCGCGTCGGATGACGCGGACGCCATCGGGCTTGGCCAATCCCGACGCGATCTTGGCGAGCTGCTTGCCCGAACCGGCGCCGACGGATGCGATGAGGCCGGTCTGGCGCAGAACCTCGTCACGCAAGGCCTCACAGAACCGTTCGACGGCATCGGCGTCCTCGCCGGCCAGCTCGATCGGCTCGCCGAACGCTTCGTCGAACGACAGCTGCTCCAGCACAGGCACGACCGACCTGACCGTGTCTAGCACGCGGGCGCTGGCCACCCCGTAGACGACACCACGGGGCGGCAGGACCACGGCGGACGTGCCGACCAGCCGGCGCGCCTGATGCATCGGCATCGCGGACCTGGCGCCGAAGACACGCGCCTCGTAGCTGGCTCCCGCGACGACGCCCCGTCCGCCGAGCCCGCCGACCAGCACCGGCCGTCCGCGCAGCGTGGGCCGGGTCAGCTGCTCGACGGAGGCGAAGAACGCGTCCATGTCGAAGTGCAGGACCCATCGCCCCTCCATTGCGATGATCGTAGGGGGCTACCCTGACGCCCATGGGGGAACCCGTCCGCGAGGTGGCCATCCGAGACGAGTCGATCCGGCTCGGGCAGTTCCTCAAGCTCGCCGACCTGATCGATAGCGGCTCCGACGCCAAGGCGGTGATCGCCGCGGGCGACGTCAGCGTGAACGACGACGTCGAACTGCGCCGCGGGCGGCAACTGCACGCGGGCGACACCGTGACGATCGACGGACGATCCGCGAGAGTCGGGCATGGGTGAGTTCGGCTGCGGGACAGCGCTTTCAACCCAGAATCGGCGGCGTGGTCACACCTTGGCGATCGCCACCTTAACGCCGTCGCCGATGAGATGGGCATCGGCTGATTCACCGAACTCGAAGCTGGTGGCCAGCACCTCGCCCGCGATCAACTCGGCGTGGGTGCGCGCCCAGTCCTGCTTGTCGGGCGGGACCGAGATCGTCACGGCGATCCTGTCGGACACGTCCAGTCCAGTGGACTTGCGCAGGTCCTGAAGCTCACGCACGCGGTCCTTGGCCCATCCCTCGGCCTCCAGCTCCGGGGTGAGCGTGCCGTCGAGCACCACCAGTCCCGCGCCGTCGGGTAGCGCAGCAGTCCACTCCGGCTCCGCCGCAGCCAGTTTGGAGGTGTATTCGCCGGCTTGCAGCGTCGCGGCCCCCGCAGTGAGCGTGCCGTCGGAGTTGACGACGCCCTCCCCCGCCTTCACCGCCTTGATCGCCGATTGGACGTCCTTGCCGAGACGCGGCCCGGCGACCTTGGCGTTGACCGCGAGTTCGAACCGGCCGAAGGCGTCGATGTCGTCGGTCAACTCGACGGACTTCACGTTGAGTTCGTCGGCGATCAGGTCGGCGAACGGCCGCAGCGCATCCGGGTCCTCGACGGCCACGGTGAGCTTCGGCAACGGCAAGCGCACGCGCAGTTTCTTGGCCTTGCGCAGCGACGACGCCACCGAGCAGACGTCGCGCACCTGGTCCATCGCGAGCACCAGAGCGGGGTTTGCGGGTAGCTCGCCTGCGTCCGGCCAGTCGGTCAGGTGCACCGACCGCCCGCCGGTTACGCCGCGCCAGATCACCTCCGCGATCAGCGGCAGCAGCGGCGCCGCCAGTCGACCGGTGACCTCCAGTACGGTGTGCAAGGTATCGATGGCGTCGGTATCCTCGTCCCAGAACCGTGAACGCGACCGTCGCACAAACCAATTCGTCAACGCCTCGGTGAACTGCCGCAACTGTTCGCAGGCCAAGGAGATGTCGCAGACGTCCAGCGATGCGGTCAGCTCGTCGCGCAGCGCGGCGAGCTTCGCCAGGATGTAGCGGTCGAGCACGTTCGTCGAATCCGTGCGCCACGTCCCCTTCTCCGGCGCGTACAGCGCCAGGAAGGAGTACGCGTTCCAGAAGGGCAACAGGACCTGGCGGACGCCCTCGCGGATGCCCTGCTCCGTCACGACCAGGTTGCCGCCCCGCAGGATCGGCGAGGCCATCAGGAACCAGCGCATGGCGTCTGACCCGTCGCGGTCGAACACCTCGGTCACGTCGGGATAGTTGCGCAGCGACTTGCTCATCTTCGCACCGTCGCTACCCAGCACGATGCCGTGGGAGACGACGGTCTTGAACGCCGGCCGGTCGAACAGGGCGGTGGCAAGGACGTGCAGCAGGTAGAACCAGCCGCGGGTCTGGCCGATGTACTCGACGATGAAGTCGGCCGGATTGTGCGCCTCCATGCCAGCCACGTTGCCATCACCACTGACACCGGTTGTCTGTTCTTCGCGCAGGCGCCCATCACCGTCGAACCAGACTTGGTTCTCGAACGGATAGTGCACCTGCGCGTACGGCATGGAGCCCGAGTCGAACCACACGTCGAAGACGTCGGGGATGCGATGCATCGTGGAGC
>NZ_JAVROT010000415.1:0-5464 GCF_032162605.1 Mycobacterium sp. | reverse complement strand
TACGACCGCAAGGACGGCCAGCAGGTCACGATCCCGTGCGTGACGATCTTTCACACCGACGGGGCTGGCAAGATCGACGACTACCGCGTGTACTTCGATTCGACGCCCATCTATGCCTGACGGTGGGACACGGACTGGTTCCCGCTATCAGCTTGCCGACAAGTCGGTTTGGCGTGTCGGCTATGGCGCGATGCAGCTGGCCGGAGACGGCGTCTTCGGCCCACCGCGCGATCGTGACGAAGCCATCGCAGTCCTGCGTGCCGCCGTCGACGCCGGGGTTGATCACATCGACACCGCCGAGTACTACGGGCCCAGGGTCGTCAACGAATTGATTCGGGACGCCCTTCATCCCTATCCTGAGGGTTTGGCGTTGGTGAGCAAGGTGGCAGCCCGGCGCGACGATTCGGGAGCCGTGCTGCCCTATGACGATCCCGATCAGCTGCGCGCGGGCATACACGACAACCTGAAGACCCTGGGGGTCGAGCGACTCACCGCCGTCAACCTGCGGGTAATGGACAACGGCGCACCCGATGCCCGGTTCGTCGATCAGCTCGGCGCGCTGATGACGGCCCGAGACGAGGGACTGATCGGCGGAATCGGGATCAGCAACGTCAGCCGCGAACACCTGATGCGGGCGCTGGAGATCACCGAAATCGTTTGTGTACAAAACTTCTTCAATCTCGCGGCCCGACAGGGCACGCCCATCTTGGATGAATGCAATGCACGGGACATCGCGTTCGTGCCGTTCTGCCCGTTGGGTCATCCGCGCACACAGCGCGATGCGATCGTGAGCAACCGGGTCGTCACCCGCGTTGCCGCTGCCCACGATGCGAGTGCCCCTCAGGTCGCTCTCGCGTGGTTGCTTGCCATCGCGCCCAACGTACTGCTGATTCCGGGAACGCGGACCCGCACCCACCTCGCCGAAAACCTCGGCGCGGGTGACGTGTGGTTGGACGATCGGGAGATTGCCCGCCTCAACCGAGAATTCGACTGACATGTGTCCTTCGAGCCTCCGGCAATCAAACATGACAAGGACTAGGAGATCTGGATGAACCTGGCACTGTAAATTATCGCGAGCGTGCTGGCGGTCGTATTCGCCGCAAGCGGTTTGATGAACAGTTTGTGCCCAAAGACAAACTCGTCACATCGGGCCAGGGCTGGGCGCAGGACGTCAGCCCGACCAACATCCGGTTGATCGGACTCGCCGAGATACTCGGCGCCTCGGGCTTGTCCTGCCGGCTGCGGTGCACATCGCCCCGATCGTGGTTCCGCTGGCGGCGGTCGGGCTCGCACTGGTAATGGTGGGCGCTGTCGCGGTGCACACTCGGCGCAAGGAAACGATGAATGTCGTGGTCAACGTCGTACTGATCGCCCTGGCCGTCTTCGTAGCCTGGGGCCGTTTCGGGCCGTATTCGTTTACGTTGTAACGACATTCCGCACATCGACCCCGACATTGATCATGACGATGCCCGCGGTGGTGCTCACTGCAAACGGGCAGATCACACTACAAGACCGGCCACGTCCGACGCTGCGACCCGACCAGGTACTGGTCGAAGTCGAGCTGTGCGGCATTTGCGGTAGCGACCTGCACGCATCGCAGCTGCCGCAGGTGTACCGCGGTGGCTGCATCCTCGGACACGAGTCCACCGGCCGGGTCGCGGCAGTTGGCGACGGCGTCGCAGACTGGGCGGTAGGCCAGAGGGTTGCGGTCAACCCCAACGGCAACGTGGACGGCACTTGCGCATACTGCCGGTCGGCGCGTCAAAATTTCTGTCGGCAAGCCACTTTGGAGACGGCGCGGGGCCTGCAAGCCGACGGCGCGCTGGCACCGGTGATGGCCGCCTTCCCTGGCCACCTGCGTCGAATCCCCGACGATCTGGGAACTCTCGAGGCCGCCTGGGTCGAGCCCACGGCCACCGCATTGCGGGCGGTGAAACTGGCAGGGGAGCTCGCCGGGCGGACGGTGTTGGTGACCGGCGGAGGCCCAATCGGGCAGCTCGCCTGCAGGCTCGCCCACCTCAGCTCTCCCGCGCAGATCCTGCTCAAGGAGATCACCGTGCGGGGGTCGTACATCTATACCGACGAGTTCGATCGCGCGATCGACCTGCTGGCCACCCGGCAAATCGCGGTCGCAGATCTCACCACGGTCATCAGTCCACTCGCCGATGCGCTGACTGCCTTCGACGCGCTGCGCGCCGGGCAAATCATGAAGGCCCTCATTGCACCGGGCAACCATCAACCCCGCTAAACCGTGAAAACCAACGAAGAAGGAGAATCTCAATGACAAAGCTCGCCATCATCTACTACTCAGCCACCGGACACGGCACCACGATGGCCCAACACGTTGCCAATGCGGCCGAAGAGTCCAGCGCTGAAGTACGTCTGCGCCACATCGCCGAAACCCTCGACCCCGCATCGTTCGCCCAAAATCCCGCCTGGACGGCCAACTACCACGCCACCAAGGATCTGCCCGCCGCAAGCGGCGACGACATCGTCTGGGCCGACGCGGTCATCTTCGGCTCACCGACCCGATTCGGCTCTCCCGCAAGCCAATTTCGCGCCTTCATCGACTCACTGGGCGGGCTGTGGGCGCAAGGTCAGCTGGCTGACAAGGTCTACGCCGGGTTTACCTCATCGCAGACAGCACACGGCGGTCAAGAAACCACTCTGCTGAGCTTGTACATCTCGTTGATGCACTTCGGCGGCATCATCGTGGCGCCGGGTTATACCGATCCGATCAAGTTCGCCGACGGCAACCCATACGGCGTCAGCCACATCACCGGAGCCGATAACACGGCGGCGCTCACCGATACCACCACCGCGGCACTGCGCCATCTGGCCAAGCGTGTCGTCGCGATTGCCGGCCGGCTCGCGAGCTAGCCAAGGCACGGAAATCCCGCAACAGCGACAGTCCGCCGCCGCAAGCAGTTTCGGCCGTGTTGTGACACTGACGTGACACCGAACGCCCGTCGCTTGTCGGGGATGCGAATCTTGGCCGTACTGATGAACTTCTCTGAGTGATGAGCTACTGGCTCCGTGTTTTGCGATCGCGCGCTCGTTTCAACGTGCAGTCACGGCGGTCCGTAGGAGCGACGCGATGCACGCAGCCCGCCCCGCGCCGAGTTCGACATCCGGCGGCAGACTGGTGTTGACGAGGCGCTTGGTGTTGGCGGTGGCCCACTTGTCGAGCCGACGATGGCTCGAATCCGAATACGGACCTGTCAGCGGTTCCAGTCGCAGAACGCCACGGAGCCCATCGAGCTCTTCGCGACCTGCTGAGCTTCACCGGTGCCGGTGGAGTCCGCGCCAACAGTGATACTGCAGGTGATCCTGGCCTGCCCGTCGCCCCAAGCTTTGAGGTGCACCTTCGTGATGTCTGGCCCGACGTCGATCCACTCGCCCCACGGAGTCTCTTTGTTCTCCCAAGAGAGCCCGAGCGGCTCGACCTGGATCCTGCCGATCTTGGCACCGGCCGGCCCGTTGATGACGAAGTACGCGTGCGCGACGGCAGGGCGCGATGGGACCGGACCGGCCAAGTCGGCTGGGGGTGGGGACGTCGCCCCGGAAGCCGATGTGCTCGACCCGGCGGGAGCGGTCGCGACGCAGTGGCCGTCGCCACCGGTGGGTTTTTCGGCCACGACCTTGCCGTCCAACTTGATACGACACCCTGGCGAACCGTCCTTGCCGACCACGACCACCTGCAGCAGGGTTTCATCGGTTCCGATGGTGGCGCAGTCGGACCAAGGCAAGCTCACGTCGGTCAGCCGGCCAACGCTGGGGTCGGTGTCGATGGAGTACGCGCTACCGCTATCCGTGACCTCGAACGTGACCGTCCTTCCCGGCGAGCCGAAGCTACTTGTGGAATGGCGAAGGCGGCCACGATGAGGGCGACCGCCGACACCAAGGCAAGAGCCAATCTGATGATGCGAGACATGACGTTGTCCTCCCCTTGAACGACCTCGGCCTTCCCGAAATCTACGTCCCCTCCGGCCAGGAGAAATCGGGTGTTTCCCTACACTTTTGCTGCAACCGACGAGCCTTCACCCGATCACGGTTGATGCCTCCGCTCGCCCACGCCCCGCCCAACTTCCGGAGGGCAACCCCCGCCTACGATTCGATGCTCGGCCCAGGCAGGCCTGTTAGCTACGCGCGCCGGTCGCCGCGATCACGCCCCCGCGCGCCGCGACGAGGGACACTCGATACGCCCCGCCCGTCATCCTCGCCCACCGGTAAGGCTGTCTCGCAATGCGCTTCGACAGGAAGTGGTACGGCGACCGCGAACGCTGCAGACACTGGCGCCAGCGAGTTCTCGTGGGGGCCTGGGCTTGTGCCTCCAGGCGCTGAACACGCCCCACCGCGTGACGGCGGCAAGTACAACGGTCGCTCCCCCGACATGACCGAACCAAGGCGGCGTCGTTATCGCCGTGGCGACCCGCCACCCGGTTACCCCGGCGATCCGATAGCCCTGTGATGGCGGAACCGCATACGGCTGGCGGTGGCCTACGCTGGCAGCCCGCACACGGCTACGGCCCGAGAGGCCGCGAGGCGCAAACCCTAATCGGCCCAATCACAGGGCTTTCCAGCTTAGGGCGCGTTTGTTGGCGCGAGTCTTGCTTCCAGGGCGGGTTCCGGCGCCTTGTTGGAGCAGTTCCTTCGGGTCGGCACCGCCACGGAGCCGTTCGAGCAGATAGTCGGGGTCGATGATGACACCGATCGGGTTCTCGGCGAACGCGCTGCTGAAGAAGAAATCTGCAGTCTTCTGCGGAGTGGGGAAGTTCTCGGTCTGAAATTCCAGCCGGATGCCGTCGGGGTCCTCGTAGTACAGCGAAGTGGTAGGTCCGTGGTTGATGGACCACACTGGGACGATGCCGGCTTCCTTGAGTCGCTCGTAGGTCAACAGCAGTCGTTCCAACGAAGTGAATGTCAATCCCAGATGATCGACTCCGAGAATCTTTCGACGCAGTTTCGCGAGCGGGAACGCGAAGCGCAGAAGTCCGGGCACCTTGGAAAGTGCAAGGCGGTGGCTCTCCCCGTCCCACGTGAGGAAGGCGAGCTGCTTGTCTTCGTGAACGACCCTTGCACCGAAAACGGTCTGATACCAAGCGATCATCTGCTTGCTGCGCCTTCTTGGCCACCAGCTTGCCATCATTGCCGACGATCGCGACGTCGTGATGCCCTTCAGCCCAGTCGATTCCGCAGTAGCAGTTCAATCCAGCACCTCCCTCAATTCGGGTGTTCCATTGGGTCCAGAACCCGGACGGGAACGCGCAGCACCCTACTTACGAGCGTCTCGGGCTTGCCTCCGATGAGCTGTTCGCGATCCCAGCGCACCCGCACGGCGCCGGTCTCAGTCAGAGCTCGAAGGCTCTCGAAAAGATTTGGGGCGTTCGGTCGTGCGAGCGGGCTCGAACCACGAGCAATCCCACCTGCCCCGAACTGGCTCAAGCGAACGACACGCCGACCG
>NZ_JAVROT010000414.1:0-7528 GCF_032162605.1 Mycobacterium sp. | reverse complement strand
TCGGCCCCATCCTGCCGATCGTCACCGTCCAATCCCTTGATGAGGCAATCGAATTCGTGAACTCGAGGCCCAAGCCGCTGGCGGTCTACCTGTTCACCAAGTCCAAGAGCGTGCGGGAGCGGGTCATCAAGGAGGTGTCGGCGGGCGGCATGCTGGTCAACCACCTCCTCTTCCAGTTTTCCACCACCAAGCTGCCGTTCGGCGGCGTGGGACCGTCTGGGATGGGGGTCTACCACGGCAAGTTCGGCTTCGAGGAGTTCAGCCACCGCAAGTCGGTGCTGACCAAGCCCACCCGACCCGACTTAACCGCCATGATCTATCCGCCGTATACAGAGAAGGCGTGGAAGCTGGCGCGCAAGCTCTTCTGAGCCAGCTCGAAACAGGACTCGTCAGTGAAGATCGAGAGATTGGAACCCAATGCCCGGAGTGCAGGATCGCGTCATCGTCGTCACCGGTGCCGGTGGTGGTCTCGGACGTGAATACGCCCTGACCCTCGCCCGCGAAGGTGCCAGCGTCGTGGTCAACGACCTCGGCGGATCCCGTGACGGATCAGGCGCCGGATCGGCGATGGCCGACCAGGTCGTCGCCGAGATCAAAGAAACGGGTGGCAGAGCGGTCGCGAACTATGATTCCGTCGCCGAGTCCGAGGGCGCCGAGAACATCATCAAGACGGCGCTCGACGAGTTCGGCGCCGTGCACGGCGTGGTCAGCAACGCGGGCATCCTGCGCGACGGCACGTTCCACAAGATGACGTTCGACAACTGGGACGCGGTGCTCAAGGTCCACCTCTACGGCGGCTACAACGTGCTTCGCGCCGCGTGGCCGCACTTCCGCGAGCAGAGCTTCGGTCGCGTGGTCGTCGCGACCTCGACCAGCGGTCTGTTCGGCAACTTCGGGCAGGCGAACTACGGCGCCGCCAAGCTCGGCCTGGTGGGCCTGATCAACACGCTGGCCCAGGAAGGCGCCAAGTACAACATCAAGGCCAACGCCGTCGCGCCGATCGCCGCCACCCGGATGACGCAGGACATCCTGCCGCCCGAGGTGTTCGAGAAGCTGACGCCCGAGTACGTGGCGCCCGTGGTGGCCTACCTGTGCACCGAGGAACTGCCCGACACGGATTCGATCTTCATCGTCGGTGGCGGCAAGGTGCAGCGCACGGCGCTGTTCCAGAACGACGGCGTGACGTTCGCTCATGTGCCGTCGGTCGACGACGTGGCAGGCAAGTGGGGCGAGATCACCGATCTGTCGGCAGCGCAGTCGGCCAGCTTCAAGCTCGGCTGAGCTTGCATGAAGGCGCTTGTTGCGCAGGAACTCTCCGGGCCAGCAGGGTTGGTCCACACCGACGTCGACGAACCAGCCGGCGACGGGATGGTCGTCGTCGACGTCGGTGCGGCCGGGGTCAGCTTTCCCGACCTGCTGCTGATTCGCGGCGAGTACCAGCTGAAGCTCGACCCTCCGTTCGTCCCGGGAACCGAGATCGCGGGGGTGGTGCGATCAGCGCCCGCAGGCTCGGGCTTCACGGCGGGGCAGCGTGTTTCGGCGCTGTCCATGCTGGGCGCCTGGGCCGAACGGGTGGCCGTGCCGGTGGGAAGCGTCAACCCGACGCCGGATGGCGTCGACGACGGCGCCGCGGTGTGTCTGCTGGGCAACTACTACACGATGTACTTCGCACTGGAACGACGCGCTGCGCTGCGTGCCGGCGAGACCGTGCTGGTGCTCGGCTCGGCGGGTGGAGTCGGGACCGCTGCCATCCAGATCGCAAAGGCGCTGGGCGCCAAGGTGATCGCGATGGTGCACCGTGAGGGGGCGACGGAGTTCGTCGAGTCGCTGGGTGCCGACGTGGTGATGCCGCTGACCGAGGGCTGGGCCCAGGCGGTCCGCGAACAGACCGACGGCCGCGGCGTGGACGTCGTGGTCGATCCCGTTGGAGGGGAGGCCTTCGACGACGCGGTTCGGGTGTTGGCGACCGAGGGAAGGTTGCTCGTGCTGGGCTTCGCCTCGGGCGGCGGCATCCCGACCGTCAAGGTCAACCGGCTGCTGTTGCGCAACGTCAGCGTCGTCGGTGTCGGGTTGGGTGAATTCATCAACCGCACGCCCGGCGCGCAGGCAGAGATCGGCGTCGGGTTGGGCAAGCTCATCGACGCGGGGCTGCGGCCGCCGCCACCGGTGAGGTATCCGCTGTCGGAAGGGCGGGCGGCGTTGGAGAGCCTGGCCAACGGCGGCGTGCGGGGCAAGGTCGTGTTGGTGCCGTGATGAACCGCCCGCGGGCTTTGGCCTTCGACGTCTTCGGGACCGTCGTCGATTGGCGCAGCAGCATCATCGGCGAGCTGGAGATGTTCGGGGAGAGGCACGGCCTTGCCGAGGATTGGGCGGCCTTCGCCGATGACTGGCGAGCCGGTTACCCGGCCGCGATGGACCGTGTGCGCAGCGGTGAGCTTCCGTGGTTGAAGATCGACGCCCTGCACCGCCTGATCCTCGACGGACTCCTCGATCGAGCCGGAATCGACGCCATGCCGGACGCGGATGTCGACCAGCTCAACCTCGCGTGGCACCGGCTGGACCCGTGGCCCGATTCGGTGGACGGCCTGGCCCGTCTGAAACAGCGGTTCGTGATCACGACGCTGTCGAACGGCAACGTCTCGCTGTTGACCAACATGGCCAAACGCGCCGGGCTGCCGTGGGATTGCGTGATCTCCGCCGAACTGTTCCACCACTACAAGCCCGATCCCGAGGCCTACCTCGGATGCGCCAACCTCCTCGACGTGGCGCCGGGGGAGCTGATGCTGGTCGCGGCGCACCCCAGCGATCTGCGGGCAGCGCGCGACGCGGGCTTGATGACGGCGTACGTGGCCCGACCGCTCGAACGTGGGCCCGGCCGCCGACCACCCGGGTTCGAGGTCGGCGAGTTCGACTACACCGCAACCGACTTCCTCGATCTCGCCGGGCAGCTCGGAGCGTGACGCGATGAGCACCGGCGGGATCGTCCTGGTCGCGTTGGTGATCGCCGTCGGGTTGGTCGGCATCCTGGTGCCCCTGCTGCCAGGGTCGGTTCTGGTGTTCGCGGCGATCGCAGTCTGGGCGTTCCTGGAGAAGACCACTCTTGCGTGGGCGACGCTGGGAATCGCCACCGCGATCCTGGCGGCCGCGCTGCTGGTGAAGTATCTGTGGCCTGCGCGACGGATGAAGAATGCCGACGTGGGCACGTGGAGCCTGCTGGCGGGCGGCGTGCTCGGCATCGTCGGGTTCTTCGTCGTCCCGGTGCTCGGGCTGGTGCTGGGGTTCGTGCTCGGCGTCTACCTCGCGGAGTTGGCCGTGCGGCGCGATCAGCGACTGGCGTGGGCGTCGACGGTGCACGCGATCAAGGGCGTCGCACTGTCAGTCGGGGTGGAGCTGCTCGGAGCGCTGTTGGCAACGGCGGTCTGGGTGGCTGGGGTGTTGTTGAGCTGACCCGGGAGAGGTGGTGCGGCGGATGCGGGACGGGTCCATGATGTTGTCATGTCAGAAACCAAGATCACGGTCATCTACGACAACCCCACCGACCCGGAGGCCTTCGAATCAGCGTACGAGGCCGAACAATTGGACGCTGCGCGCAAGATCCCCGGCCACATCCGCTTCGAGACGTCGAAGGTGTGGCCGAAGGAGGACGGGTCGCCGACGCCCGCCTACCGGATGATCGACCTCTACTACCCCGACTACGACGCCGCCAGCCTGGCCGTCACGACACCCGAGGCAGGCGCGTTCTTCCAAGGCATGGCGCAATTGTCCACCGGCGGGGTCCGCGTGCTGTTCTCGGACGTTGAGATACCGCGCGACTGACCTACGCGACCAACGCCTGGCGCAGCCGCGCCACCTGTTCGGCCGTCACACCGAGTGCCTCCAGGTAGCCGGCCGTCGACCCGTACTCCGCATCGATCGTGCGCTTGGCCGCTACCAGGTATTCCTCGCGCACACCGAGCACCTCGTCGCTGAGACGCGCCTCGGCGAACGTGATGATCTCGGGTGTCGTCGTCTCCTCGGCACGGTTGCGGATCGACTCCAGGATTCGCTCGCGCAGTTGGGGCACGGCCGCGTTGCTGCGCAGGAAGTCCGCCACGATGGCATCGCGGGGCACGCCAACGGTTTCCAGCACCAGTGCGACCGTGAACCCGGTGCGGTCCTTGCCCGCGAAGCAGTGGGCGATGACGGGCCGCTGGTCGGCCAGCAGGGAGATGACCTGCCGCACCGCGGTGTGCGCGCCGGGGAGCGCAGGAAAGCGCTCGTACTCGTCGGTCATGAACCGCGCGGCCGCCACGGCTGTGTCTTCGGCAGACTCTCCTCCGGGCTTGGCGGTCATCATGTTCTCGAAGGCACTCTCGTGCGGTGCGTCGGCCTGGTCGGCGGCCAGCTCGTGGAACGGCAGCAGGTGCACGGCGACACCGTCGGGCACCTGACCGGGACCGCGGCGCTCGACCTCACGCAACGACCGCAGGTCCGCGACATCCCCGATGCCGAACTGCGCCAAGGCGGTACGGCCCGCGTCGTCCAGACGGCTCAGCTCGCTGGACCGGAAGAAGCGGCCCGGCTTGATCCCGGTCTCCTCCGCGACGTCACGGAAGTTCCACGCCCCCGAGAGCTCTCCGCCCGTGGACGCCACTACGCGGTCACCGCAGCCGCGAACGGGGTCTTCTCGCGACCCAGCTCGGCGCGGGCGATCGTGCGCATGTGCACCTCGTCCGGACCGTCGAACAGCCGCATCGCGCGGTGCCAGCCGTACAGCCGCGCGAGCGGGAAGTCGTCACTGATGCCGGCGGCGCCGTGCACCTGGATCGCGCGGTCGAGGACATTGCACGCCATCTGCGGGGCCACGGCCTTGATCATCGCGACCTGGTTGCGGGCTTCCTTGTTGCCGTGCTCGTCGATGGTCCAGGCCGCCTTCTCGCACAGCAGCCGGGCCTGGTCGATCTCGTTGCGGGACAACGCCACCTGCTGCTGCACCACGCCCTGCTCGGCCAGCGGCTTGCCGAAGGCGATGCGCTTGTTCACCCGGTCGACCATCAACGCCAGCGCCCGCTCGGCCACCCCGATGGCGCGCATGCAGTGATGGATGCGACCGGGGCCGAGGCGAGCCTGGGCGATCGCGAAGCCGCCGCCCTCCTCGCCGAGCAGATTCGACACTGGCACCCGCACGTTGTCGAAGACGACCTCGGCGTGCCCGTGCTGGTCCTGCCAACCGAAGACCGGAAGCGAGCGGACGATCGTGACTCCTGGGGTGCCGATGGGCACAAGGATCATCGACTGCTGCTGGTGTGACGCGGCGTCGGGGTTGGTGCGACCCATCACGATCAGGATCTTGCAGCGCGGATCGTTGGCGCCGGAAGTCCACCACTTCCGGCCGTTGATGACGTAGTCGCCGCCGTCGCGCAGCATCGTCGTCTCGATGTTGCGCGCATCGCTGGAAGCCACCGCGGGCTCCGTCATCGCGAACGCGCTGCGGATTTCGCCGTTGAGCAGCGGTTCCAGCCAGTCCTTGCTCTGCTGCTCGGTGGCGAACAGGTGCAGGGTCTCCATGTTGCCGGTGTCCGGTGCCGCGCAGTTCAGCGCCTCGGGAGCGAGCTCCATGCTCCAGCCCGACAGCTCCGCCAGCGGCGAGTACTCCAGATTGGTCAGCCCCGACACCGCAGGCAGAAACAGGTTCCACAGCCCCCTGTCCCTTGCCAGCTTCTTGAGCTCCTCCACCACCGGCGGCACCGTGTGATCGTTCGGCCCGGCCTCCAGCCGGTACTGGTCGTAGGGGTGTTCGGCGGGGAACACGAACTCCGTCATGAAGTCGGTGAGCCGTTGGTGGTAATCCTGCGCTTTAGCCGACCTTGCGAAGTCCATGACCGCCACGATATGACACCCGTCGGGTCACCCTTCGAGCACGGTGACGTCGCCGGTGCCCCCGTCGACTTCGATCAGCGTGCCGGTCGTCAGGCGGGTGGCGGCGCCCCGCGCGTTGACGACACACGGCACCCCGAACTCACGGGCCACGATCGCGGCGTGCGACGTTGGGCCACCGAGTTCGGTCACGACGGCCGCGGCGTAGGCGAACGCCGGGGTGTAGCCGACGTCGGTGACCTTGGCGACGAGGATCTCCCCTGGCTGCAGATCGTCGATGGTCTCGGCCGCCACGATGCGGACCAGGCCGCAGGCCCGGCCACCGGATACCCCGATCCCGTGCAGGACCTCGCCGCCGCCGAGCTCGGGGGCGGGCGCGACCGCCGGTTGCCAGCGGCCGCTGAACGCCTCCGGTAGGACCAGGTCCCGCAGGGTGAGCTGCTCCGCGCGGCGGCGGGCCACCACGGCGGCGACGTCGGCGGGCGGTGCGTCGAGCTCGTCGACAAGGAGGTAGAACACGTCGTCGACCTCACGGATCTCACCGGCGTCGACCAGCCTGCGGCCGTACTCGCGCAGCAGACCTCGGAGCACCCAGATCGCGCGCACCATCCGGTCGCGACGGACCTCGCGCTCGCGGATCTGGACGGCCGCGGCTGCGGCGACCGCCCTCGCCCGCAGCGGCACGTCGGGTGGGGCCGGCAGTTCCCGCGGTGTGGCGGTCAATGCCTTGGTCACCATGCGGATCAGCAGGTCGGGATCGTCGGCGTAGGTGGCACTGCGCATCTCGACCTCGCTGGGCCCGCGGTGGCCGATGAGCGCCAGCTCGCGGGTCAGATCGCCGAAGAACCCCGGCGCCAGCGACGCCAGCGCCGTCGCGTCGATCTCGGGCTCGGACAGCAGCTGCGCCGCGATCGGGTCCCGCCGTGCGGCGGCCGCCAGCCGATGTACCGCGCTGAGCGCCTGTGCGCTGACGAGGTCGGATCCGGCTGCGGGCAGCACGTCGCGACCGCACAGGAGCCGAAGCACGACGCCGTAGCCGGCGCACAGCAGGATCGACGCCGAGGCGAGCACCCAGCCGTGTACCACGTGGTCGCGGCCGAGCAGGATCAGCTCGCGCAGCCGTCGGTCGTCCAGACCTGCCGGGTCTGCCGCCGAGAACTCCAGCGTCTCGACGTCGCGCACGAAGTCCCGCGTGTCGCGACCCGATCCCGCGGACAGGCCGATCAGGCAGTTGGCGAACGTCAACCCGCCACGGAGTTGCCGGACGATGCCGCGGGGGGCGACGGGCGGCAGCTGTTCACCGAAGAGCTCCAGACCGTCCTCGGTGTGCCCGAAGAACCCGGAGAGCACGATCGCCGGGTCGATGAACGGCACGGTGTGCGCCATGAAGTGCCCAGTCGTGATGCCCGCGTACAGCCGGTGGCCGAACACGCCGGTGGTCCGGACGGACATCTCCCGCTGCACCGCTCCGCCCGGGCGCAGTCGCTCGGAGATGACCAGACCCGCCGCGCGCGTGCCCAACACCGTGACCGACGCCGACGACGGGGAGAACGGGCCAGGAAGGGCCTCGGACAGATTGGTGGCGATGAACGCCGGGAAGCGGGGGTCGATCGGGGTGTCGAACTCGCCGTCGACGCGCCGACCCCCGTCGGCGTCGGGGCCGGCCGCGACC
>NZ_JAVROT010000413.1:0-3476 GCF_032162605.1 Mycobacterium sp. | reverse complement strand
CCGCTACCGAGAAGATGGCGCCGGGATCGTCGCCGTCGGGTCCTTTGCCGAATCGGGTGTGCCAGACGTTCCGGTCGGTGAGAGTCTCCCGTGCGAGGGCGACAATGTGTCGGGGAAGGTTTGGCGTACCGGCCGGCCGGCCCGGATGGACAGCTACGAACGTGCCCAAGGTTCCATCGCGGCACGCATGCGTGACCTCGGGATTCGCTCGCGGGTTGGCGCGCCCATCATCGTCGACGACATGGTGTGGGGACTGGCCGTCGTCGGCTCGAGGCGACCGGAGCCGTTACCTCCAGATACCGAGGAGCGCGTCGGCGAGTTCGCCGATCTGGTTGCCACCGCGATCGCCGCCGCGACCGGCCGAGCCGCGCTCATCGAGTCGCGCAGGCGCATCGTCGCGGCCGCCGACGAGACACGGCGGCGCCTGGAAAGAGACCTGCACGACGGTGCTCAGCAGCGCGCGGTTTCGCTGGGGTTGCTGCTGCGCACAGCCGAAGACTTGGTCCCCAGCGAGCTCGGCGCGCTGCGAGAGCTGCTTTCCCGAATCGGATCGGGCCTTACCGAGCTATGTGAGGAACTGCGGGAGATCTCCCACGGGATGCACCCGGCGATCGTGTCAACAGGCGGATTGGGTCCGGCGCTGAAGTCGTTGGCTCGCCGCTCGACGATCCCGGGTCACCCTTGACGTGGCAGTCCAGAGACGATTGCCGGAAGTGGTCGAGGTCGCCGCCTACTACGTGGTGGCCGAGGCGTTCACCAACGCCGCGAAACACGCATAACCCTCCCAGCTCGCCGTAATGGCGAACGCCGACGACGAAAACCTGCACCTGCTGGTTCGTGACGACGGCATCGGAGGAGCCGACTTCGACAAAGGGTCCGGACTCCTCGGCCTCAAAGACCGCGTGGAAGCACTCAGCGGCCAGCTGACACTGTCGAGCACCGTCGAGAACGGCACGTCACTAACTGCGACCATTCCGCTGCGTGATCGTTGATTTCGGCCGACGGCAGCACTCGAACACCGCAATCAGACGATCTGGGCGCCGTCGTCATCGCCGCAACGGAGTTCGAAAACGATTACGGCCTATCACCGTCAATGGTTGGGATCGGCAGGTCCAATACGGCCCGTCCGCACCACCCTGCGGACAGAAGGGCGCTCACAGTTCCGGCAAATACCACCGACGTTCCGTAACAGCGGCACCTCGTCACTGACCCCCATTGGGTTGCCTTTCAGTTGATCCGTCCCACCGGCGGCGGGCTGGCGCCGAGAGGCCCGGCACAGGGCGGAGATGACTGAATCAGGAGCGTGGCAGTCCCTCAGCAATGTGTTGTCTGCCCGCGTCATCCCCGCGAAGCTGGTCGGCGGCGCGTAGTCGCTTCGCACTCACCGACGGGGGCTTCCGGTGGTGTCGAACCGGGAGCGGGTGGCCGCGACGTAGTCCTCCACGGTGATGGGTTTGACTCCGCCGATGACCTCGACGAGGTTGTTAACCCCGGCGAAGACGCCATCTCGGTAGTCCTGTGCCACGTTGCTGATGTGCTGCACGAAATGCGCCGAGGCGCCTGCGGCGGTCAGGCCAGTGGCAAATGTAGGAATGTCGATGGGCTCGTAGCGCACCGGAATACCCAGGGTGTGTTGGACTTTCGCGGCGATTTCATGCCAGTTGAGTTCGTCGGCGCCGAACAGCGGGTAGATCTGGCGGTCGTGCGGGTCGGGGTTTTGAAGGATGGCGGCGATGACATGGGCTTGATCGGCGGCGTCGATCGGGGCGTGTCGGGCATCGGCGAAGGGCAGCCGATAGATCCCTTCGCCGTTGTCGCGGATCCAGAACATGTTCAGAAAGAACGTAAAGAAGGTGGGCCTCAGATGGGTGGTGATCAGCGCGCTGCGGTCCAGCAATCGCTCGGCGAGCCAATGGTGGCGCGCGGCGTTGCTCTTGGCTTCCCGACGCGCCGAGATCTGCGACATATTGACCACCGAGTGCACGCCGGCTTCGCTGGCCGCCTGCACGAAGTTCGCGGTGGCCTCCACCAAACCTGGGGCGACGGGGTAGTTGAAGTAGGCCGCACTCACCCCGACCGTCGCGGCGCTGACCGCGGGAAAGTCGAGCAGGTCGCCTTGCACGACTTCGGCGCCCAGTTCACGTAACCGGGCCGCACGCTCATCAAGGGTGTGCACGAGCGCGCGGACGCGAAGACCACGCTCGCGCAATACGCGTACGGTGTGCGCCCCGGTGTTGCCGGTGGCGCCGGTGATCAGGAACAACTCGTTGGTGTCGGTCATGTCGGTTGCCTTTCTCGACGAATGGACCGCCGCTACAAGCGGTCCGCTGCGTTCGCGTCGCTGCGGGCCTCGATAGCCCTGACGCTGTTGACGAATGCCTTTCGTAAGGATCCCTTGGCGACTGTTGCGAGCAAGCCCGAGAGAACAAGTCCCCTGATGTTCTTGCCCTCGCGAACTATGACGACATCTACCTCGGTCGTTCCGTTGGGCTGGCGCGTCATGGCGTACCTGTAGCCCGACGCGCCGCCGAACACGTTGGAGTCGATTGTCCTGGCCACGACGCGGTTGGGATCGGACCAGTCATACTGCAGGCGCTCCCAGACGCCACCCGAGCCCTCGGTGACATCGGCGTCATGGAGGCCAAGGTGATGCACCCTGAGGTACGAATCAGCGCTCTTTGCAAAGACCTTCGAGCGGCCCGGCCCGAAGTCTGTGAGCCCGGCGACGAACTGCTCGGGAGTCGAGGTGGTCGTCTGACGAAAATGGATTGTTGACATGAAATGTTCCTCTCTACAGTGATTTTCGTGCGCAGTTGGAGGCGCGTCGCGGACCCACCAGTCAGAGACAGGGCATGCCGGGAACCTGTCCCGCCTCCGGAGAAGCGGATCGGCGGCCCGTCGATGGTCATTGTCTGCGAATGTGTGAGCGTGCGCACGAGGTGTCCCTTCGCGCTCGATTACTGATCCTTGCGGAGCTAAGGACGCGCGGCATCTGTCGGGAATTCCCGCTTACGAGTCGGCAACCCGGCCCCACTGATCCTGGTAGTGGCAGGAACAGGTTCAGCCACCCCACGTCGTGGTCATGGTTTGTCTGACAGCGTTCGCAGTTCCTCGAGCGCCGTGGCGGACTGACTGCCGGGTTTCGCGCGATAAGTCAGCATATGCTGGCCGCCGGAGTGCGGAATGTTGAATCTGTTCCGATGCAGGTACAGATCACCGACCTTCGGGTGGCGCATGTGGATGACGCCCACTCTGTAGCCCACGTCGGCACGCTCCCACAGTTCTCGGAAACGCTCACAGGCGGTCGACAATTCGTCGATCAACGACCGCAACCGCGGATCGTCGGGATCGCTCCCGGCCGCTTCACGCAGCCCACTCACCGCGACATCCGCCGCCTCATCCCAATCCACGTACAGCTCGCGAGCGGTGGGATCCAATAGTCGCCAGCGCAGGAAGTTTTGACCGGGGGCGAAACC
>NZ_JAVROT010000412.1:0-14955 GCF_032162605.1 Mycobacterium sp. | reverse complement strand
CAGCAACGACGAACGCAATGAAGACCAGCCCGTGGGCCATGCCAAAGATCTTCACTCCGACCTCGGTGCGGGGTGTGCCGAGGTACTTGAAGTACATCCCGATCAGCAGACCGACCCACGTGACGGCCTCCGCAAACGCGATCAACCGGAACCAGCCCGCGACCTTGCTGGCATCGAAAGTGCTCGTCATGGCCGCCATTGTGCCTGAACGCGCGGCTAGCTACTACGCTGCGTCGTTGAGCTATTGGCCGGGCCTCAGGGGCGACGCAGGATCAGGGCATCGCCCTGCCCGCCTGCTCCGCAGAGCGCCGCGACGGCGTAACCCGAACCACGCCGGGCCAACTCGAGGGCGGCGTGCAACGTGATTCGCGCGCCGGACATGCCGATCGGGTGGCCGATGGCGATGGCGCCGCCGTCCACGTTGACCAAGGCGGCGTCGATGCCGAGCTCCTTGGTGGAAGCCAGCGCGACCGCTGAGAATGCCTCGTTGATCTCGATGACGTCGAGTTGGTCGATCGAGATGCCCTCCCTGGCGATCGCCTTCTTGATCGCGTTCGCGGGTTGGCTCTGCAGCGTCGAGTCCGGCCCTGCCACGACGCCGTGGGCACCGATCTCACACAACCAGTCGAGCCCCAACTCCTCGGCCTTGGACTTGTTCATCACCACGACTGCACAAGCTCCGTCGGAGATCTGCGACGCCGACCCGGCCGTGATGGTGCCGTCCGTGCGGAAAGCCGGCCGCAGCCCGGCCAGCGACTCCACGGTGGTGTTGGCCCGAATGCCCTCGTCCTCGGCGAACTCGATCGGGTCGCCCTTTCGCTGGGGGATCTTCACCGGGACGACCTCGTCGGCGTACACGCCGTCCTTCCACGCCGCCGCCGCCAGTTGATGCGACCGTGCCGCGAACTCGTCCTGCTCCGTGCGGGTGAACTGGTCGACGTCGTTGCGCTGCTCGGTGAGCGCGCCCATCGGCTGGTCGGTGAACACGTCGTACAGGCCGTCGTAGGCCATGTGGTCGAGCACCGTGACGTCGCCGTACTTGTATCCCGACCGGCTGTCCATCAGCATGTGCGGCGCCTTGGTCATCGACTCCTGCCCGCCGGCGACCACGACGTCGAACTCGCCCGCCCGGATGAGTTGGTCGGCCAGCGCGATGGCGTCGATGCCGGAGAGACACATCTTGTTGATCGTCAGCGCGGGCACGTCCCAGCCGATGCCCGCGGCGACGGCGGCCTGGCGGGCGGGCATCTGCCCGGCGCCTGCGGTGAGCACCTGACCCATGATCACGTACTCGACGGCTGAGGCCGCCACCCCTGCCTTCTCCAGCGCTCCGGCGATGGCGACGGCACCGAGGTCACTCCCGGAGAAGTCCTTGAGCGATCCCATCAGTTTGCCGACCGGCGTACGGGCTCCAGCTACGATCACCGACGTCGTCATGTGCTACCTCCATGGGCCTTGTTCCGGGAAATGTGTGGCCAATCACACTACGTAAACATTCCGGTAAAGGTTACCGTGACTAAATGACGACCGAGCATGTTGGTACGCGCTCCGTGCTGTCGAGCGCTCTCGTGACAGCCGTCGACCACGTCGGCATTGCGGTCCCCGACCTCGACGTCGCGATCAAGTGGTATCACGACTATCTCGGCATGATCGTGCTCCACGAAGAGGTCAACGACGATCAGGGCATCCGCGAGGCCATGCTGTCGGTCCGCGGCGCGCCCAAGGGCAGCGCCCAGGTGCAACTGATGTCTCCGTTGGACGAGAATTCGACGATCGCCAAGTTCATCGACAAGCGTGGTCCCGGTCTGCAGCAACTGGCCTACCGCACCGGCGATCTCGACACCCTGTCGGATCGGCTACGCGAAGACGGCATGCGGCTCATCTATGACGCTCCCCGCCGCGGCACGGCAAACTCGCGGATCAACTTCATCCACCCGAAGGACACCGGCGGCGTGTTGATCGAGCTGGTCGAGCCCGCCTCCGATGAGCACTGAAGAGCACTGACCGCTAAGACCACTTCCTGGTCGGTCCGCGCGTCGCGCGATTGCTCCAACACGGCGTGTGCCAGTGCCGTCGGTCGTCGACGGCGGACTCTCCCATGTCGGCCGGCCACACGACCACGTGAGGCGTGGCCGGTCTGATCTCCTGATCACACCCGGGACAGCGGTACGTCTTGGTCGCCCTCGACGCGGCGACAGGCTTGACGTCGTAGTCGTAGCCGTCCGGTCCGACCTCGACGCGGCGCGACCCGGCGAACGGCGGCAACGGCGGTTGTCTGCGAGGTGGGGTACGGCGCCTGGCCATGGCTCCAGTGTAGGGCCTCAGAACAGTCGGAACTCGGTACTGTCCAGGCCGCGCATCTGGTCATAATCCAATGTCACGCAACGTATTCCACGGTCGACCGCGAGCGTGCGCGCCTGAGGCTTGATCTGCTGGGCGGCGAAGACGCCGCTCACCGGGGCCAGTCGAGCGTCCCGGTTCAAGAGGTCCAGATAGCGGGTGAGCTGCTCGACGCCGTCAATCTCGCCGCGTCGCTTGATCTCGACGGCCACCGAGCGTCCCGTCTCGTCTCGGCACATCAGGTCGACGGGACCGATCGCGGTCATGTACTCCCGCCGGACCAAGGTGTATCCGACGCCGAGCAACTCGACGTGCTCGGCGAGCAGCACCTGCAGGTGCGCCTCGACGCCATCCTTGACCAGCCCGGGATCGACGCCCAGCTCGTGGCTGGAGTCGTGCTCGACGTCCTCGACGGTGATGCGCAACTGCTCGCCCGCCTTGTTCTCCACCACCCACACCGGACTGGGACCACCCGTCTGCTCGACGAGCCAGCACGGCGGGCTCATCCAGTTCAACGGCTTGTAGGCACGGTCGTCGGCGTGCACGCTGACCGACCCGTCCGACTTGATCAACAACAGCCGGCGGGCAGAGGGTAGGTGAGCCGTGAGGCGCCCGACGTAGTCGACGGTGCACTGGGCGATGACGAGGCGCACGGGAACAACCATAGATGGCCGCTGCAGGCTTACTAGGCTGACGCCACGATGATGCAGAAGAAGAGCACGGCGCAGCGGCTGGGCCGTGTCCTGGAGTCGGTGACCAACCAGAGCAGCCGGGAGGGGGCCACCCCCGAGTACGGCTCGTGGATCCTGGGCCGCGTGTCGGAGAGCCAGCGCCGCCGGAGGATCCGCATTCAGGTCATCCTCACGCTGTTCGTCGTGGTGGCCAACCTGATCGGGATCGGCGTCGCCACGTTGGTGGTCACCGTCGCCTTCCCCACGCCGAGCGTGTTCGAGCCGCAGGTCCGGTGGATCACCTTCATCGCCGTCCCCGTCTACATCTTCGGTGCGCTGATCGTCGGTGTCTTCTGGGCCACCTATCGCGTGATGAACAACGTCCGCTGGTCCATCGAAGAGTGCACACCCACGAAGGCGGACCAGCACAATACGTTCTTGGCGCCGTGGCGTCTGACCCGGGTGCTATTGATTCTGTGGGGCCTGGGCACGATCGTTCTCACGACGATGTACGCACTCGTCGACACCCAGTTCATCCCGAAGTGGCTCCTGGGCATCAGCTTCCCCGGCATCGTCGTGTCGGCCAGCTGCTATCTGTTAACCGAGTTCGCACTGCGCCCGGTCGCCGCCCAAGCGCTGGAGGTCGGCCCCCCGCCGCGGCGGTTCGCCCCCGGGGTCATGGGCCGCACCATGTTGGTGTGGGCACTCGGGTCGGGGGTGCCGGTGCTGGGCATCCTGCTGGCCGCGACCATCACGCTGTCACTGAGGAACGTGACGCCGACCCAATTCACCGTCGCCGTGATGATTCTCGCCCTGTTCGCGTTGGTGTTCGGCGCCATTACGATGTGGATCCTGGCCTGGCTCACGGCCACCCCGGTGCGGACGGTGTACGCCGCGCTCAACCGCGTCGAGCAAGGCGATCTGGACACCGACCTGGTGGTGTTCGACGGCACCGAACTCGGTCAGCTGCAGCGCGGATTCAACTCGATGGTCACCGGGCTGAGGGAACGAGAGCGCGTGCGTGACCTGTTCGGCCAGCACGTCGGCCGTGAGGTTGCCGCGCTGGCGGAGAAGGAACGCCCGCAGCTCGGTGGTGAGGAACGCCGCGCGGCAGTCATATTCGTGGACATCATCGGATCAACGCAGCTGGTGACGAGTCGGCCCGCTGTCGAGGTCGTCGAATTGCTCAACCGATTCTTCGCCGTCGTCGTCGACGAGGTGGACCGCCACCACGGATTGGTCAACAAGTTCGAAGGCGACGCCGTCCTCGCCGTGTTCGGCGCACCCGTGTCACTCGAGAACTCCGAGGAAGAGGCACTGGCCGCCGCGCGGGGAATGGCGCAGCGGTTGCGAGCCGAGGTGCCCGAATGCCAGGCGGGCATCGGGGTCGCGGCGGGCATGGTGGTGGCGGGAAACGTCGGCGCCAAGGAACGTTTCGAGTACACGGTGATCGGCGAACCCGTCAACGAGGCTGCCCGGCTCTGCGAGCTCTCCAAGTCCGTCGACGGACATCTGGTCGCCTCGTCGGCGACCGTGGAACGTGCCGGCGAAAGCGAGAGTGCGCATTGGACTCTCGGCGAGACGGTGACACTGCGGGGCCACGACGAACCGACCCGGCTCGCCGTGCCGGTCCAGTAGCCGGGAACGGCGCCTGCGGCGCGTTACGCTCGGAGCGTTCTCACAGCGGGGACACAGAACTTCTTAAGAGATGCAGGGGCGCTGGTCACATGTCACTCGCATTGCGACGCTACGTAGCGCTGCTGGTTGCCTTCGGCGGCGCCGCAGCAGTCATCCTCGTCCCGGCAGCGGCGGCAGACCCGGACATCGACACCAAGTCGGCGGCAGCCGTGATCGAAGAACTACGGGCAGAGGGTTACGTCGTTGAGGTCAACGGGGTTTCGAGCGGTAACACCTCACTTCTGACCTCCTGCACGGTGACGAATATCCACAATCCGGTTGGCCCCACCACGGACCCGACGACGACCACGACGGTCTACGTCGACGTCGCGTGCCCCATCTCGCACGGCTGACGCTCACATCCAGTTCTCTCGCAGACCCTTGTCGGCGGTCGCGACCGCCTCATCAACGGTGGCAAAGCGGACTGCTTCGTATTCCGGCTCGTTGCGGACGACGATCCCCTCCGGATCGACGAAATAGCCGGCCTTTCCGTCGGCGCGTAAGTCGGCACTGGTTCCCGAGAGCAATTCGCGTGCCGCATCGTCGATGTCGTCGACGCGGGAGACGTCGAGGATCGCCGCGGCGAAGTTCCCGCGCTCGCGATCCACGATGCGCGCAACCTGCTCGGCCCCGCTGAACAGCAGATCGCCGTGCGTCTCGTAGACGCGGATGCCGTCGCGCGGCTCGTACACCGCCCGCAGCGTGGCGCGGGAGTCGCGGGACACGGTGAGGAAGTGCAAACCGAGTTGCTCGGATAGGCTGCGGCACAAGCGGACTCCGCGCACGCTGTTGCCCTTGGCGTCGAGTAGCGGTGAGTACACGCCGATGCCGAGCTGGCCGGGAAGCACGGCGACGATGCCTCCGCCCACCCCGCTCTTGGCCGGCATGCCGACGGCGCTGACCCAGTCCCCCGCCGCGTCGTACATGCCACACGTCACCATCACCGAAAGCGTGCGCTTGACGACGGAGGCGTTGGTCACCCTCCGGCCCGTCATCGGGTTCACCCCGCCGCGGGCCAGGGTCGCGGCCATGCGTGCCAGATCGGTCGAGGTGACCTTCAACGAACACTGTCGGAAGTACACGTCGAGGACGTCGTCAGGATCGTCGTCGAGCACCCCGAAGCTCTGCAGCATGTAGGCGATAGCACGGTTGCGGCTTCCGGTGGCCTTCTCCGACGCATAGACGTCGTGATCGAGTTCGAGCCGACGACCCGCGAACGCGGAGTAGAACTCCTGAATCAGGGCGAACCGCTCGTCGGTTGTCTTCGCCGGGATCAACGACACGGCCGCGATGGCACCGGCGTTGACCATCGGGTTCTTCGGCTTCTTGGTGGTCCCGTCGACGCTGATCTCGTTGAACGCCTCCCCGGACGGCTCGACACCGATCTTGGCGTCCACCGCGTCCTGGCCGATCCGGTCCAGTGCCAACGCGTAGGTGAACGGCTTCGAGATCGACTGAATGGTGAATTCGACTCCTGCATCGCCACATTCGTAGACGTACCCATCCGCCGAGGACAACGACAGGCCGAACCCGTTCGGATCGACGCGCGTGAGTTCGGGGATGTAGCTTGCGAGCGCCCCGTCGCGCACCTGCCGGTGCTCGTCGAGGATTCGGTCCAGGTAACGCTGTACCAATCGGGCCACCGTCGGATTGTAGGTTCTCTACTACTGCTGGGGGTACGGCGCGAGTTGTCAGGCCGGTACCGGATGGTGGGCAATCCACTGCAGTCCCGCCTTGGCCGCCCGCACCAATGCGCCGTACTCGCCGAGATAGTCGGCGACCGCTCCCACGGCGGGAAGCATGCACGGGTATCTGAAGATGCGTCGCGGTCGCGGTCTCTTGACGAGTTCGTCGCCGAAGGCGCGCATAATCAGGCCCACCAGATGCCACAGTGCCCTGACCAACCCCGCTTCGGACGATGCCTGCCGCCCCTGCCCTGTTTTAACCGGGTCGACTCCGGCGAGTCGTTGCGGCCTCACGCCTTCCAGAAGGCCCAGCTCCTTCAGGGCCTAACATTGCCGCTCGCTTGCCACTCTCTTCACCCGGAGAACATGTGGGCGACCCGCGCAGATATCTGTGATTACGCGGGTTGGCGCGATCAACGCGCAGGGCGCTGGGTCAAGATTCGCCAAAGGTGGACTCCGTGGTCGCACGACCCATGTCGGGCGACGAGCTAGGGCAGTACGATTGGCAACCGTGGAGCGTTTCAGGGACCGTGTTGCGATCGTGACGGGCGCTGGCGCCCCTGAAGGAATCGGCGCCGCGGTTGCCCGACAGTTGGTGGCCGAGGGCGCACGGGTCGTGTTGGGGGCAACCTCCGACCGAGTGCTTGACCGAGTCGCCGAACTGGGTGACGCCGCTACGGGGGTTACCGCCGACCTAACCGTCGACGGGTCAGCCGACGTATTGGTGCAGACCGCGCTGGACCGGTGGGGCCGACTTGATGTGGTTGTCAACAATGCCGGCATGACGTCGGTCGCCTGGGGGTGGGATGCCGACGGAGATGTCAACGAATTGTCGCTTTCCGAGTGGAACGCGGCGATCGCCCGCAACCTCACCACAGCGTTTCTCATGTGTCGGGCGGCGGTGCCGACAATGCGGAACGCCGGTTACGGGCGCATCGTCTCAGTAGGCTCCACCACTGGCACGGTTAACGCGATGCCGGGACAGTCGCCGTATGGTGCCGCGAAAGCCGCGCTGGTGGGGTTGACTCAAGCCCTTGCCTTGGAGGTGGTGGGCAGCGGGATCACCGTAAACCTGGTCGCACCGGGCTATGTCGCTACTGGATCACAGCTGGCTTTCGAAGCTCAGGCAGCGGCAAGGGGGCCGATGGGCCGCAGCGGAACCCCCGATGAAATCGCCTCGAGCGTGTTGTTTTTGGCGCATGACTCGGCTTCGTTCGTCACCGGCGCAGTGCTGGTGGTCGACGGCGGTCACAACCTTCCGGAGACCTGGCCGCGCCCGTAGTTGGCCGAAGTTGCAGCGTCACCAACCAACATTCCCGAAGCCAGGATGACCACGCCTCATGAGGATTGGGGTGCGCTGGGCTCCTCCGAACACGTCTTGGTGCTGCCGTCCGACATTGTCATTGGGTCGGACCGGCCACCGACTCTTGCTAACCTTGGATCCGCTCCCCGCCAGGCGAATTCAACCTATGGAAAGCGCTGGCGTGCAACACCGGCCGTTTGGACAAGACGCAACCGGCCGCGTGGCGGAGGCTGGCAACCCGCGCCGACATCAGGTTTGAGCGCAAAACATCGTTGTTTCGCCCGTCACGCATCTGATTTCGGCGGCGTCCGCAGGCCGTCGATCACGATGTCGAGCATGCGACCGGTGCGCTCTTCCCAGTCGTCTGCCGGATCGATGCGCCACAGAAAACCCATCATCAGGATGACGTCGTCGGGGTCCAGCCCCGGCCGAGTGACTCCAGCCCGCTCGCAAAATCCAGCAGCATCGTCAGAGCGCCGATCACCGGTTCATACGTCTCGCCCGAAAGGCCGTCCGTGGTCGCCGCGCGCAACACGTCGGCAAGGCCGTGCTTCATTCTCCCGTAGTCCGCCAGGCGCTCGAACCATTGCCGCAGCGCCTCCACCGGCGGACGCCGCTTGAGCAGCTCCGGCGCCAGATTGGCGAGTTGCGCGACGTCATGGCGATAGACCGCGAGTACCAATGCTTCTCGGCTGGGAAAGTGCCGGTACAGCGTGCCCGGTCCGACGCCCGCTTTCTTCGCGATCGCGTTGAGTGATGCATTGCTGTCTGCGCCTTGCCACCCAACTACTGAGCTGCACATCTGATATGTAGGCGGCATCGAATACGGCGGGTTGCTGCTGGGCGACGTAACATGTTGCTTTACAATATGTTTCGCGATCCGATGACTTCACGCGCTTATCTCCTAGGTCAAAGCCCGTGAGCGGCTCACCACCGCCCATTCTGCGCGCGTATCGGACCGTCCAATCTTCGGCATCCGGGCTAACGGTGATCCCGAATCCCACCGTGGTGGGCCAGGTCCCGGTCGGCGTGGTCGTCGCCGCGAGCGTTTTGGAACCCGACCTTCAGTGTTGCGCTGACATCCGCGGCGACGGCGAAGGGTGCTGAAAGGAGACTCCACAGCCCCGATGGCTCTCATGGCCGCCCTCAAACCCCCATCCCGTGACTGTGGTTCGGAGTGGGATCCAACCTGGTCGTCGTACGGTCGTTTCACTCGGCGGCACCCGAGCCTCGTTCAAACGCGAATCATTGACCAAATAGCGCGGATCCAAGCGCTGGCGATGGCACGCCGCCGTCAACAGTGGCTACCGTCGCAGCTATGGAACGTCCGCATCGAATTGCAGAATCGGTCGGCAGCCCAACTCATTCAGGTGCGCCACCGCCTCGGCACACCACCCGAGCTATTGGAGGCGCAGCTCGCGCGGCCGGCGCGCTTCGACCGATTCCCTCCACCGCACCCTGGCCGCCCCGGCATCACACCTGAGGCTGTTGCGATCACTCCCTTGAGGGCCGCACTAGCCCCCGGTCGGTCTGTAATTCGCAAGAGACGCCGGCGCAGATCGCGCTCCCCGCGCGGTGCCGGTCCGGCTGAAGCGCTTTGGCACCAACAGATTAGAAATGAGACGAGATATGAAGAACAACCCCACTCCTCGTCGCCGGCACCAGCTTGGTGCTGAGGTAATGCCGCAGTACGACTTCATTGTCTGCGGGTCGGGGTCGTCGGGTTGCGTGGTGGCGCGTCGACTGTCGGAAGATGCCGATGTCAGTGTGTTGCTGCTGGAGGCCGGTGGTCCCGATGACATGCCCGCGGTGATGGAGGCCGATCAGTGGTTGTTGAACCTGGGCAGTGAGCGGGACTGGAATTTTTCGTCGCAGCCCAGCCCCCATGTCAACGGCCGCTCGATTCCGATGTCGATGGGCAAGGTGTTAGGTGGCGGTTCGAGCATCAACGGCATGATGTGGTCGCGCGGGCACCAGAACGATTGGGATTACATCGCATCGGAAGCCGGCGATAAGGCGTGGAGCTATGAGTCGGTGTTGAACATTTACCGGTCCATCGAGGATTGGCATGGTTCTCCCGGCCCGGACTACCGCGGGACGGGAGGACCGGTTTACATCGAGCCCGCACCCAATCCCAACCCGATCGCACCCGCAGCGATCCAGGGTGCCCGCTCGGTGGGGATCCCGACGTTTGAGAACTCGAACGGTCAAATGATGGAGGGCGAACGCTGCGCGTCGATCGTAGATCTGCGAGCCCGCAATGGATCCCGCCAGTCGGTGTTTCGTTCCTACATTTCCCCCACTTTGCACCGGCCGAATCTGACCGTGCTCACCGGCGCTCTGGTGACCCGAGTGACCTTTGAACGTAGCCGGGCCACCGGTGTGGAGTTCAGCCACAACGGCACCGTCCACCGCATTGGCGCGGGGTCCGAAGTGGTGCTGTCGCTGGGCGCGATCCACACTCCCAAGGTGTTGATGCAATCGGGCATCGGCGACGAGGCCCAGTTGCAGCAATTCGGCATATCCGTCGTACAGCATCTGCCGGGGGGTCGGCCAGAACCTGCAGGACCATCCCCGCTTCGACTGTGTCTGGGAGTACCGCCAGCCGCTGCCGCCGCGCAACACCACGATCGAGGCGACCTACTTCTGGAAGAGCGACCCTGGCCTCGACAGCCCGGATTGCAGACCTGCCTGGGTGAACATCCGATGTCGAGTCCAGAGAATGCGGCCAGATTCGGTCTACCCGAGTTTGGCTGGACACTGGCCGGCGGCGTGGTACGGCCGAAGAGCCGTGGCCAGATCCGTCTGACCGGTCCCGATCCGACCGACCCGGTACGAATCGAGGCCAACACGTTGTCTGACCCTGCGGACATGAAGGCGGCGATAGCCAGTGTGGAACTGTGCCGCGAGATCGGCAACTCAGCGCCACTCAGTCCCTTCGCCAAACGCGAAGTCATGCCGGGCAATCTGACTGGCGCCGAGCTCGAGCGCTTCGTCCGCGACGCCGCCTCACCCTACTGGCACCAAACATGTACCGCCAAGATGGGCCACGACGCCATGTCAGTGGTGGATGGCAACCTGAAAATCAATGGTATCGAACGCCTTCGGATCGCCGACGGTTCGATCCTGCCACGCGTGACCACCGGAAACACCATGGCCCCGTGCGTCATCATCGGCGAACGCGCCGCGCAGATCCTTCGGGCCCAGCACAACCACACGATGTAGGAGCTCGGCGTCCCTCAGGACACGAAAGTCGGAGAGCACATGGAACCTCAGCAGCACATCAGCAACGTCGTTTACCGGATCGCCGAAAGAACACCTGCCGACGCTCTGGACGTGTTCGGGCCGACGGTCGAATTCCTAAGGCGGCCAAGCGATGCGGACGCGGATTTCTGCGTGCTGCTGGGCGTGGTGCCGCCCGGCGTGACAGTGCCGCTGCACAGCCATGACGACGCCGAAGACTTCTATATCGTCGCCGGCACCCAACAAGTGCTGATGCACGGCAACCAGGGCCTGGAATGGCGGGACGCTCACGCCGGCGACTACGTGCGGGTACCGGGCGGAACACTGCACGCTCACCGCAACGTCTCCGACAAACCAGCGGTCGACCTCATCGTCACTACTTCCCGCCTCGGACGGTTCTTTCTGGAAGTCGGGCGCCCCGTCACCGGTTCGCTTCAACCGCCGACGCCCGATGAGATCGCCCATTTCGTCGTCGTCGCCGCAAACTACGGCTATACCCTCGGCACACCAGAGGACAACGCTGCCGTGGGGATAGAGACGCCCGATAGCGCGACCAACCAATGAGTCACATACGTGACTGGCGAACGATCCCAACGCATCATTACAATCAGGGGACACGGCAGAAGCCTACGATGCAGGTCTCTCACCTCCACTCAAACAACAAGCGCCTCAGGGCGCACCGAGACGTCGTAGAGCACCAGCGACGCGGGCCCCAGCCCGGCTCGGTCGGCGCATGCTGTCGATAATGCTTGGCGCACTGCAGGTTTGGCGATCACCGGCAGGCGCCGTGTCACGGTTCGGTAATCGACCAGCTCGACGCCGGTCTCGGCCAGTACTCGTAGTGAGTCGGCCTTGCTGGTGGGCTCGATGATTCGAGCCAACACCAAGTCGCGGAACACCTCATCGCCTCCGGTCGCGGTATCGAACCCGAGCGCCTGTTAGACCCGGCACAAGCCCTGAGGTTGCCCCCGGATGGTGGACACAGGGTCAGGCGGCTTGTGCCGTCTGATTGTGGCGGTGTTCGGACTCGACTGGGCTGATCATGCCGATTTTCGAGTGTCGTCGGCGGTTGTAGATGCGTTCGATCCAGTCGCCAACTGCGAGCCTAGCAGCGATCTTCGTGGGCCGGGTCCGCCGGTTGTGTTGTATGGCTGGAAACTCTACGAGCCGTATCTGGTCCACGGCCCTGGCCTGCAAGACTCTCGGCCGACCAACTCAACGACCAGGTCCGGGAAAGCGTCCTGAAGGTGATCGAGTCGTGACGTGTTGCCGCCGGGACTTCGACGGACGCGTGTAGAAGTCGTCAACGGCGCCGAAGCCGTTTGTAGGTCAGGGCAGGGTTATCGAAATAGTTGTCGGCAGGGTTGATTTCGGTTCCCGGAGCGACGATTTCGTCGATGCGGTCCAGCACATCAGGGTCGAGTGCGACGTCGGCCCCGGCGATTGCGGCGTGGAGTTGCTCAACGGTGCGCGGACCGACGAGAACCGCAGTTGCCGCCGGGTGGGCGAGCACGAACCCGGTCGCCAGGTGTGCCAGCGGCAGGCCGGCGTCGGCGGCAAGCTTGGTAAGTTGCTCGACGGCGGCGAGTTTGGCCCGATTAGCAGGCACCGTCAGGTCGAAATCCTTTAGTCAGTCCCAAGTCGGCGCAGACTGTCCTCCACCGCCTGCACGATCCAGCGACGTGAGCCCCCCGACCGGTTGGGATCTTCGCCCATCGCCAGGCCAAATTTTGTTGCCAGCACCACGTCGTCGCGGCGCCCTTGCAGAGCCTTGCCGACAATTACCTCTGACTCACCAAGCGAGTAGACGTCCGCAGTGTCGACGAAGTTGACACCGGCATCAAGTGCCTCGTGGACAATGCGGATCCCCTCATCGTGATCGGCATTGCCGTAGCTGCCCAGCATCATCGTCCCAAGAGCGAGCTGGCTCACCGAGATACCCGTTGCACCAAGGATTCGTCGTTGCATTCGTCACTCCATTCAGTTCTGATGACAGCAGTTGCTAAACTCTGCCGTTATCCGGTGGGTCACTATCACTTTAACTGATAGCGGTACTCCGCTTCGGGGTAGTCGAGAGAGGCAAGATGTCGGTCACACAAGAACTGGCGGCACGTCGGCCCCACCGTAGCGACGCCGCACGCAACTTCGACGCAATCCTTACAGCCGCTAGAACAGCTTTCACCGACCACGGCCCACAAGCCTCGCTCGACGACATCGCTAAGGCCGCGGGGGTGGGGGTGGCCACCCTCTACCGCAACTTCCCGTCGCGCGGCGACCTCGTCGAAGCGGTCTACGCGGCCGAGGTCGACGACCTATGTCGCTACGGGCAACGGCTGCTTCGAACCGAGCCATGGCAGGCCCTTGTGGCGTGGCTGCGCCGTTTCGACAGCTACCTGACCACCAAACGTCAACTTGGCGACGCACTAGACCGCGAAACCGGAGACTTTCGGGCCAGCCGGGATGCCCTGTACACAACGGGACAGCAGCTGCTGGATCGCGCCCGCGACGCCGGCCGAGTGCGCGCTGAAGTTAGCGTCGATGACCTGCTGCGATTCTTCCTCGGCGTGGCCACCGTTCCGTGCCGTTCCAAACGACAACGCGAGCGCATACTGGCCTTGGCGATCCACGCGGTGGAACCATAGTTCGGTCACCACAAGCCAGCAGGTGCGTTGCCCACATCGAGACCGGGCGGCGCGGCCGAGGAAACGCCGTTCGCATCCGCCTCGCTGGCTGAACTTCCCCAGTTTCAGTGGACACCTGTGATAGCGGGACCCTGTTTCCTGCTGGAAGGATGTCAACATGTCCAGGACGCGTCGGTCGTTTACGCCTGAGTTCAAGGTGGAGGCTGCTCGTCGGGTGATTGATGGTCACCGCCCGGTGTCTGAGGTGGCCCGTGAACTGAATCTGCATGAGAACCTGCTGGCCAAATGGGTTCGCACGGAACGGCTCCGCGACGGGGTTGTCACCGATGTGCGACATGCGCCGCCCGATGGTGAACTGACTGCCGGCGAGCGGGCCGAACTGGTGCGGCTACGCGCCGAAGTCGCCGAGAAGGACCGAGATATCACGTTCCTGAAAAAAGTATCGGCGTACTTTGCGGCACAGCAACATCGGTGAGCAAGTTCGAGCTCATCGCCGCGGAGTGCGCCGACCGCGACGTATCGAAACTCACTGAACTGTTGGATGTTTCACGCTCAGGCTACTACGCGTGGGCTGCGCGGCAACGATCCACTCAACTCTCGCCGCATCAGCAGTGGCGCCGCGATCTCGAGGTGAAAATCCTGACGCACTGGAAGGCATCGACTCGCACCTACGGTTCGCCGCGGATCACCGCGGACCTGCACGCCGAGGGCATGTCCGTCTCGGAGAACACGGTCGCCAAGATCATGGCCGAGCTGGGTGTGGAGGGCATCAGCCCACGCACCTTCAAGGTCAAGACCACCCAGGTCGATCCGACCGCCACGTTCCCGCCGGACCGGGTCGGCCGGGTGTTCGATCAGGGCCGCCTGGACGCGGTGTGGACCTCGGACATCACCTATCTGAGCTGCGGTGAAGGCGACGCCTATCTCTGCGCGATCCGCGATGAACACTCGCGCAGGGTGCTGGGCTGGTCACTGGCCGATCACATGCGCACCGAGCTCGTCGAGCACGCCGTCGATGCAGCAGTCCTCACGCGTGGCGGATCAGTAGCCAGCACCATTTTGCACTCGGACCGCGGCAGTCAATTCACCAGCCATGATCTGGCTGCTGTGTGCGGGAAGTATGGCTTGCACCGTTCCATGGGTGCGACCGGCATCTGCTGGGACAACGCCGGTGTCGAGTCACTGTGGTCGACGATCAAGCACGAGTACTACAAGCGTCACGCTTTCACCACTTACGCGAATATGGCTGCAGGACTTGACAATTACATACGATTCTACAACCATGACAGGAGGCACAGCTCGTTGGAGATGCTCTCACCTATCGATTTCGAGATCGTCTCACTCGCACGTCAGCAATCAAGCTAACCGTGTCCACTTTTTCTGGGGAACCTCAG
>NZ_JAVROT010000411.1:0-14227 GCF_032162605.1 Mycobacterium sp. | reverse complement strand
ATGCACAGTGCTGAATGCGATGTGCTCATGCGTTATACCGTCCACGCGTTGCCCATGCGATGTGACTACAGTCCACATAATTACCTCCATGGCCGGTACTGTCCGGCTGTGGTCTAAGAATGGGCGTTTGGTCAGTGACCGTCATCACAGCAGGCATCAATTTGTGTCCCCGGCCACCTGGAAGGCTTGCCTACCTGCTACCGGTACTTCGCGCCGCCGCAGCTTCGCCATCGCCCGGTCGCCCACGGCGTGCATCGCCGGGGTTTAGCTCCGGGTCAAAGCTGAATACGCGGGTTCGATTCCGTCATCGGCTCCACGAAGCCGCAGGTCAATGCACCCTACGGGCCGGTCTGACGACTGAACGAGGCCCATTCTCGACGGTCGTTGAACCGTGAGTGCCCGACACGGATGACCGAAACCGTTAGCTGTGAATTGGCTCTGGCTACGATCTCGGGCGTGACCGATGTCGACCGACCCTGATTCCACGGAGCGGCTCGGTGGCAACCGGCTTGCGCACACGCACCGCGTCTGCAATGTCGAACAGTTTCGCGACCTCATCGCCGTTCGACAGATCAGCCCGGAATGCCGCACTGTCTTCGCCGGCGCGCAACTTACGAAGAATGTGCTTTACGTGCTGCTTGACCGTCCCTTCCGAGATCACCAGCTCCGATCTCGCGACGGGTCAACACGTCTCGAACTGAACGCAGCGCGTCTGGCGAAGCCCGTGATGGACCGTTGGCCTCGCGGCCCGACGACACCTCCAGTCACACCCGATTCAAAGTCGCACCAGCCGCCTTGAGGGCATCGTCCTGGGAATGCACATAGCAGCTTCATCGTCAGGCTTGCGTCCTTATGGCCAATCCACGCGGCAATCACTGCAGCTGGAACGCCTTTCAGATTCATCAGTGTCACGTACGTGTGGCGGGCTGCGTGCAATTTGACGCGACGGACAATCACAGTAATTTCGAGTGATCTCGGGTGATGAAACCCGCCAGCTGGGTGGGCTCTTCGGACTCTCCCCCTACATCGTCAGACGAGTTCAATCCTGACAGGGGGGCTCCACGCAGTCTTCGAGCATCTGTGCAGCGTTCAGATGGCTCTGGGAACCGACAGGCCCGAAAGCCCCGGTGCCCTTCTGGCAACATAGCGGCGTAATCAGCGGGGAGTGCAGATGAGTGATAGCGACGTACAACGCTACGTGCTTGGGTCCGCTCGGTGAGCGTCTCCTCTACCGGCGAGTTCCACCGTGGCCGCGGCGGGCTTCCCGCTGACCAGCTGGCGCAGGCAGCCGCTGTGGTCGACCCGCTGGTCGTTGGAGTGTTGGGCGCCGCAGTGAGTCTGGCCGGCGCCGGCCGGCCGTCCTTCTGGTACGACGAGGCCGCGACCATTTCGGCGTCATACAGTCGTTCTCTCGGACAATTGTGGCAGATGTTGAGCAATGTCGACGCCGTCCACGGCCTGTACTACCTGATCATGCACGGCTGGTTTCAGATTTTCCCGCCCACGGAGTTCTGGTCCCGCGCGCCAAGTGGGTTGGCTGTTGGAGGCGCCGCTGCCGGAATAGTGGTGCTGGGCAAGCAGTTCTCGTCTCGCACGCTCGCGGTGACCTCCGGGATTCTGTGCGCGATTCTGCCTCGGGCGACGTGGGCAGGCCTCGAAGCTCGTCCCTATGCCCTTTCGATGATGGCCGCCGTGTGGCTGACCGTACTGCTCGTTCACGCCGCGCGCCGCAACAACGCGTGGGTCTGGCTGTTTTATGGCATCGCCCTGGCGATCTCGCTTCTGCTCGACGTGTACCTCGCTCTGTTGTTCTTGGCGCACGTCGTATTCATCTGTGTCTTCCGGCGCACCGGAACGGTTCTCGTAAGTTTCGCCATCACATCGGTGCTTGCTGTTTGCACTCTCGCGCCATTCATGGTCCTGGCAGCTGGTCAAGTTCACCAGATCAGTTGGATCACACAGATTGGGCGCCGGACGATCGAAGATGTGACGGTTCAACAATATTTCGAAAGAAGCCCCCCGTTCGCGCTTCTGTCGGCGCTGATCGTAACGACGGCTATTGTCTTGTGGCTCTGCACATCCGCACAACTGGGAGAGGCAAATCGGCAACTATTGACCATCGCGGTCGCATGGCTCGTGATACCGACGGCCCTGATCGTCATCTGGTCCGCGTTCATCCACCCCGTCTATACGCCACGCTACTTGTGCTTCACCGCACCGGCGATGGCACTGGTCCTGGGGGTGTGCGTCGCCGCATTGGCCGTTAGGCCATGGATAGCGGCCGCTCTCGTCAGTCTCTTCGCCCTCGCCGCAGCGCCAAATTATCTTCTGGTGCAACGAAGCCCGTACGCAAAGTATGGAATGGACTACAGCCAAGTGGCCGATCTGATCACCGCGAGGGCAGCGCCAGGTGATTGCTTACTGATAAACGACACGGTGACGTTCCAACCCGCCCCGATGCGCCCATTGATGGCGGCGCGCCCTGATGCCTTCCGGAAGCTGATCGACCTCAGCCTGTGGCAACGTGCAACGGACCGCAACGATGTCTTCGACACCAACCTCATACCGGAGGCCACCGCCGGCCCGTTGAGCGACTGCCGAGTGGTATGGATCATCACCGAAGCCGACACGTCGCGGCCCGCCCATGAACAGGCTTCGATGCTGCCGCCAGGCCAACGCTTCGGAGTCACCCCCGCGTTCTCGGTTCCGAACGACATGGGATTCAGGCTTCTCGAGCGGTGGCAGTTCAACCTGGTTCAGGTGATCAAAGCGGCGCGATAAGCGCCAAGCGTCTACCAGACGCGAATCCAGTCGACCAGCATGTCCGCCGGGAAGTTACCCAAGGCGGGATCGCCTGCGCCCGGCCCACCAACCGCGAGGTTCAAGACTGGAAACATCCAATAGCCGGGATTGTTGAACGGCCACCGCATATCGCCGGGCCTGCCGCTGACCTGGATGGGCTTCGGCGGCACACTGAAGTACGGTTTCGCGCCGTCGACATAGTCTCGCCAGAACTTGAAACCGTCCTCGTCCCAACGCATTCGCCAGTTGTGCCAGTTGCCGTCCACCAACTCGGGAATCGATCTGCCTTCCCATGTTTTCCCGTTGGATGCGGCGTGGACCGTGGTTCCCGGAGGCCACTGGCCGTTGCCGTACCACTCGACGATGTCGACTTCGCCGTCAGGGTCAGGATCCTCGTTCACCGCCCAGTAGGCGGGCCAACAACCGGGCGTCATGCAGTTGAATTTTATTCGGGCTTCCCAAGTGGTATTGATCATCCCTCGCCAGTTGGCTTGGAGCTTGCCCGTGAAGTACTGGTCGCCTTCCTTTGTGGCGCGGATGACCAGATTGGAGTTTCCGTCAACGAACACGTTTTGGCGGTCGTCGCGGTAATGCCCCACGAGCGGCGGAAAGACGTCCGCGTCCCAGTTCCACACGATCCACTTCGCCGGATCGGGGCCCGAGCCGGCCGGGCCATCGAACTCGTCCTGGAAAATGTAGTTCACGGCAGCTGTATCAAGCGGCGGCGCGGTGGGCATTGGCACCCGGTCCGCCGGTGCGTCCGGTCGGGACGGGTAAGCCCGGGCCTCGGGGAGGGGGATCGCGGCTCCCACCGCAGCAATCCCCGCCATCAACATCATGCTGCGACGACCCATCTCAGGCACACCCAACCATTCGTTAGAAGCCGACAAGTCCCCCGGCGCAATCGCTGGAGGCGACCGTCGCATCGGTGCTCGAATGAAACCATACGACGGCAGGAGCCGCACCAAAGTCCGCCGGTGCGCCGCATCGCGCCCCGTGGTGCAGGCCCACACCCGCCAGATCATCGGTCAAGATCCCACTGGCCGAAATCGGCCGCAAGTACGTCGTCCACGCCGACGTGTATCCCGCCCACGAGGGGACCCGGGCTGGACGGGGTGTTGACCGCAGCCTAATAGAGCACCGCCCTGGCTCGCGCTCACCGTGAGACCATGCGCTCGTCTGCCATGCCCACCAATGCCCTGCAGTGGTTGAGCGCCCAATTACGCCGTCTTGGATCGTGCGGTACCCGAAGCGCAGTGCCGGGCGACCTGGCACGGTGCGCCGAAACATGCCTACGCGAAATGCTCGGCGATTACCGGCCCAACGCTGGCGCAGTTCAACGCTTCATCGAACGCTACGGCCCCGAGGCGGCCGCCGACGTACCCAGCGAGCCGGTCACGGCCAAATGGCGACAACAGAATGTCCTTGTGCCCGCGGTGCTCGGCCTGAATGGGCATATCGTCGACCTGACCGACTCGCCGACGCGGCGAGTGATCGAGATTGCCCACGCAGACCTTCTGGTGGAACACCAGCTAGCCCACGTGGATCTTCATGAGATCACCACATCGCGCCGGGTAGTGACACAGATCATCGCTGGTTATCTCTACGACCGAGGTGCCGCCGCCGTGAAGTTCGCTTCAAAAGTTACATGGGCAGGATTGCTTCGCGCTGTTCGAGAGCCGCGGAACGGTCAACTCAGCCGGCGAAATCTCGTCGCTCACAGACCCGGCACCCGAGGCACTGTTAACGGTCGTCCGCGATTGGGAGCTAGCCATGGAGCCGGCCCAACTGAGGGCCACAGACCCGTCCCAGGTGGAGTCATCACAAACGCGGGTCAGGGTCACGTCAGGGTCACGAGCAAGCCGGATTGAGCCGTACTCCCCTGCACCTACCTACACGCATATCTGCAGGTCGCATTCCCTCCAACATCCACGCAGACTCTCCGATACGCCTCCGACCGTGTTCCCAAGCTGAGTACCCGGGTTCGATTCCCGTCATCGGCCCCACGCTGGCCAGGCCAGCGCCATGCACTAGCTCCGAAGGCTCATCCACACTCGAGGCTTGGCCGTGGGCGGGCGAGAAGTACCCGGGCGCTCTCACGGTTACCGCGACCCAACACCGAACTTGCGAGAGACGGGCTCATTGCCGACTTCGAAGCCACCCGATTGCCTTGTCCGCGACGAGGCATAAGACGAACAGTGCTACGAGACCTGTCGCGCCTATCAAGAGCGCCGTCGGGGAAACGTCGAGATACTGCTCTTCCGACACCACGTAGATGCTCAACATGAGGCCACCCCTTGACTGCCTGCTGCTTCCGACGCTACGCCGGTTCGGAGCGAACGCGTTGTCGTGACGGGCAACAACATGTTCACCCACTCCCTGGGCAGCGCCGTTGGCGTTGCCACATTCGGCGCGATCGCGAAATTCCATCTTCGGCCCCGGTGACAACCGATCAATCCGCGGACACCCGCCTCGTAGCGTGCGGGATATGTTCGCACGCAGGACACTTCGGCCCTCCCGAGCGACGAGTCGGCCCTAGATGCTGCCGTTGGAGTGTCGGTCGGCTCCGCTGCACGGGCGGCGAGCAACCCGACACCGGCCGGTATCACCAGGCCCACGGACAACCCGTGAAATGTGCCGAGTGCCTGAGCCCGGCGCGCCTGGCTTCTCTTCATCGTCATGGTTGAGATGGACTTTCCAGGCATCAAAGCAGTTTGTCGAGGGTGATCGGCAGGTCGGTGATGCGACGGCCGGTGGCGTTGAAGACGGCGTTGGCGATGGCTGCGGGGACACCGACGAAGACCAGTTCGGCGAGGCCCTTCACGCTGAGCGGGTCGGCGATGATGTCCTCTCCGGGAAGGAACGCCGCGGCCAGGATGACCACGTCGGCGTTGACGGGAACCAGGTAATCAGCCATGTTGGCGTTGACGATTCGGCCATCGCGGTGATCGAGCTCGGTGGCCTCCAACAGCGCCGCCCCCATCCCGCCGACCATGCCGCCGATGGCCTGGCTGTCGGCGAGCATCGGATTGATGATTCGCCCGGCGTCGTAGACGGCATACATGCGCCGCACCCTGGTGGTGCCGAGCTGCTCGTCGACGGCGACCTCGGCGAACACCGCGCCGTCGGCGTGCATCGAGAATCGGCTGTGCTCGGCCTCGTTCGGCGTCCACGTCTCTTCGGCGTCCAAGGGACCCCACCCGCGCCGACGCAGGAGATCCTGGTAGGACCCACCGCGGACGGTTCATCGACGGCGATCATGCGTCCATCGGTGACCGTGACCTGTTCTGGGCGCAGGCCAGTCAGAGGTGACCCCGGGTCGACGACGGCGCTCCGAATGAAGCGGTCGCGCAGCATGTTCGCGCAATTCAGGACTCCGGATCCGACGCTGGCCATGGTCTGCGAGCCGCCGTGGACGGGGGCCTGTGGCATCTGGGAGTCGCCGAGTGCGAACCGGCGGCGCCCTGAGCAAAGCACCCGGTGAGGCGGCGGGTCGAGAAGGGCAAGTCCTCGGACTGGTCGCGCGGGGGTTCGTTGCGCCTCCCGGCAATTCGGCACGCTCGCGCAGCATGTCCAACAGTGACGTTCGATTATCGACGGTGATGTCACGCTCTTCACCGTTGATCCGCAGGCGGACGACTGCAGATTGAGCGTCGTCTTGCGAGGCGTCGTCGCTGCAGCCAGGGAGCAGCGACACGGTCGCCACGGCACCACCGATCGCGACCGACGCACCCACGAAGGTCCGCCGGTTCACGTTGAACCGCGTACTGGCATCGATAGTGGATTCTTTGTCTTCGCTCACGGCATCGGCCTCTCGTCGTCGAACGTCGGCGCGCAGCGCTGCGGCACGGGTCACTGCTATGACGGCTCTCACTCAACCGTAGGCAGCCGAGCGTTAGCGCGGCGAGAACGCATACGGAATTCACATGTGAACGGCTGGGAGACCCTCATTGCGTCCATGACCAATGAACCAGCTTTTGGTGGCAAGAGAGACTCTGCTGTTCCGGGTACTGACAGGTACCCCAAGGTTTCCCTGACGGGATGGCTCTCAAGACGCCCTATACCGAGAGCTGCGTGCGCTGCAGACACGCGTCCATGTCGGTTCGACTGTCCCGAACCTCTTCACCGCGCACCGCCGGCCCTTCCCCGATCGTTGCTCCATCGCGGTTCCCCACGGGGCCGTAGTTCATGCTCATGCCCATACGGCCCAACCTACGGCTGAGACCTCGATCTTCCCGAGCTGACGCCTATTCAGCGGACTCCGAATGTGTTGTGCTGCCAGGACTCGCCGCGATGGCGGGTCGAAGAGAACTAAGACCGTCGACGTTCCTAGAGTCCGATCATCGCCATTCCGGCTGCGTTATAGCGGTCGCCCCGAACGCCGACCTGGGCGGCCAACGCGTCGAGATCGGCGACCTCGTCGGATGACAACGCCACTTGCGCGGAACCGGCGTTCTCGTCGATGCGGCCTCGGCGTCGGGTGCCGGGGATCGGCACGATCCACGGCTGCTGGGCAAGCAGCCAGGCCAGAGCGATCTGACCGGGGCTAGCGCCTTTCGCCTCGGCGAGGATGCGCACGCGATTCACCAATTCTTCATTGGCGGCGATGTTTTCGGCCGCGAAGCGCGGAATCGTCGATCGCATGTCATCGGCGGCGAGCTCCGTCGCGGCCGCCACGGTACCGGTGAGGAAGCCCCTGCCCAGCGGGCTGAACGGTACGAATCCGATACCGAGCTCGGCGCAGGTGGGCAGCACCTCCAGCTCGGGATCCCGAGTCCACAGCGAGTACTCGCTCTGCAGCGCAGTGACGGGATGGACGGCGTGAGCACGCCGAATCGTCTCGACGCCGGCCTCCGATAGCCCGAAGTGGCGGACCTTGCCCGCAGCCACGAGCTCGCCGACGGCGCCGGCGACGTCCTCGACTGGAACGTCGGGGTCCACCCGGTGTTGGTAGAAGAGGTCGATGACGTCGGTCCGTAGTCGCTTCAGCGAGGCATCGGCGACCCGCCGGATCTGCTCGGGCCGCGAGTCGGTGCCAATCGTCTTGCCGTCGGCGATGTTCCAGCCGAACTTTGTGGCGATGACCACCTGGTCGCGCAGCGGTGCCAGCGCCTCGCCGACGAGTTCTTCGTTGACGTAGGGCCCGTAGACCTCGGCGGTGTCGAAGAAGGTCACTCCCGCCTCTTGGACGGCGTAACGGATCACGCCGATCATGTCGTCGCGGTCCCCGGGGTTGGGACCGTAACTCTGTGACATGCCCATGGCGCCAAAACCAACGGCGGATACCTGGAGGCCCTGGCCGAGCGTACGTGTGTGCATGATGCCTCCTCAGGCTTCGGGGATCTTGATGCCGAACTTGTCGCCGGTGATGTCTTCTGGCTCCGGGCCACCGCGGATACCGGTGTCCAGTGCGTCGATCGCTTCGAGTTCCTCGGCGGACAGTTCGAAGTCGAAGACGTCGAAGTTCTCGGCGAGGCGCGATGGCGTCACCGACTTCGGGATCACCTGACGGTCCTGCTGCAGGTTGGGGACGTCCATGCTGGTCATGCCTTCACGGTAGGCGCGACCGAGCCGTTCGGGGGGAGGTACTCCGGTACCTGGAACGACAGTGACTCCCCAGGTGAGTGATCCGCCCGTTGACTGGGAGTCATGCAAGCCACCTACATGTCCGGGGCGGGCGATGTCCGCATCGTCGACGCGCCCGAGCCCAAGATCGAAACCTCGACCGATGCGTTGGTGCGCGTCACGCGGGCCTGCGTGTGCGGCAGCGATCTGCATCCGTGTCACTCGATGCAGGCCACTGCCGATGGTGCGGCGATGGGACACGAGTTCATCGGGGTGGTCGAGGAGGCGGGATCTGAGGTCACCACCCTCGGTGTCGGTGACTTCGTCATCGCGGTGTCCTGCGGTCAATGCGAGTTCGACCGGGCCGGGTTGCAGACTTCCTGCGTCAACGGTGGCTTCTGGGGCAATCCCGACTTCGGCGAGTTCGGCCGGGTGGTCAACACTGGCGATCCTGGCAATCGTCGCCAAAGAGAGGTACTGCCAGTGCCTGTCCCAGCAGGCCCTCCCGCGTGGCAGTGCAGGGGCCTAGCGTCGAGGAGAGAGCGTCCCCAACTTCACTCTGAACAACGGCGTGCCCATGCCGGCACTCGGCCTCGGGGTCTATCAGACCCCGCCGGAGGAGACCATTGCCGCGGTCGAGACCGCGTTGCAGACCGGCTACCGCCACGTCGACACCGCTGCGGCATACGGGAACGACTGCGAATCCAGGCGTCATTTCGCGTCGAAGTCCGTGCTGGCGGTGAGTTTCTCCCACTTGGTGATCTCGGCTGACCGCTCATCGGCGATGCGTCGGTAATTGGTCAGTGCGTCGGTTCCCAGGAGTAGGAATGAAGGAGGTTCATCCGCTTCGACGGCGTTGATGATGGCGTCCGCGGCTCTGAAGGGGTCGCCAGCCTGAGTGCCGTGGGCGGTGTCGTGTTCCTTGCGGCGCTTGCCCGCAGTGTCGGCGTAATCCGCGATGGTCACGGCAGACTGGGTCAGCGAGCGGCCGGCGAAGTCGGTGCGGAACGCGCCCGGTTCGACGACGGTCACCGAAATGCCAAGCGGGGCCAGCTCACCGTGAAGTGAGCCGCTGAGTCCCTCGACGGCGGACTTGGCTGCCGAGTAGTACCCGGAGCCCAGCGGCGTCAGTTGAACGCCGATGGAAGAGACGTTGACGATGGCGCCGGAGCGGCGCGCCCGCATGCCAGGCAGGATAGCCTTGATCGTGGCGACCGTGCCGAAGAAGTGCGTCTCGAAAAGCGCTCGTACATCGGCGTCGTCGCCCTCTTCGACGGCGGCGCGGTACCCGTAACCAGCATTGTTCACGAGGACGTCAATGACGCCGAAGCGCTTTTCGGCCTCCCGCACGGCCGAGGTCACTTGTTGGGGCACTGTGACGTCGAGTGCCACCGCCAGTACCCGGTCGGGTGCGGTGTCGGCAAGGTCGGCGACTTTCGTCGCGTCACGCGCCGTGGCGACGACGTTGTGGCCGGCGGCGATGGCCGCCTCGGCGAGTGCGCGGCCGAGGCCGGTCGAACAGCCCGTGATCAACCAGGTGGACATGGGGACTCCTCAGTGGTGGGTACCGATGATGTTTCCAACTCACAGCATCCTCTCGAACGATCGGGCGGGCGTGCCACGGTAGGCGGGCAGTGCATCGGCGACTTGCGCACTACCGTAACGGAACTCGGTACGCGCACCACCCGGCTCCACGATGGTGAGAACGACACCGAAGGGCTCGACTTCCTGCGCCACCGACTCACAGAAACCCTCAATCCCCCACTTGCGTGCGTGATAGAGCGAGTTCCCTGGGAAGGCGGTCTGGCCACCGTAGGTCGACATCTGGATGATACGTCCGCCACCGTTTGCGCGCATAGACGGAAGCAAGGCGTGGATGAACTGGATGGATGCCGTCAGATTGGTGTCGAGGATGCCCTCGATCTGCTCGTCGGAGAGTTCCTCGCCGGCGACCGTGCGGTCGACGACGGCGCGCAGCGCCGCGGTATCGCGGACGTCGAGCACCTCGGCGCGGAACGCATCCCGGTCTGCTTCGATGATGTCCTTGACCGAATCTGGATTGCGCACGGTTCCGACGACACGCTCACCGCGTACCAGCAGCTGCCCGGTGAGGTGAAGGACGCGGCTGACCCCATTACGAACGTCCAGAATCAGGCGAAGAAGGCGCGTGCCGACCTCGACGCCAATATCAAGGCGGCGAACGCGAAGACGCAGGCGTCGGTGAAGAAGGCCGGGGCAGACGTCGAAAAGTCGGTCAAGAAGACCGCCGCGACCCTGAACAAGATCGCCAAGGACGGACAAGACCAGATCAAGAAGACCGTCGCTGGGGTCCAGAAGACGGTCCACGACGCGGCCAAGAACGTGAGCGACGCGGCGAAGAATGCCGCGGACAAGAAGCCTGCCCCAGCGAAGAAGTCGAACGACGAGTAGGCGCGCATCCGATCGTGCGTCGAAGCAAGCCCTCGGTTACGCCGACCGGACATCGACGATCGTCGGCCGCCGCGGACCCAGCGCCAAGGCACGTTTCTGCGTCTAGGCTGTAGGCACATACACGGGCAGGGAAGCAATACTCCCTGTATCTGCGTTTGGGCCGGGACCCCGCCGATTCGCCACCCGAGTCGGGGTCAATCGACGAGGGCCGTCCGAGCTGACTGGAAACTGCAACACCATGGCCATCGCCGATGTCACCGAATTCGCCCATCTCACCTCATCCGACCTCGAGGCGTTCGCCGACGCCCTTGACGAGATCCGCCGCGACGTCGAAGAGAGCCGCGGTGCCAAGGACCGGGCCTACATCCGTCGCACGATCACGGTCCAGCGCGTCCTGGAGGTTGCCTCCCGTCTCGTCATCGCCGGCACCAAGGGCAAGCGGGGATGGATGGTGGGCACCGCCGGCCTGGCGGCCTCCAAGAGCATCGAGAACATGGAATTGGCCCATAACATCGGCCACGGTCAGTGGGACTGGATGAACGATCCCGAGATCCACTCGACCACGTGGGAGTGGGACATGGCGGGGCTCTCCTCGCAGTGGCGCTACTCGCACAACTACCGCCACCACGTCAATACGAACGTTCTCGGCGTGGACGACGATCTCGGCTACGGCGTGCTGCGGGTCACTCCGGACCAGGAGTGGAAGCCGTCCAATCTGTTTCAGCCACTGCGAAGTCTGCTGTTGGCCATCACCTTTGAGTGGGGGATCGCGCTGCACGATCTGTACTCCGAGCACGAGCGTCTTGACAACGACGTCGCGAAGTCCGTTCACAACCGCGCGCTTCTGCGCAAGATCGGCCGCCAGACCGGCAAGGACTATGTGGTGTTCCCGGCGCTGAGTCGCAGACGGTGGCGTCGCACCCTCGGCGCAAACGTCACCGCCAACGTGCTGCGCAACGTCTGGGCCTACGCGGTGATCTGCTGTGGGCACTTCGCCGACGGCGCCGAGAAGTTCACCCCGGAGACGTTGGAGAACGAGACGAAGCCCGAGTGGTATCTACGGCAGATGTTGGGCAGTGCGAACTTCGACGCCGGACCCGTGCTCGCGTTCATGAGTGGAAACCTCTGCTACCAGATCGAGCACCACCTGTTCCCCGACCTGCCGAGCAACCGCTACGCCGAGATCGCGGTACGGGTCAGGGCGTTGTGCGACAAGTACGACCTGCCCTACACGACGGGTCACTTGATCCATCAGTACTTACTCACCGTGCGGACGGTGTTCAAACTTGCTTTGCCGGACGGGCGGACGTCGGCCACACCTGAACCAAGCTCCCGAACGACCAACGCCTGCTGACGGCGCGATGCTGAACTAACCCTCTCCGCTTCCGCCGCCGCCCGGGTTCTCTTGAGTCAGCCCGGCGAGACCGTCACCGTCTGAGTCACGGTGCTCGTGCTGGTGCTCGTCGAAACCGTGGTACTAGTGCTCGGGGTGGTCGTCGTAGTGGTTGTCGTGGGACTCTCCGTCGACGACGTGGTGTTCGGAGTCTCCGTGGTGGTGCTCGGCGACTCGGTCTGCGTGACGGTTTCGGTGCCGCCGGTGGGCACAGGCGCCTGCGGTCCCGCACTCGTCGACGAGGCGCCGGACGTGGTCGACGTGGTCGACGTCGGACTGGTCGCGTCGCCGCCCCCCGTCAGAGTGACGATGGCGTAGACGATCAGCGCGATGAGGATCACCGCGACGGCGCCGATGCTCACGAGGCCCGCCGGCGTGCGGTACCACGGGGTGGGCGGTTCGGGCGGGGGCTCCTGGCCATACTCGGGCTGGAGGCCCCCGTAATTCCCGTACGCCGTCGGCTCGCTCCACGCAGTGGGCTCGCTGCGGGGGTAGCTGCCGTACTGCGTTGGCTCGCTGTCGGAGTAGTACGGGTCGTCTGGGGGTCCCCCGGGACCATCGTTACGCGCCACGGGTTTCGATGGTAACGGTGCCCACCATCGTCAGCGGGTAGGCGGTCGACGACCTTTGCCGTGCCGCGCCATCAGCGGCCTTACCGGTCGGGTAATCGACCCGGCGCACACGTCGGCCGAGAACCTCCACGAACTGCTGGGCGGTTGAACACGCCGAATCGCTCATTTTTTTTGAGGGTTTTCCGGTGATCGCCACCAACGCCTCACCCGCTACCTCGCACTGTCAACCAGCAAGTGTGTCAATTTTCCGGCGAATGGTGCCGAATACAGTAAGAATTCCGGTGCGCGCCACGCTGCGGTAACCCGAGTGCAGCATTCTCAGCAACCGGACCGTTGGCGCAGACGGCCCGCGAGGCCGCCACCACGTCCTGGTATTTCGCAGACCACGGGCCTGCGACGAGGCCCGATTCCTGAATCCCCGAGTTGCCATCCGCCGTATTTCGGAAAAGATGCAGTGGCAGCCCGGCAGGAGGCGTACAGGTAATGGACGCCGTCCGGACAAAGACCAAGGGGTATTAGATGAGCAAGTTGCGCAAAGCGGTGACCGTCGGCGTCGTCGCCGCGCTGGCCACGTTCGGAGTGGCCGCCTGCGGAGGTGGCTCCAACAACACCAGCGGCGGCAGCGGCGGCGGCGGCGGCGGGGAGATCAACGTCTCGATGACGTCGTTCCCCGACTACGTCGACCCTCAGCTCTCCTACACCTTGGAAGGGTGGGAGGTTCTGTACAACACCTACACTCCGCTACTGACCTATCGGCACGCGAAGGGTGAACCCGGCACCGAGGTGGTACCGGGCCTGGCAAAGGACATGCCACAGGTCTCCGCGGACGGCAAGACCTACAAGCTGACACTGCGTCCGAACATGAAGTACTCCGATGGCACACCGATCAAGGCATCCGACTTCACCTATGCCATCCAGCGGCTGTTCAAGGCCGACTCGGGAGGCTCGGTGTTCTACGAGCCCATCGTCGGCGCCACTGACTACGCCGACGGCAAGGCCCCCACGATCAGCGGCATCACCACCGACGACGCCACGGGTGACATCACGATCGTGTTGACCGAAGCGAACGGCACCTTCGACGGCGTTCTGGCGCTCCCGTTCGCAGCGCCCGTCCCGCCGAGCACGCCGCTCGACAAGGACGCGACGAACAACCCACCACCAGCGAGCGTGCCGTTCATGATCACAAAAGTCGAAGCGCCCCAGACGTTGACGATGGAGCGCAACCCGAACTTCAAGACCGTGAAGGACGCCGGCGCAACGGAAGTCGCCGACGCGAACGTCGACAAGATCACCGTCACCCAGAACAAGAGCAACACCGCGCAGGTGACGGGCGTCGAGCAGAACACCATCGACTTCATGGTCGACCCGCCCGACGCCGACCGCCTTGCCGAGGTCAAGTCGAAGTTCGGCGAGCGGTTCCGCCTCGACGACTCGATCAACACCTATTACTTCTTCATGAACAACA
>NZ_JAVROT010000410.1:0-9221 GCF_032162605.1 Mycobacterium sp. | reverse complement strand
GTTGATTTACCAAGCGTTTACGTGTGACATCCCGCCGTTTACACGACGTAATCGCGCCGACTCGGGGGGCCGTCTGACTATGATGTGCCGATGGCCGTGCCGGTACCGCGTCGTGGGCAAAACATCTCCGTGGTGCTCGCGGCGCATTTCGAGCGGCTCATCGCCACCAATGAACTGGTCCCTGGCTCGCGACTGCCCTCTGAACGGGAGCTGGCCGAGACCTTCGACGTGTCGCGTTCGACGCTTCGCGAGGCCATGCACGAGCTGGAGGGCAAACGATTGATCGAGCGCAGGCCGGGGCGTGGCACGACTGTGCTTGCAGTGCAAGGCACCTCCGAGGATTTTCGCAGCCTCGCCGCCGAGGACGCCTCGGCTGCCTACGCCGCAGAGCTGCGGGAGATCATCGAGCCGTCCATCGCCGCGCTGGCGGCCAGCCGGGCAACCAGGTCGAACCTCCTGCAGCTCAGTGACGTGTTGGACAGGTCTGGCGAGAACCTGCTGCAGGCCGAGTCGTTGCGATTGGACGTCGAGTTTCACACGTTGCTGGCACGGGCAGCACAGAATCCCCTGCTCGAGTCGCTGCAGGCGAGGAGCAGCGAGTGGACCCACGACGTGCGGCAGTATTCGCATGCCACCCGGGTGGGTCGGCGCATCTCGACACGCGGTCATCACCGCATCTACGACGCCGTCCGCGATCACGATTCCGTAGCCGCCCAGGAGGCGATGATGCTTCACCTCGAAGAGGTCAAGGAACTCATCGCCAAGGCGACCAAGAGGCGCGGCGAGTAGGTCGGTCAGCCTCCGACGGTGACGTAGGTCTTGCGGATGGTCTCCGTGACGAACCACGTGCCGCGCCAGCCCTTGGGCAGTACCAGCAGCGAGCCGGGTCCGATGTCGGCGCGAACCCCGTCCTCTCCGACGACGGTGCCCGAACCCGCGATGATGTGACACACCTCGGTCTCGTTCGACCGGTCCGCGGTGAACTCGCCCGGTCCGCACTCCCACACGCCGGCATGCGTCGAATCACCCGACCAGACGTTCAGTGTGGCCTCCGCCTGGTTGCTGCGGCTCGTCGGCTTCGGCTGCGGCGCGGGCAGTTCCGCAGCGACCGCGTTGTCGTGACGCAGGTGTGCGCCCAAAGGTAGTGAGATCATTCCGCTGTTCCTGTTCCGTGATCGTGGGATCGGCCTGTGCTCAGCGCCCGGTGATCTTGTTGGCCAACCGTGCTAGTCCGCTCGTCGTCGACAGCCCCCGTGCGGCCTCGCGCCGGTCTGCGGTCCGGTACAGCGCGTACATGGCTTGAACACCGAGCCAGCGCAACGGCTCCGGTTCCCACTTGCGAACGCGTCGACCTACCCAGGGCAGGCGGGTGAGTTCGGTGTCCCGTTCGAGGACGAGGTCGGCGAGGGTGTGGCCGGCCAGGTTGGTCGTCGTGAGGCCGCTGCCGACGTAACCGCCTGCGGTGCCGAATCCGCTCGCCCGGTCGAAGTCGACGGTGGCCGTCCAGTCGCGGGGCACGCCGAGCACGCCGCACCACGCGTGGCTGATCGGCACCTCGCGGGTCGCGGGAAACATGTCACGCACCAGAGCCGTCAGCGCGTCGACCGTCCACTGCTGAGTGACTCCCCGATGGTCCAGCGTCGAGCCGTAGCGGTAGGGGATTCCCCTGCCGCCCAGGGCAATCCGGTTGTCTGCGGTGCGTTGGGCGTACATGTATCCGTGCGCGTAGTCGCCGAGCAGTTCGGCACCGTCCCAGCCGACGTCGGCGCGCACCGACTCGGGTAGTGGTTCGGTGACGATCATCGACGAGTTCATCGGAAGCCACTCACGACGCTGACCGGGCATGGTGGCGGTGAAGCCCTCCAGGCAACGGAGTATCACGGGTGCGCGCACGTCGCCGCGGTCGGTCACCACACGGCGGTGCTCGATGCCGGTCGCCGCCGTCTGCTCATAGATCGCCACGCCCATGCCCTCCACGACGCGCGCCAGACCCTGCACGAGCTTGGCAGGTTGCACGCGGGCGCAGTGCGGGCTGAACATCGCTCCCACCGCGTTCTGAACCCGGATCCGGGCGTTGGACTCATCTGCTGTCAAGACGACGAAGTCTTCCGGTCCGGCGCCCCATCGCCGCTCGTAGTCGACCGATTCGCGGAGGCGGCCCAGCTGCGCCGGGTTTCGCGCCACGTGCAGCACGCCGTCCTTGACGATGTCGGCGTCGATGCCCTCGACCTCCGCGACGCCGATGACCTCGTCGACGGCGCCGCGCATCGCCCGCATCAGCGTGACGACGCCGTCGTGGCCGTGTGTCGAGGCGTAGGCATCACGTGATCCAGCCAGCTCGGCGGACAGCCATCCCCCGTTGCGGCCGGATGCTCCAAACCCCGCGAACTCCTTCTCCAGAATGGCGATTCGCAGGTCGGGTTGCTCGCGCTTGAGGTAGAAGGCGGACCACAGGCCGGTCAGACCGGCGCCGACGATGCACACGTCCACATCGAGGGAGCTCGGCAGCGGTGGCCTCGATTCCGGCCACCCGGCGGAGCGGTACCAGAACGACACACTTCCATTGACGAAGTCATTGGCAAGACCGCGGGACGTGCGACCAACGGGTGACATGCTCTTCTTGCTCCTTTACTCGGGTATCAGCGGGAGGCGGCAGAGAGGATCGCCGCGTTGTCGGGGTCGAACGTCAGCCAGATCCGTTGCCCCGGTTGGGTCGCCGTGATGCTGCCCGCACTCTCGCGGACCAGCACCACGGTGTCGTCGGACAGCCGGACCTCGACCTTGCGGGAGTTTCCGAGGTAGATTTCCTGGGTCACGGTGCCCGGTACGGCATTGACGGCGTCGGGTTCGGAGTCGCCTGCGACCAATCGGATCCGCTCCGGCCGCACGACGACCGCGACGGTGTCACCGCGCGCCGAGTCCCCACGTCCGGCCACGATTCGGCGCCCACCGACGTCTACGGTTTGCTCGTCGGTGACCGTTCCACTGAAGACGGACGACTCGCCGAGAAAGCGGGCGACGAAGATGCTCTTGGGGCGTTCGTAGAGTTCGGTCGGGGTTCCGACCTGCTCGATGCGCGCATCGTTGAACACAGCGATGCGGTCGGACAGCACGAGCGCCTCGTCCTGATCGTGCGTCACGTAGACGAACGTCGTGCCGAGTTCACCGTGGATGCGCTTGATCTCGAGTTGCAGTGAATCACGCAGCTTCTTGTCCAACGCGCCGAGCGGCTCGTCCATGAGCAGCACGCGAGGTTCGTAGACCATGGCCCGCGCGAGCGCGACGCGTTGCTGTTGGCCGCCGGACAGCGCCTTGGGCATGCGCCTGCCGTAGTCCTCGAGGCCGACAGTCCGCAGGGCGGCCGCCACCTTCTCCCTGCGCTCGGCCTTTGCCATCTTGCGCTGTCGCAACGGATATTCGACGTTGTCGGTCACCGTCATGTGCGGAAAGAGCGCGTACTGCTGGAACACCATGCCGATGTTGCGCCGGTACGGCGGCAGATCCGTGACCGGTCTGCCGTCGATCTGAAGCTCACCCTCGGTGACGTCGACGAAACCGGCGATCATGTTGAGCGTGGTGGTCTTACCGGAACCGCTGGGCCCCAGGAGGGTGAGGAACTCCCCCGGTCGGGCGTCGAGGTCGATGGCGTCGACGGCGGTGACCGAGTCATATCGCTTGGTCAGCCCCCGCATCGTGATGGATGCGCCATGCGGCGCGGGATCATCGGACACGGCTTCTCCTGATCGTGAAGATGCTGGCAACGATCGTCAGCGCTGTCGTGAGCGCCAGGATCACGGTGGCGGCCGCTGCGATCGTGGGATCGGTGTCGCGGGTGACAGACGAATACATCCGGACCGGCAGCGTCTGCAGGTACGGACTCTGGATGAACAGCGACAGGACCACCTCGTCGAAGCTGGTGGCGAATGCGAACAGCGCACCCGACAGGACACCCGGGGCCACCAACGGCAGCGTGACGGTGCGGAACGTCGTCCACCGACGCGCCCCGCAGATGGCCGCGGCATCCTCGAGGCGACGATCGAAACCCTGAAGGCTGGCGCTCACCGGAATGATCACGAACGGCAGGGCGAGCACGCTGTGTGCGACAACGAAACCCAGCGTCGTACCAAGCAGATTCAGTCGCAGATAGATTGCGTAGATGCCGATCGACACCACGATGACCGGAACGATCATCGGTGAGAGCAGGAGGGCGCGCACACCTTGGTCACCAAAGAAGCGGGCCCGACTGAACGCCACCGCCGCCGCCGTGCCACACACCGTGGCGACGACGGCGACCAGCAGGCCGACACGGATGCTGGCCTCCAGCGACCAGAGCCACGACGGATCGGTGAAGAAGTTGGTGTACCACTGCGTGGACCAACCGGTGGGAGGGAAGTTGAACGACGCTCGGTCGGTGAAGCTGAGCGGCACCACGATCAGCGACGGCGCGACCAGCCAGAGCGCGACGACGGCGCAGAACACCAGTAGCAAGGCGTGCCAGAACGTCGTACTGCGCCTATTCACGAGGGTTGCTCCTGCCGGGAGGCGCGGCGCAACGCCAGCATCAGCACCGCGAGCACCACGAACGTCAGAAGCAGCAGGACGACACCCATCGCCGCGCCCCTGCCCCACTGCAGCAGGCTGTTGACCTGAACGTAGATCTGCTGGCTTATCAGCGCGTTGTCGGGCGAGCCGAGCAGCGCCGGTGTCACGTAGAAGCCGAGGCTGCTGATGAACACCATCAGACATCCGGCGCCCACCCCCGGCATGGTCAACGGCGCCCAGATGCGGGCGAAGGACATCAGGGGACGCGCACCCAGGCTCGACGAGGCCAGCACCAGCTGGCGGTCGATACCCGACATCACCGCGTAGAGCGGTAACACCATGAACGGCACCAGGATCTGGCTCATACCGATCACCACGCCGAGATTGGTGCGGATGAGTCGGACCTCCCCGAGACCGATGAGTTTCAGGACCGCGTGCGCGGGGCCGTTGTCCTGCAACAGGATCACCCATGCGAACGTACGCACCATCAGGCTGGTCCAGAACGGGACCAGCACCAGCATCGTGAGAACCGCTCGCACCTTGGGACCGAACGCAACCATTGCGTAGGCGTAGGGGTACCCGAGGATCAGGCAGATCACGGTCACCTCGAGCCCCGTGGTGAAGGTGCGCAACAAGACTCGGCGTTGCACGTCGTCGCCCACGTACCAGCTGAAGTTGCCGAACCCCGCAACGGGATCGGTGAAGGCGCGCCACAGCATCAGCGCCAGCGGTACCACGAATACACCGATCACCAGGATCACCGAGGGGGTGAGCAGAGCGTAGGCGCCGCGGCGCCTACGCTTCGCTCCTGCGACCTCGGTCCGTGATCGTGGCGGCGCCGCTCCTCCGGAGAAGACGTCGACTACGGTCATGGGTCCGAAATCTCCTTACTTGGCAAGCCAATCCGAGTACGCCGCGTTCATGGCGTCGTTGTTCTTGGCCCACCACGCGACGTCGAGAGGGAAGCGGTCCTTGCCGCGCTCCGGGGTGGTGGTCAGGTAGCTCTTGGCGAGATCGTCGAGCTGCGGCTTCGCGTCGACGTTGATGGGGCTGTACGACGTCAGTTCGGAGAGCTTGGCCTGTTGGTCGGCACCTAGGTAGTAGTTGATCAGCGCCATGGAAGCCTTGGGGTTCTTCGCGCCCTTGGGCACCGTGATCGTGTCGGCCTCCGGCATCCACTGGTCCCACATCGGTGCGAACGGGGCGCCGTTCTTCACAGCGGAGTAGGCGCGTCCACTCCAGACGAGCGCGATGTCAACCTGACCGCCCTCGATGAGCTGTTGGGCATGCGCTCCGCTGTTCCAGAACACGATGTCGTTGCGGATGCTGGACAGCTTGCGCAGCGCACGCGGCGCATCGATGGGGTAAACCTGAGCTGGCGCAACGCCGTCGGCCAGGAGCGCGCCCTCGAGCACGCCCGGATCGAGCTCGCCCGCGATGCCCTCGATCGAGCGCTTGCCGGGGAACTTGGCGGTGTCGAAGAAGTCGGCCCACGTCTTGGGCGGGTTGGCGCCGTACTTCTTGGTGTTGTAGACGACGATGAGCCCGTAGCCCATGGCCGGCACCGAACACTCGTCGGTCTTGGAGCCCGGCGGAAGCTTGCTGAGGTCGACGATGCTCGTGTCGATCGGCATGAAGAGGTCGCCGCAGTGTTGCGCGGTGATCACGTTGGTCGAGTCGATCACGTCCCATGTGATGTTGCCGGATTCGACCTGCGTCTTGATCTTGGCGGTCTCGGTTGGGCCGTCCTGCAGTACGCGGGCGCCGGAGGCCTTGACGAACGGGTCGATCGCGGCCTGGGTCTGGCCATCCTGATAGATGCCACCGTAGGAGACGAAGGTCAGCGTCAGACCCTTGAGTGCGTCGGCCTTGACCGTGCCTGCCTTCGGCGGGCCACTACCCAGGTCGACGGCGGCGCCCGGCGCGGGTCCTGACGAACACGCGGAGGTTGCAAGCATGCACGCGGCGAGCACGACGGGCAGGCGTCGAACGAAGGTTGAGGTGACCATTCGAATCTCCTTTGAACTAGCGACGGCGTGGTCGGAACTTGTATTCAGTTGGTCGGGGGGCTGACGATCCAGAACAATTCGGTGTACGCGTCACCGCTGTTGTGGACGGTATGCGGGACGGAGGTGCGGTACTCCGCGCTGTCTCCGGCCTCCAGGAGGTAGGGCTTGCCGTCGAGTTCCAGCGTCGGACCCCCTGAGATGACGACGAGGATCTCTTGCGCGTCACCGTGTACGTAGGCGTCGCCCGCACTCGCACCGGGAGCGAGCTCGCCGACGTATACCTCGAGGTTTCGTAGCGGTTTCTGGGACAGCAGGTACTTTGCGCTCAGGTCGGACACCTCGATGACCGGACGGTCGGCCTTGCGGAGGATGCGAACGTCGCCGACGTGGTCGTCGGCGAACAGATCCGGAAGCGTGATCCCTAGTTCCTCGGACAACCGCCGCAGCGTGCTCACGCTCGCGTTGACCTGTCCGCGCTCGACCTGGCTGAGAAAGCCCGGCGAGATGCCTGCACGATCAGCGAGTTGCCGCAGTTTCAGCTTGCGCGCGACCCGGAATTGGCGAATGCGCCCACCGACGGCAGCGTCCGCGTCGGCCGTCGGATCGACACCGGGTTCTACGGTCGAACCCATCGGGAGAGAACCCTCCGTTCGCTGACGCAGAACAGTTCGGTGGTTGTGAACGAACATTTTGTTCGCTTCATGGTCGACCGTAAGCGGATCCCGTGCAGGGCGCAAGACGTAGATCACATTTGCAGTCCAGCGTGCCTTGGCCCACACCTCTCAACCAGCGGTCCACCTGGGCAGGCCAGTGACTGCGATCGCGTTCCCGCGCTTACGCGTACGGCTGGGGCCGGGGTGGTGGCAGTCACCGGCCCTGCTCTACCTGCTGCCACTCGTCCTGCTGGTACCCGTGTTCGTGGTGCCGACGGGGCACGGTGTTCCTGCGCAGCTTCGAGAACGCCGCCTGGGTGACGCTGATCGCGCTGCTGACCGGGCTGCCATTCACGATGGCGGCATTCCGCGTCGGACCGCGGTTGCAGGCCGTGCCGTTCGGCACGATCGCGGCGCCGCTGTTCTTCTCCGTCATCGTGCGTGCCTACAAATGGTTGGCGCTGCTGGGCCACGAAGGCCGATCGTGGGCACGCTCGGCCTACTGGGGTTCGACACCAACGGACTGACACGAGCCACACGTGCAGATGGCGGCCGACGAACGGGTGAGCCTCCGGGTCACCACCTCACTACCCGCTCCGGTGGTGACGGGCGTACTGCACGACGACGGCCGAACCGTCGGCGCGCGGATCTGCCGCCGCGGTGAACTGACCGTCGCGGCCCACCTGCACCACGTTGGCCTGCCCCAGCCCCTCGGTGTGTCTGGGAACTTCGACGACCGCGAGGCCCGACGCGGCGAGAGACGTTGCGGCAACGGGATCGACGTCCGTCTCGACGACGACGGAGTCGGCCGTGCAGCCGTGCTCCTGCGGACCCGCGACGGCCCGCGGCGCGGCGACGGCGTCTGCGGCCGTGGCCCCGCCCAGCATGCGCAGCAGCACCTGGGTCAGGATCTGAGGCTGGCCCTGTCCGCCCATCGTCGCCAGGACGTGACGGACTGCGCCGTTCTGCGTCGTCATCACCGGCATTAGCGTATGCAGCGGACGTTTTCTGGGCGCCAACGCATTCGGTGACCCGGCGTCCAGCGAGAAACCGGTGCCGCGGTCGTGGAAGAGGATGCCGGTCTGCGGATCGACGAGCCCGGAACCGAAGGAGTGGTAGACACTCTGGATCAGAGACACCGCGATCCCGTCGCCATCGGCAGCGGCGACGCCGACCGTGTCACCGCGGGCAACCGACCCAACGACCTCGGGTCTTTCGGCGACTGGGGTGACGGCTCCGAGGTCGCCGTCCACCAACGCGGCGACGTCCACGTCGGCCATGCGCGGGTCGGCCAGGCGGGCCGAGCGGAGCCGGTTGCCGTGGTGGAACACCCGCATGAGAGTACCGATCCCGTCGCCGAGCGGAGCCTCGACGCCGATGCTCTCGATGGCTCGCAGAGCCCGAAGCATCATGAACCCGTGGGTGTTCGGCGGACTCGTCAACACCGTCACGCCGCGGAAGTCGACCGCCAACGGCGCGGTGGACTCGGGCTGGAACTCGGCAAGGTCGGCACCGTTCAGCACGGAGCCACGGGCGCGCAGGTACTGCAGCGTGCGCGCGGCGAGGCCCCCGGTGTAGAACTCGTCCGGACCGCACGCCCGCAGCGCTGCGAACGTCGCGGCGAGTTCGGGCTGCCGGAACTCCTCGCCGCCGCGCAGCAGTCTCCCGCCGGGCCGGAACACTCGGTCGAAGTCCTCGAGACCGATGAGGTCGGCATTCTCGGGGTCGGCGAGATGGGCGTCCAGCGATGCGGCGACCGGCACCCCTCGCTCGGCAGCTTCCTCGGCGGGCCGGAGTAGACGGTCCCATGGGAGACGACTACCGAAGCGGCGCAACGTCTCCCACCCCCGTACCCCGCCTGGCACCGTGACTGTGTCGGCGCCCCGGCTGGGCATGGCAGACCCGTACCTGGCGCGCATCGCCTCGGCGTCGGCATCGGCGCCTGCCCAGCCCGAGGCGTTGACACACGTCACGATGCCATCGGGAGTGCGCACCAATGCGATGAGATCGCCGCCGA
>NZ_JAVROT010000409.1:0-15912 GCF_032162605.1 Mycobacterium sp. | reverse complement strand
GAGGTGTCGGTGTTGCCCTGCGCCCACACCGTGGAGTTGAGCTGGTGGAGATAGATGCCGTCGGTGCTGATCTTCGTGGCGTAGGCGATCGACTCCTTGTAGCCCAGGCGCGAGTTGGTCGGCAGCCCGAACGTCGAGGAGTCCATGATCACCGGGTTGGCCTTGTCGAGCACCGTGTAGACGCCCGGCGGGGTGAAGAACGAGAAGGTGGTGCCGGCGATGGTCTGGATTCCGCCCATGCCCATGGACGTCGGCATGGTGCGGACCAGCTTGCCGTTGTCGTAGACGCTGACCTGATGGGTGTTGTCGTCGGCGATCGACACGTGCGCGTCGCCGATCTTGAACGACACGCGCTCGTCCTCGGCGCCGTAGAGACCGTCGCCGAGCGGCGTGCCGTACAGGTTGGCGGCGACGGTGACGGTGGTGCCCGGCGCGTAGTACTTCGCCGGGCGCCAATGCGCGGTCTGGTCGTCGACCCAGTACCAGGAGCCAGGAACCGGCGGGTTTGTCGTGACGGAGAGGTGGCGTTCGGCGTTGGCCTTGTTGTCGATCGATTCGTCGAAGTGTGCGACCACGACGGTGCCGACGCCGTAGGTCGCGCCGTCCTGGAGCATTACGCCGCTGGTCGTGTCCAGGTAAACCTGCGTCTGGTTGCTCGGCGAGACGGTGGTGAACGACGACGCCTCACGCGAGGGCATGCCGTTGGGCCCGCGCGCAAGGATCGTCATCTTGTAGGTGCGGTCATACCCCAGCTGAAGGGTCGGCTTCCACGCCGTGTGGTCCGGCGTGAGCACGCCGGAGATCACCTTCCCGCTGTCGTTGGTCATCGTGACGTCGGTGATGCTGCCGGTCGTCGCGGTCACCAGGACGGGGTCTGCGGGGTTGACCTTGTCGCTCGCAGGTGACGGCATGATCGCCAGAACCGCAGGCGTCGAGGTCGGCACGACGGGCTCGGAATCGGACAGGTCGCGAGGGGCGGCGCTCACCTGGCAGCCGTTCGGGCACCGTTCGGATCCGCTCACGACGACACCACCGAGCACTGTGAGCACGGCGAAGACAGAGGCCAACCAGGCCCCATGGACACGGCGAGAAGACGTCAACAAGGCTCCATTGATTTCCGGCATCGAAGAGATGTCGAGGCCCAATGGTAGGGGGTTGCGCGCAATCCCTCACACCGACCTGGGTCGGCGTAGTTCGTTCGTAATCAGCTCGTTTCAAGATGTTCGCTCTGCGAGCGCACAGCAGCGAAGCGGCGGCGCCCGCGGCAGACTCCTGATCGACCGCGCGGAACTGCTGATACCGATCCACACGCGCCGTACACCAGTAGAAAGTACGATCTGCAGGTGTCGTTTGGTAACGAATGGGTATCGCCCCGCGAGTAACCGATGACAGCAGGACTCCGTCGGGAGCGCTGAGGGGTGTTGGTTGCGCAGAAGTGGCAGCCGGGTCAGCGGTCCGCTGGCGGGCGCCTGGCTCTGCGGCAACCAAATCCGACGACCGTACACAGGTGGGTCGTCACACATGAGATTGGGCAGAAGATGACGCTGACTTCCACATTCCGAGGGGCCTGGCGCCGGATCGCGGTCGTCGCGGTCACCGCCGCCACGCTGCCCGGCCTGATCGGTGTCGCCGGTGGTTCGGCGACCGCTGGCGCGTACTCGCCGGCGGGGTTGCCGGTCGAGGACCTGCAGGTCCCGTCGGCCGCGATGGGGCGCAACGTGCTGGTGCGGTTCCTGCCGGGCGGCCACCACGCCGTCTACCTGCTCGACGGGCTGCGCGCCCGCGACGACAACAGCGGCTGGGACATCGAGACCAATGCGTTCGAGAAGTTCAACGGATCGGGCGTCTCGGTGGTCATGCCCGTCGGCGGCATGTCCAGCTTCTACACCAACTGGGAGCAGCCGGCCGTCGGCAATGGCCAGACCTGGACTTACAACTGGGAGACGTTCCTGACCTCGGAGCTGCCTGCCTACCTCGCGGCCAACAAGGGCATCTCAAGCTCCGGTAATGCGGTCGTCGGATTGTCCATGTCGGGCAGCGCCTCGCTGATTCTGGCCGCGTATCACCCCGGCAACTTCAAGTACGCGGGGTCGATGTCGGGATTCGAGCACCTCTCCGACGGCATCTGGCCCACCCTGGTCGGTTTCTCGATGCACGACGCAGGCGACTTCGACGCGAACGCCATGTGGGGCCCGGGCGGCGGGCCGGACTGGCAGCGCAACGACCCGACGCTGCAGGCCGGCACGATCGCCGCGAACGGCACCCGCATCTGGGTCTACACGGGCAACGGCACCCCCACCGACCTGGGCGGCGGCGATCTGCCCGCCACCTTCCTGGAGGGCCTGACCAAGGACAGCAACATCGCCTTCCAGAACGCGTACACGGACGCGGGCGGGAAGAACGCGACGTTCAACTTCCCGCCGAACGGCACCCACAGCTGGCCCTACTGGAGCGCGCAGTTGGATCAGATGAAGCCCGACATCGTCAGCACGATCGCCTGATTCAAGGGTCCGTCACGGCGGGCGCCGTCGTTGCTCCATGTCGCCGCCGGGGCGGCTCCGGCGGTTCAGCTGCCCTTCAGGCGGACCATGCGGGTCGTCGAACTCTCGTCGAGCTCCACGACGTCAGAGCGGGACCGCAGGAAGTCGCTGAAGGACCGAAAGCCCAGGGACTTCTCGCTGAACGACGGGTCCATCCGCTTCATCTGGGCCTTCACCGCGGAGTTGTGCAGCCACTCGACGTCGTCCTTCTCCAACCCGATCCGCAGCGCCCGCTCGAGCAGTCCGGTGGCGGCGGTCTGCGGGTCGGGCGCCTCGGGCTCCTCCTCCACGGCCTGCGGCCGGGTGGCGCGTCGGCGCGGGGCGCGCTTCTTCGGCTGGGGTTCGGGCTCGTCCTTGTCCGTTTCCGGCTCGGCGTTCGGTTCGAACACCGGCACCCCGGGCAGGGCGTCGTAGATGACGAAGTCGTCGCACGCCGCAGCCAGCGACCGGCTCGACGAGCCTGCCACCCCGATGCCGACGACGTAGCGGCCGAGCCTCTTGCAGCGCTGCGCGAGCGCGATGTAATCGGAGTCGCCGGCGACGATCACCACGTGCGTCAGGTCGGGCAACCGGAACATGTCCTCGACGGCGTCGACCGCGAGCCGGATGTCGGCGCCGTTCTTGCCGTACGCCGCGGCGGGGAACAGCTGCACCAGGTCAACGGCGCGTCCGACCAGCTGGCCGCGGTAGCCGGCGTTCACGTCGGCCGACCAGTCGGCGTAGGCGCGGGTGAGCACCAGGGTTCCGAAGGACGACGCGAAGTCGATGATCGCTCCGACGTCGACGGTGGCCCGTTGTAGGCGGTCGACCTCCAGGCCCTTGGTCTTGTCGCGCTGGAACGAGTTGCGACCGTTCACTTGGTCGTATCGCGAGATCACGATGTTGTCGAAGTCGAGATAGACCGCGACGCGGGTGTCCTCACGATCCGTCATGAACTCCAGTCTGTGCCGTCGCACGCGCCGACGTCACGCCGGGTCGAGATTCCGCCTGGCGGGATTTTCCCACCCTGCGCAAGCACAGCAATGCGCCGCTCGATCATCGGCAAACAATAGCGACATGGCACCCGAAGAAACTGGCGCGCGCAGAGTCGTATAAGCGTCGGCACGGCTGGGCGCCGGAGGTAAAGTCAACGTGCCGGCACGGTGAAGAAGGAGCTGGACGGCACGACCGCGACCGCGATTTTCGACAGCCGACAGGTTGGTTTATGAATTCTTCGAGTGAAACGCAAAGTCCGTCACCTGCGCAGTCGACGTGGCTGTCCAAGTCTGCGTCGCGAGCCCGCGGGTCGGACAAGAAGGAAGTTCAGTTCCACTACGACATCTCGAATGACTTCTTCAAGCTGTGGCAGGACCCCAACCAGGTCTACAGCTGCGCCTACTTCGAGAAGGACGACTACACCCTCGAGCAGGCGCAAATGGCGAAGATCGATCTGTCCCTCGGCAAGCTCGGCTTGAAGCCGGGGATGACGCTCCTCGACATCGGCTGCGGGTGGGGGGCCACGATCATGCGGGCGGTCGAGAAGTACGACGTCAACGTCATCGGCCTGACGCTGTCGGAGAACCAGAAGCGACACATCGAGGAGCACTGGTTCGCCAACTCGACGAGCGACCGCACGATGGAGGTCCGGCTCCAACCGTGGGAGGACTTCAGCGGCGAGGTGGACCGGATCGTCTCGATCGGCGCGTTCGAGCACTTCGGCTTCAACAAATACGACGACTACTTCAAGAAGACCTTCGACTGGTTGCCCGAGGATGGCGTGCAGATGCTGCACACCATCGTCATTCCGGAGGATGAGGAGATCAAGGCCAAGAAGCTGCCGCTGACCATGTCGCGGGTGCGCTTCATCAAGTTCATCATGGACGAGATCTACCCCGGCGGCCGCTTGCCGCTGGCCTCGATGGTCACCAATCACGCCGTCAAGGCGGGCTACAAGGTCACCCGCGAGCAGCATCTACAGCCGCACTACGTCAAGACGTTGGACTCGTGGGCGGCCAATCTCGAGGCCAAGAAGGACGAGGCCATCGAGATCACGTCCGAGCAGATCTACGAGCGGTTCCTCAAGTATCTGACCGGTTGCGCCGACCTGTTCCGCGCGGGTTACACCGACGTCGTCCAATTCACCTGCGAGAAGGCATGACTCGCGATGGTGTAATAATTTGCGTTCGCACGCTAACTAAATAGGACCGCAGCGCGAGTCGGGCGGTCCATCGGATGGAGGTCAGTCGGGGATGGCTGAGAGCACTGTAGGTACGCCGGCGATGGAGCCGCACTTCGAAGAGGTGCAGGCTCACTACGACCTGTCCGACGACTTCTTCGGCACGTTCCAGGATCCGACGCGAACGTACAGTTGTGCGTACTTCGACCGCGACGACATGACGCTCGAAGAAGCGCAGGTGGCCAAGATCGACCTCGCGCTCGGCAAACTGAACCTGCAGCCGGGCATGACGCTGCTCGACATCGGGTGCGGCTGGGGCTCGGTGATGAAGCGCGCGGTCGAGAACCACGACGTCAACGTCGTCGGCCTGACGCTGAGCAGGAACCAGGCCAAGTTCGGTCAGCAGCTGCTCGACGAGTTGGACACCTCGCGGACTCGGCGGGTGATGCTTCGTGGGTGGGAACAGTTCGACGAGCCCGTCGACCGCATCATCAGCCTCGAGGCCATCGAGGCGTTCCCGCCGGACCGCTACGCGCCGTTCTTCAAGACGTGCAGCAGCATCCTGCCCGGCGACGGCCGCATGGTGTTGCAGGCGATCCTCGGTCATCCGCTCAAGCAGTGGCCGGAGCTGGGCATCCCGGTGACGATGACCGACCTACGGTTCATGCGGTTCATCGCCAAGGAAATCTTCCCCGGTGGCTCGGTGCCCGGCGAAGAGCAGATCGTCACCCTCGCCACCGAGGCCGGGTTCACGGTCGAGGACAAGCAACTGCTCGACGAGCACTACGTGCGCACGCTCGACCTGTGGTCTACAGCGTTGGAGGCGCACCACGACGAGGCCGTGACCGCGACGTCGGAAGCGGTCTACGAGCGGTACATGAAGTACCTGACCGGCTGCAGCGACTTCTTCAAGCGTCGCGTCAGCGAGTTGGGGCAGTTCACGCTCGTCAAGGGGTGAGCCGGTACCGGTGTTCGAATTGCCCGCCTCAGAGCGACAACCTCAACCGCTGAGGAGCTTCTTCTGAGCCGGCAAGAGCACGCGCTGCGTCGTCGAGTTGCGCCCGCGACATGTTCTGCGTGCCGATCGTGATCGCCGCGGCTGAATCGACCGCGCCTGCATCAGCAGAATCCAGGGATGTCAGAAGCATTGGTGGAGAGACCCTTTCACTACGGAGCAGGTAATGGCCGGCCGAAATGGTCGGGGGGTTCGGTGACGACGCCGCCACGCTTGAATGTCTGCACCAGCAGGGTCGCGTGCACCGACTCGACGTGTGCTTCCCAGGGACGGTAACCCCCTGCGGGTCTGTTCCGGTGGGACATCGGACAATTCGAGCGCGGCAACCTCGTCGGGCGTCAGCACGCCGGCACGCCATTAGCGACAGTCCGGAAATACTGGAGCACTGGGGTCAGCCGTAGGTCAGTACACCGTCCAGCTCGGCACCGGGCAACGCGGGTAGCGCGTCGAAATCCGCTGTCAGCTCTGCAATTACCTCCGCGGACTCGGCGAGGGCGTAGACGAACACCGTCTGGGGCCAGGACGCGAGGGTGCGGGCCACCGACTGAACTTTGTCTGGGCGGCACTGCACCCGCAGCAGGTGCGTCGGGGCCAGCGCAGCACGACGAGGTTCGGGCCGAGTGCGATGAACCCGGAATCCCAGCTGCCGATCGGGATCTCGAAGAACGTTATCCACCTCACCACCAGCACACCGGCGATGCGACCCGCCGCGGTGTTCCAGGGCGGGCGGTGTCATGAGCGGTTCTCCAGCGTGAGGGCGGGACGCCGCCGACCGTGTTCGGTGGCGGCTTCAAACGCCGCGGCCACGGCGAGCAACGTCTGCTCGCTGCGGGCGCGGGTGATGATTTGCAGCCCGACGGGCAGTCCATCGGGGGTGAACCCGGCGGGCACCGAAATGGCCGGGACGCCGAGCGTGGTGAGCAGGTAGCAGGAGGCCATCCAGTCGAGGTAGTCGTGCTGACGTACACCCGCAATCTCGGTGGGCCAGAGAAGATCCGCGTCGAACGGGGCGACCTGACTGACGGGGGCGATCAGCACGTCGTAGGTGTCGAAGAATGAGTTCGCCGCCCGCTGCAGCCGGGTCAGCTCAGCGAGCGCCCGGCCCACATCGTGGGCGGTTCTGGCGCGGCCTTCGCGGATGTTCCACGCCAGGTCGGCCTTGAATGCCTCCGGCGTGGCGTCGAGTTCCTCACCCCAATTCGTGTCGAACTCCACGGCACGCAACGTGCGGAACACCGCGTCGGCGCCGTCGAGGTCGGGACATGCCGGTTCGACGTGCGCGCCCTCAGCCGCGAACACCCCGGCTGCGGTTTCCAACGGGGCCAGCACGTCGGCGGCGACCGGGACCCGATCGCCGAGGGTCGGTGCCCACGCCACCCGAAGCCCGCGCAGGTCGGCCGGATTCACGGCCGCCAGCGATGCCGGGTCATCGGACAGCGACATCGGGTCGTCGCGATGGGCACCGGCGATCACCGACAGAAGCAGTGCGACGTCGCCGACCGTGCGGGCCATCGGGCCACCGGTCGCCAGGTTGGGGTACGCCCACGCCGCCGCGGGATCGGGCACCCGGCCCGGTGTCGGGCGCAGCCCGACGACGTTGCAGAACGACGCGGGATTGCGCAACGACCCGCCCATGTCGCTGCCGTCGGCGATGGGCTGCAGGCCGGTGGCCAGGGCCGCGGCGGCACCTCCGCTGCTGCCGCCGGCCGACCGATCCAGGGCGTACGGGTTGCGGGTCGTGCCGAAGACCGTATTGAACGAGTGCGACCCGGCCGCGAACTCAGGCACGTTGGTCTTGCCCACACGAACGGCGCCGGAGGCTTGGATGCGTCGGACGATCTCCTCGTCATGCTGCGGAATCCAGTTGGCGTGCAATGGAGACCCGAACGTCGTCCGCAGTCCCGCGGTGGCGTGGGTGTCCTTGAAGGAGATCGGTAGCCCGTGCAGTGGGCCCAACGGCTCCCCCGCCGCGCATCGTCGGTCTGCCTCGGCGGCCGCCCGCTCGGCTCCCTCGATGTCCAGGCTCACGACCGCATTGATTGCCGGGTTGTAGCGGTCGATCTGTTCCACATGCGCAGCGAGCACCTCGCGGGCAGAGACGTCGCGGCGCCGCAGGGCCTCTGCCAGGTCGACGGCACTACGACAGATCAATGAGTCGTCCACGACATATTCCGGTTCTCTCTGCGACGCGCGGGGGGCGGTGCGGCCTTGGCAGGCGGGGCACTCAGTCTCTGAGATCCCATCACACTGGCGATATGAGCCATAAAAATATGAGACTCGACCTGATAGGACAATAGATCACCCGAAGCAGATCCAGATGAATTACGAATAGATGCAGGCCCTCGACGGGCACTACGTGCGCACGCTCGTCAAGGGGTGAGCCGGGGCTCACGGCGCGCCGAACACCAACGCGACGTTGTAGCCGCCGAACCCGAAGCAGTCGGCGAGCGCGTAGCGGTACTCGCCGCGGCGAGGCCGGTCGGTCACCACGTCGAGGTCGATGGCGGGGTCCAGCGTCTTGAGGTTCAGCGTGGGCGGTGCCACCCCGTCGCGCAGTGCCTGCACGGTCAGGACCGCGTCGATGGCTCCCGTTGCGCCCCAGGAGTGTCCGAGTGCCGCCGTGGGCGCGTACACCGCAGGCTTGTGACCATCGAGCACCTGGTGCAACGCCTTGGCCTCGGCCAGGTCGCCGGGTCCGGTTCCGGCGGCGTGCGCGCAGACGAGGTCGACGTCGTCGGGTGCGATGCCTGCGAGCTCGATCGCGCGGGCGATGGCGCGTGCCGCGGACTCGCCACTCGGGTCCGGTGCGACGTAGTCGTAGCCGTCCGAGGTGATGGCGGCGCCCATCAGCCGGCCAAGGATCGTGGCCCCGCGAGCTACGGCGTGCTCCTCGGTCTCGATGACCATCAGCGCGCCGCCCTCGCTGAACACCGTGCCGTCGCGATCGACGTCGAAGGGGCGGCAGGCCGCGGCGGGGTGGTCATTGTTCATCGAGAGCAGGCCGAGTTGGCTGAACGACGCGATGGGCACGGCGGCGATCCACGTGTCGATGCCGCCGCAGATGGCGAAGTCCGCGTCCCCGAAGATGATGCCGCGCCACGCCTCGGCGATGGCCGCGGCGCCCGAGGCGTCCGCCATGAGTGGGGTCACGATGCCCGCCTTCGCCTTGCGCTCCAGGCCGACGGCGGCGGCAGGCGAGTTGGGCATGTACATCTGTATCGCCAGCGGCGACACTGCGCGCATGCCCTTCTCCTTGAAGGCGTCGTACTGCACGACGGTCTCCTCGGAGGTGCCAAGAGCCAGCCCGATCGCGATCATCAGCCGGGCGGTGTCGACACCGTCGAGTCCGGCCTCGTCCCAGAGCCTGCGGCTCAGGATCGTCGACATCTTCTGCAGATACGACAGCCGCCGCAGTTCGACGCGGTTGAGGTGATGGTCGAAGTCCTCGCGCAGCTGCCCGCCGATGCGGACCGGCAGGTCGAACTCGGCGACGAACGGCTTGTCGAGCGGACGGATTCCGCTGTGGCCGTCCAGCAGTTGGCGCCAAGTCTCCTCGGCGTCGGTGGCGATCGACGTCGTGGACGTGACCGCGGTGACCACTACGTCGGGGAAGCCTGTTCCCGTCCTCAACGGTGCCATGTCGTCTCGATTCCCCAATCGGCCCTGCCCCAACCTGCTAGCCGGATTCTACGTCGGCGGCGCAGGGTCGACGTTGAGGCGCCGGGCCAGATCCTGGCCGCCGACGTCGCGGATGAAGTCGGGGTCACCGCAGACGACGAGTTGATCACGTGCCCTGGACAATCCGACGTAGAGCCGTTCGCGGGAGCGTTCAAACTTCGCCTCCTCGTTGATGACGAGGACCACTGCACGCCGCTCGAGTCCCTTGAAGCCCAGGACGTGCCCGTAGAACACCTGATCCGTGTCCCAGAAGGTGTCCCAGTAGGCCTTGTGGCCATCACGCTGGCGTTCGGTCTGCTCGGGATGACGGCTGCCGGTGGTCAGCAGCGCGAGATCCTGCTGGCGCCAGCCCTCTTCGATCAGGAGGTCGATCTGATCATCCCCAACACCCAGCGCCTTGTCGCGGTCGCACGGCACGAAGGTGACGGCCGGGCCCTCACCGCCGAGGAACCGCATCGGGTGATCAACCAGCGGCTGGAACCCATTGGCGATCTGGCGGGTGTTGCGCAGGTTGTGATCGAGGATCAACGGGACCAGCGGCACCGGCGGGGCGCCGTGGCGGTCGAAGACGCGTTGCCCCTCGTCGCTGAACACGTAGATGCCACCCTCGACGGGATCCTTCAGTGCCGCGAGCAGCGGGTCCCACCAGGCGTCGGCGAAGTCCTGGGCCTCGTCGACGACGATGGAGTCGAATCGGTGACCGGGCTCGAGTTCGGCTGCGAGATCGGCCATTTGCAGCGGCAGGTCGTGTTCCCAGAATCTGACGGTCTCGTCGTTGCGCAGCGCCTCGTCGGGTGCGGCGGGCGCACCCCACTGCTTGCCTAGGTCGTGGAACTCGCCGACGTAGGCGGGCTGCTGGCGCCGCGGCCACGTGGCAGCGATGCGTTCGAGGTAGGAGGCCAGACCGTGCGAGTAGCAGACCAGCGCGACGCGCTGGCCCTTCAGTGCCAGGCGACGGGCCTGCTCCATCGCCAGGAACGTCTTGCCGCTGCCCGCGCCGCCGCGGACCTCGACACGGGTGAGCAGCCGGGTGGCGTCGAGGATGACGGCCTGATGCTCGGTGAGCGCGTCGGCGGCGTCCTCGTTGGCCACCGCGCGGGCCACGACGTCGCGTTGCGGTAATCCCCTGCCGCTCAACGCCGTTGCGAGCTGCTCGACGCCACCACGGGTCAGCAGCGGACGGTCGAGCTCTTGGCGGATCAACACTTCCCGGAGCTTGTCGACCAGGTGCGGCAGGTCGTTGCGGTCGATGACCTTCCACCGCGGGCACTCGGGGAGATCGAAGTCGGCGGGCAGTTCGGTATTGGGCAGCACGACCACGTGGTCCCAGCGCAGCCGGCGCTGCGTCCACCGCGGATCCTTCTCGATGAAGTCCCGCAGCGCGTAGCACGCCTCGCGGGCCTGGCGGACCGGCTCGATGGGCTTCTCCCGGCCGCCACGGATCTGCCACCAGCCACCGCCGTCGTGCCACACCACTCCGCCCTTGACCTCCAGACAGACGATGCCCGCACCCTCGATGGCCACCACGAAGTCGACCTCGTGATCCTTGAGATGATCGGTGACGCGCTGGCCCGACACCAGCAGATCATTCGGCTCGAGTTGCTCGACGAGGATCTGCCACACCTTGCGCTCGGCGGCGTTGGCGAGGCGGGGTGTCTCGGTGACGGTGATGGTCACGGGCGAGTAACCATCATCAGCGTCGCTACTCCCCCGGCAATTTGCATGGGAAAGGATATCCCCGGCACCGACGAGGCCGTGGAGGTTCGCGTGTCCCCGTGCGCCTCGGCGCCATCGTCGCAATGGCCGCACAGCCAATGCCGGGGCGACCCAAGAAGTGCCCCTTCGCCGTTGCTGGTGGACTTAGGATCATGGTCATGGGAGCGACGTTGCGGGTAGACCCAGCGCACTTGCGCACCGCGGCGACGGCGCAGGCAGACGTGGGCACCTTCGTTGCCGGTATGGGTACCGGCCAGTCGATGGCGAGCGCCAGCACCGGCGTGTCGGGTCTGCTCAGTGAAGTGGCGTGTCAGTTCGCCGGCACGACGTTCGACACCGCAGCGGACACGGTGAACGACGAGTTGACGGCCCACTCCACCAATCTCTCAGCGGCTGCCGATCAGTACCACCGGACCGACGAGGAATTCGCCCGCCGACTGCGCAAGCTCGCGCAGTGACCACCACCTCCGTGCCGGGATCGCCTGAACCCGACGGAGGGCCGCCGCCATGGCGGTGACGATTCCGCAGGTGCAGGCGTCGCGACCCGAAGGACTGACCCAGTCGGCCACCGAACTCGGTCAGAAGGCATCCGGTCTGGCCTCGCAGATCCAGACGCAGCGCGCCACGCTGGATGGATTGCGCAGCGGGTGGCAGGGCACTGCGTCGGATGCGGCGATCGCGAAGGCGCAACCCACCCTGCAACGGATGCAACAGATCCACGACGCCTTGAATCGGGCACAGACCGTCCTGCAACAAGGCGGCGGCCAACTCACCCGGACGCGGACAAACCTGCTGCAAACGGTCGGCCAGTTGTCCGGCCAGGGATGGCAGGTCGCGCCGGACGGGACGGTGTCGGTACGGCCCGGAAGTCCACTGGATCAGTACGGCAAGGTCAGTCCGGTCAACGCCATGAAGCTCCGGCAGTTGGCGGCGGCGAACTCGACGAACGTCAAGACGCTGTTGGCGGGTTTCGACACCACCGACCGGCAGCTCAGCCAGGGCCTGCGCGCCGCCGTCGGGGGCCTCGACGGTGCGCCGTTGAAGCTGGGGCCGGGCGGAATCCCGTTACCGGAGGCACCGCCGTACGACACCGGTTCGGAGATCCCGGTCGGCAAGGATCCCAAGGACGTCAACAAGTGGTGGAATTCGCTCCCGAAAGACAAACAAGCCCAACTGCTGCAGGCGTGGCCCGAGAAGTTGGGAAACCTCGACGGCATCCCCGTCCGTGACCGCAGTACGGCCAATAAGACTGTGATGCACCAGGACATCAACCGCCTCGCCGAGGTGGCCGCGGCCCGCGGCGTGACCGTCGACGAGGTGAAAGCCCACCCCGAACGCTACGGAATGGCCTCGGGGATGATGGACCGCTACAACAACGCGGTGCAGGTCGAGGCGGGGCTCGAGCACGACGCCGAAATGACGGGTGCTGAGACGTTTCTTCAGGTTTACGAACCGGACGAGTTCGGCGGGGCGGGCCGAGCTGCGATCGCCATCGGTGACCCGGACGAGGCGGCCAACACCGCCGTGGTGGTCCCAGGAACCAGCCACAGCGTCACCGAGGGATGGTTGAAATCCGATGATGCGGCCAACGTCTTCAACGAGACCCGGGCGGCAGACCACGGCAAGTCGACGTCGGTGATTGCGTGGATGGGTTACGACGCGCCGGACAGTCTCTTCGACCCGCAGGTCGGTCAAACCGGACTGGCACACCAGGGCGGCCAGCAGCTCGCCTCCGACGTCAATGCACTCGCATCCACCCACAGAGACGGTGTGCCATCCCACATCACCGCCATCGGCCACTCCTACGGATCGACCACGGTTGCCGACGCGGTCGCTGGGTACGGCATGCACGTCAACGACGTCGTGCTGGTCGGATGCCCAGGAACCGACATGGCCCAGAACGCGTCGGACTTCCACCTTCCCGACGGCGGCCACGTCTACGTCGGCTCGGCGTCGACCGATCCGATCACCTTCCTCGGCGGCATCGGCCAATCCCACATCCCTGGCACCGACATCACCGTCGCGCTCGGCGCCGACCCCTCCGTCGACGGATTCGGGTCGACGAGATTCAAGGCCGAGGTCCCCGGAATCACGTTCAACGACCACAGCCACTACTACGAACCTGGAACCGAATCACTGTTCAGCATTGGGGACATCGCATCTGGGCACGGCGATGCCCTCGAACACGACGGCATGACCGCGTCCCACCGCGACTCGGTACTCCCAGACATAGCGAAGGACATGTTTCCATCCTTGCCGTCGACCGACTACGACCCGGAGCTCTATCGGCTGCCCACCAGCGGACATCACCACACCTAAGGAGCTTTCGGCTTGAACGGCACACGGCACGCATTGACCATCGTCGCGGCGGCGACCCTACTTGCAGGATGTGGAGCAGTGAGTTCAGTGGCTAATGGCGTGTCGAATCCGATGACTCCCGAAGAATCCAAGGCCCAGGTCGTCGACGCCGCAACCGATGTCAGCCACATCGTGGCGCAACCCGTTGCCTCTGCCCACTTCTCGCGATCCTCGTGCAACGACCAGGGCGAGGCCCCGTTCCGCGGAGTCGTCAACATCTTCTATGCCTCACCCACCGATCCCACTGCGGCATCCGCCGCGTTCGACCAAATGACGCAACGTCTTCAAAGCGCCGGGTGGGCCACAGACGGTGGCTTTCAAAGCCACGGCACGGCACTGAAGAAGAACGACGTGGATGCGGTCCTCTACCCGGCCGACGCCAGCGTCGCAAAAGTCCACATCATCCTCTACGGCGAATGCCGCGACGTGACCACCACCAAGGCGCAGGCCGGGATCAGCGAAGACATCGCCCTCGATTGAGTCGCGATGCGACAGCCGCGTCTCGCCACGCAGCTGCATGATCCCTGTGCCAGTTGATATTTCGCCTCGGCTCCGTGAGCCGACGCAGCGCATACGCCAGCGGCATCGTGATGACCAGTGTCAACCCAAACAGCCCAGGCAGTGAGCCGGTGAAAAGCGGCCAGCGCAGTACCACCCCGAACACCAATGCCATGACCGCCACGTGCAGCAAGAAGATTTCGTAGGAGATCTCACCGAGCCAGACCATCGGTCGACTGCCCAGCACACGCTCGAACCACCCGCCGCCACCGAGCACCAGCGGCGCCACCACCAACGTCGCGATACCCGCGTAGAGAAGATTCTTCGTGATCGGCTCCCACAGCCGAACTGGTCCCATCGTGATGGCTCCCGCGATGGGCGTGCAGACCACCAAATACAGAACCATTGCCAGCGGAATCGCCAGTCCGGCAGGGCAACGCGCCGCCATCGACTGCAGTGTCGCCAACATCATCCCACCGGCGAACCACACGAGATGGGCAGGCAACCACATTCCTGCTGAGTTCGGCAGCCAGTCGGTGGTGTTCACGATGATCAACCACAGAGGACTTGCGGCGGCGATCACGGCCAGGCCGGCGAGCAGTCGCCTGGGTTGCCACCGGCCGCCGCCGTGCACCGTCAGCAACAGAAACGCCAGCGCTGGCAGTACCGCGTAGAACGACACCTCCACCGCCAAACTCCACGTCTGCGAAAGACCCTGGTGCAGGTACGTGATCAAGAAGTTGTCGGTGTAGATCTGCGTGAGCGTGACGTACCGAAGCAGACCTGCCCAACTCTGGCCGGGATTCGGGCCCGCCGAGTAGAACGAGAACACGACGAAGACCGCCACCACGGTGACGAGATAGGCGGGCATGACGCGGCGCATCCGGCGCCGCGCGTAGTGCCCGACGGACGGCAGCGACTCGCCTGCGGCCGCAGCACGCACCCACGGCCTGAACAACAGGAAGCCCGACAACACGAAGAAGATCGCCACGCCGATCTCCAGGCGTGCGTACATCACGCCGACATAGCCGTGCGACAGCTTGCCGGTCGCGAAGGCCGCATGGGTGCCCAGCACCAGCAGGGCCGCTAGGCCCCGCATCCCCGTGAGAGCTGCGACTCGAACCGGTCCCCGCTCGGCCGTGCCACCACTGATCGCGGCGGCTGAGCTGGCTAACACCCGGCGAGTGTAGAGACCGAGCCCATTACCTTTGCTAAGCAACTGCTGAGCGTGGGCTGAGGATCGGTCAGCGTTGGCACCGAACCGTCAAGGACGTCTACGCCGACCACGGGCCTGCCGGAACGATCGAGGAAATGCAGGCGCTGTGCGACCAATTCCGTTGGCATTACAACCATCAACGGCCCCACCAGGGCATCGGTCAGCACTGGAAGGGTCAGCGGGTCGCCGTCATCGAGACCAAACCTGACTACGTCGTGGTCCACGACCGCACCACCGGCGCCGTCATCCGTGAACTGATCCTCGGGTCCGCAGGCGCCTACCCCGGTCACTACAGCTGGGTCGAGAGGCGCCGGGACCAAAACGATCGATCTATTGTTAACAAACCTACGGCCCGGATACGCTCCCAGCAGCCCTGACCGCTCTGCTGAGAGGACGCCGTGACCCAACTGGCGCAAGCGCTCGTCGGGGGCATCCTCATCGGTGGTCTGTATGTCGCCATCAGCATCGGCTTCTCGTTGTCGTTCGGCGTTCTTGACGTCGTCGACCTCGCGGTCGGGATGTGGGTGGTACTCGGCGCGTTCGCGGCGATCGTGGCCAGCGACAAGCTGGGGGTAGACGCATTCGTACTGCTCCCGGTCGTGTTCGTCATCTTCGGGGTCGTCGGCTGGCTCATCGCGCCGCTGATCTATCGGGTCCGGACGAGCAAGTACGCACTGCCGGCGCTGATGGGGCTGGCGTTCACCTTCGGGCTCGCCACGCTGATCCGCGGCGGCCT
>NZ_JAVROT010000408.1:0-10499 GCF_032162605.1 Mycobacterium sp. | reverse complement strand
TGCGGGAGATCCTCGAGGTACATGAGCCCGCCGCCGCCCATGTCGACGCAGTAGAACTGGATCTGGCGCGGTGTGTGCGTGGCCGCGGCCGACAACACCAGCGTCTGCAGGAACATCGACTTGCCGGTCTGCGGTGCGCCACCGATGGCGATGTTTCCGCCGGCCGCCGAGACGTCGATGCCCCACACCTCTTGGCGATGCCGACGCGGTTCGTCCATGATGCCGAGCCCGAAGCGCAACGGCTCCCGCCGATCGCGCGCGATGAGCTCGTTGACGGGCGTCGGATCAGTCAACGGCGGCAACCACATTCGGTACGCGCGCGACTCGCCGGTACCTAGCTGACCGAGGACGACCTCGCGCAACACCCGCTGCTCGGGCTCGATACTCATTTCTGGACTTTCCCTTCGGCGCTCATTTCTCGACTCCCGCTCGCTCCCGTCCTCGCAAGCTCATACCGTCATCGCCTCTGCGACCGGAGACGCCGTGAACGGACGTATCCGCAGTGGACTCTGCGCGGCGTGCTTCGGCGTGGAATCCCCGAGGTCCGAGTCGACCGCAGGCGGAACGTAGTTGGTCCCGGTGTAGACACTGTGGAACTTCACCGGGTCCTCCATGCCGACCCGAAGGAATCCGACGCCACTCTCCTTGTTCGTAATGTATTGCGCCTCAGGCGTTCCGATCACCGCCTTGGATTCCGCCGAGCTCGTCGTACGCAGCGCGATGCGGTACGTCAGGTTGGGCTCCAACTTGTCGATCCGGACGCCACCGGTGTTCAACGACTGCGTCGCAAGCAGCAGGTGCACGCGCAGCGACCGCCCGACGCGGCAGATCCGGTCGAACAGCTGGATGAAGTCCGGATGGTTCTGCAGCAGCTCCGCGAACTCGTCGACGACGACGAACAGCGTCGGCAACGGCGGAAGGTCGGCGCCGCGCTCGCGGTGCTTCTCGTACTCCGCGACACCGGACAGCGCGCCTGCCGCCCCGACCTGGATGCCCGCCTGGCGCAGAATCGACTGCCGACGGTCCAGCTCACCGGAGAGGACCTCGCCCATGCGGCTGACGAGCTCGGCTTCCTCCTCCATGTTGGTCACCACCGCCGCGGTGTGCGGCAGCTTCTCCATCCCGAGGAACGTCGAACCACCTTTGAAGTCGGTCAGCAACAGGTTGACCTGATCGGGATGGTGCGTGGCGGCAAGCGAAAGAATCAGCGTGCGAAGGAATTCCGACTTGCCCGAACCCGTGGTGCCGATGAGCATCCCGTGCGGGCCCGCACCGAACTCCGCGCCCTCCTTGATGTCGAGGTACTGGATCTCGCCGGTCTTCAGCTCGTGGCCGAAGGGGATCCGCAGCCGATCGCGGTCGAGGTCGGTGTACATCCGCCACCGGTTCGGGGTCACCTCCTCGACGGTCTGGGCGCCGACGAGCTGGTGCCACTCCGTCGAGACCTTCTTCTGCACCCTGGTGCTCTTGTCGATGATCGTGCCGGTGATCGACCAGCCCGCGAGCTTGCGGGCAATGCGGCCGGCCTGGGTGGGCGTCATCCCGTCGGTGGTGCTGGTCACCAACCGAAAGTTCAGGTTGGGCAGCCGGTCGTCCGCCGTGCCGTCCGCGTCGACCCTGACCCGATAGGAAGACCGGTGGTTGCCGAGCGTGATCACGGTGACGCCGGCGCGGCCGTCGACGGGGAAGCCCGCCCTACCGCCCGTCAGGTCGATGACGACGACGTAGGGCCCGCTCGGGGCGGAGTCAGCGGTGTGCGGCCCGCGGGCAGTCAGATCCGCCAGTCCGTCGGTGCGGGTGAACACCAACCGCGTCGCGCCAGCGGCATCGGTGTCGGTCTGGTGCTGGACGTGCGGCAGCCACTTCAGCCACGCCCAGTCCGGATCCTCCGGGTTGTCCGTCAGCACCCGGATCTGCAGCAGGTCCGGCGGATGGAACACCGCTAGATGGCAGATCATCGCGGCCAGCAGACCTGCCGAACCGGCCGTGTCACCGCCGATCGCGATCGTCGGAAACGTCCGCAGCTGAACGAGTTTCGGGCAGTCGTGAATCAGGCCGTGGGTGCGCAGGAACTTGGTCAGCCACATGTGGCTGACCGGCTCCAGGTGTGGCTGCGGCGCGGCCTGGGGGCCCGCGAGGTCGGAGCCGGCGGATGGTTTGAGCAGCCGATCGACGGCCGCCTCCGATCCGGTGCCGATGCGGGTGGCGGCGTAGAAGTCCGCGTTCGACGTCCGCGACCACTGGCGGTTGGTGCCGATGATCGAGAGCAGATCGTCGGGATGCGGGGCATGGTAGTTGTAGAACGTCACCTGCGCAGCAGCCGAGGCCGTCACCCTGGTGCGTAGTCCGGCCAGATACCGCAGGTACTCCTTGCGGTCGGCGTTGATCTCGGGCACCTTCTTGCCGCCGGGCCCGCCGCCCGCCATGAAGCCGACGGTCCCCATCACCATCATCAGCGGCATCATCAGCATGTACGGCGAGAGCTGCCGGATGCCGGTGAAGATCATGATCGCGATCATGCCGACCATGCCGCCGCCCATCACGTAGGGCAGCACCTTCTGGATGCCCGACGGTGGAATCTCGATGCCGAGGTCATCCGGCGGCGTCACGTTGATCTCACCGGGACTCAGGCGGGGTCCCCGCTTGATGATCGGCGTGAACTTCCTTGTCGTCACGAGCCACCTCCCGCTCCCGCGGTCACGGGTTGATTGGCTTGATTGGCTTGATTGGCAGTGCCCTCGGGCACCTTCCGCGGATTTGGGTCCGGCGGCAGGGTGTCGTGTTCGACCAGCGCGGCCTGCTTCGACAGCACCGGGCCGTCGACCAGCAGGCTCACCACCTGCCATGGAGCCGTCGCAGGGGACGTCAGGCCCAGGACTGCGGCGGTGTCCTCGTTGGAGAGGCCGTAGCGGACCCCCTGAGGATCGATGTAGTACAGGCTCTCGCCGTAGCGCGGGTCGGGCGACTGCAGGCGGACGTACTGCCCGCCCTGGATGAAGACCGTCGAGTCGCCCCCGATCTGGTCGATGCCCGTGTTCATCGAGCCGGCCGGGATCGGCAGGTGCCTGCCGGTGATCACCGAGATCTTCGGGGACTGGTCACCCGGTTCGCGCTGCCACGACCAGCACAGCGTTGGCGCGTCTTCGCGCAGCAGGACGTCCAGCGGGGTGTCCGGAAGGGGCGAGGTGAACGTCCGCTCGGCGATCTTCGCGACGATGCTGGACTCCACCGACGGTGGTGAGATCAGCCCGTAGGAGTTCGACGCCCGCAGCGCCGCCGCGGTCGTCTCGTTCACCTTGGCCACCCCGTCGGGCAGCACCACGTATTGCTGCTCCCCCGATTCGGTGACCGTCTGGAAGACGGTTCCGATCACCAGATTCGCCGGCAGCCCAAGGGTGTTGGGCGCGCCGCCGCCGGGAACCAACGGCAGGATCCACGGGCCCGAGTTCGGCAGTGCGTTGAAGAGCCCCTCCGAGATGGGCGTGGCCTTGGCGGTGACGGGTATCCCCACCGCCGACGTCACGGCACGGTCCGACAGATCGATGGCGTGTCTGCCGGTATCGGTGACCAGCCAGTCCCTGTCCTCGTAGGACACCAGCATCCCCTGGCCCGGCGTCATCGGGCCCACGGAGGAATCGGTGGTCAGCGGCAGCACGATCACCGACGTGGCGACGGTCGGCGCGACACTCTCGGGCCTGGTCACGGTGTCGCACAACGTCCACGTCGACTCCGCCGCACCCGAAACGGGCGTGGCGTACGGGGCACCCGGAATGCCGATCGGCTGGCCCTTCGACATGCGGTCCAACTCCTCGGACTTCACCGCGCTGGGCATGCCCGCCTTGCCGAGCACCAGCCGCGCCGACGTGAGGTTGTACACCGGACGCAGCTGTTCGCTTCCCGGCATCACGACGTACAGCTGATTGGTGTTCCTGTCGACGAGAAGGGTGTCACTGCCACGCTTGCCGAGTGGCTTGAAGTACGCCAACAGCCCCGCGCCCAGGCAGACCACCACCGCCAGCAAGATGCCGAGAGACACTGCGCGGCTGTAGAACTGGAGCGGATCGTCGAACATGCGGGTATCGCGGCGCACGATGGCGTGTTCGACGCGACGAAGCAGGAAACGCCAGCCGCTGACCTGAACCTTGGTGGTCAACCGAAACCCTGCCATGTGGTCAGTCGCCGATGTTCAGTCGACTGTGCACGGCGTCGATTGCGCCTGCCATGTCCTCGCCGCTGATCTCACTGAGCTGCTCCACACCGAGGCTCTCGAAGTCCACCGACCTGGCCAGCCTCATGTCACGCCCCTGCTCGCCTGCCTCGACCAACTGCCGCGCGTAACGGCCGTTGCCCGCGATGTCCAGCGCCGGCTTCCCGTTGAGCGAGCGCTGACTCAGCAGGGTCGCTGCTTCCAGCACGCGCTTGGCCGCTTCCTCGCTGAGCGTCGAGTCATTGCTCTCGGCAAGCACTTTCGCGATGTCGACGATCTCGTCGGGCCCGTACGAGTCGAACTCGACGCGGGTGGAGAACCGAGAACGCAGACCGTCGTTGGTCTCCAGCAGGCGGTCGATGTCGGCGCTGTAGCCCGCGATGATGACGACCAGACGGTCGCGGTCGTTCTCCATTCGGGCCAGCAGCGTGTCGAGTGCCTCGGTGCCGAACGGGTCCGCGCGCCCGTCTCGCTCCTGCACCAGCGTGTAGGCCTCGTCTATGAACAGCACTCCGCCGACCGCGCGGTCGATGGTGCGCGAGGTCTTGACCGACGACTGCCCCTCGTACTCCGCGACGAAGTCCTTGCGCGAGGTCTCGACGAGCTTCGGTTCGGCGATGACGCCGAGTCCGGCGAGGATGTTGGCCACCACGCGGGCGATCGTGGTCTTGCCGGTACCGGGCGGGCCGGTGAAGATGATGTGCTTGGACTGCTGGGCGACCTTCATCCCGCGGGCCGCCCGCACCTTCGCCATCTGCGTTGCGGCCCGGTATCTTTCGATCTGCTCCTTGACCCGGCTCAGCCCGATCTGCCGGTCGAGTTCTGCCTGGGCTTCGGCGAGCAGCTTCTCGCGGCCCGAATTGTCGGCCTCCACGCTCCCGGGATCCCAGGGGTCCCGGCGCAACGCGATCTTCTCGGCCGTCGTCGTGACGAGCCGGTAGCCCGGATCCCGCAGTGCCGCGGTCACCTTGGGCTCGGAGTTGGTGGCCTGCAGCCACTCGAGCAGCACGACGGCCGACTCCTCGTTGCCGAGGCTGCGCCGCGTCAAGGCCAGGTACCACGCGATGGCGAGCCCGCACGCCTCACCCGCAGGTGACGAATTCGCCTCGGTCAGCCGGCGTTCCGCCTCGTTGAACAGTCCGAGGTTGGCGGCGGCCACACCGTGCGCAACGCTCGCGGCAGCACCGAGAAACCTGTCCGGCCATGCGCTGGCCCCGCGCACCTCGTCGATGACGTCGGTCCACCGTTCGGCGGCTCCGTAGACCACCGCCTTCGCCCACGACACCAGGTGCTCGGCACCGCTGGCATGCATGCTTTCGAGCGCCTCCATGGCATCGGCGTAGTTGCCAACGGCCGCCTCGTTGACCGCGAAGCCCAACGTGATCGACAGCGGCGAGTTCACCGGGTAGGTGATGTTCCCGAATTGGCCGCCGATCTCGACACGCGCCTCCAGGCTGTTCATGGAGACCTCGGCGGCGCCAGCCAGCTGACCGAAGCTGCCTCGCGAGTACCAGGCCCGGAACAGCGTCGCCCGGTCGGTGTCGCCACAGCGAATGCGTCCCACCCAGGCGTCACACGCGGAGTCGTCGATGGCCGTGATCTCGGTGAACATCTGCAGGGAGCGCGCCGGAGCGGTAGGCAACATGCCGACGGCGCTACCGAAGAGTGCGGTCAATTGGTCAGTCATGGTCACCTGCGTATCGCATCATGAAGGTCTGCGCACGGTCGGCGGTGGCGTCCTCCGGCGATGGCAGATCGAGGTCTCTGGTCAGGAAGTCGCGCGTCGCGTCGTCGTCGTGGCCGTGTTGGCGCATGCCCTCGAGCATCAACGCGTACTGCGCTGCCCTCGCATCCTGGGTGGCCAACCTGGCGATGACGACGATCTCCTCGGCGAGGTCGCCTTCGGTCATGGTGGTCACCTTCTGCGATAGATCGATCTGCCGGACGCGCCCGTCCATGAACGCCGAAACGGTAACCGTCTCCGGCGGGTTCGTCACGGTGAACGTCGGACCCAGCGGTTCCTCCTGCTCGTCCCCGGTGTCGAGCAGCGGATCGAACGCGTACAGATCCGACGCATCCGACTCGGGGTCGGGTGCGTAAAAATCGGGCGCCGCCAGATCGTCGTCGAGATCGTGTGGCGGTGTCTCGTCCACCAAGAGATGGCCTTTCTCAGTCCGGGTGGTTGGCTTCGGCGGCCTTCTTGTCGAACCAGGTCTTCGACGGCAGGAACTCCATCAGCCCGTCGAGCGCGCGTTGAAGGTTCTCGGTGGTACCCGGCAAGAAGCTGCCGTACAACTCTCCGTTGACCCGGCGGGGAAGTGACACGATCCGGCCCTGGCGGGAGTCGAGTACGCCTGCCGCGACTTCAGCATGGGTGTACGTGCCGCCGGGGTGCCGCTCGTTGGCGGTGATCTCGACCCAACTGCTGGGAGCTGAGATGACATCGGCGTACAACCGGGCCGACGGGGGATCGACTCCGAACTGTTGCAACTGGTTCGCGGTCGTCGACTCGGCGAGCTTGCTCGCGACGCCTGTGAGCGGCTCCACGTCCGCAGCTACCGCGGATCCCAGGACGGTGGTCACCATGCCGGCCAGTCCGACCTGTGGAGCAATGCGTTGCAGCACGATCATCTCGCCGTCGCGGGCGGCAACGACGTGACGGTCGCCCTTGCGACAGACCACGAAGCGCACCATCTTGCCGCCGACGTCGCGGCGCCACCAACGGCCTTCCAGAGTGCGGTCGGCACGGGTGAGGGTGTCGACCATCACGGCCACCTCCGGATGGGGCGCCCCGAAGTGGTCCAGCACGCCCTGCGCGGTGAGGTCACGGGACACCTGCGCCCAGACGATGTCGCGCAGCTCCAGCTGGGGGATGTTGGGTCTGATGCCCAGGGACGGCGGAAACTCCATCAGATGGAGCCGGTCGGCGATGACGAGCATCCCGTCGATCGTGACCTCGACGGCGACGACGTCGTCGATGTGGGTGCCGCCGCGCCCGGCGTTGTGCAGGCCTGACATCACTTACCCCTCGTCCCCATCTTCCTATGCCGTCGCCGGCGGCGGGAACCGAGATCGACGTACGTCTCGCATCGGCGGCTCCTTTGCTTGAGCCGCGCCGAGATTTGCCGGAGTTTCAGAACCACCCGGCGGCTACGTGCGGTCCCGGTCCCCTCACCGGCTACGAGGGTACCAGCGGTTTCGTTACCTCAGATGCACCAATTTGGGAACTCGACACCAACACATCCGTCACTAGCGCAGTGTGGGGCAATGCGCTGAACTGCCGGAAGCCGTCGGCACCGGAACGAGCGGGCGACATGCGCATCCTCGGCCCTGGTCGGGCCAGTCGGGATGCCGACCCTCTGCCCGGCCGGCTTCCGACTGGGAGTGCGGACGTCGAGTCGAGACCACCCTCTTCGGTCCGATATTTGCGGGAGTGCTGTTGGAGTTTGCTGCTCGACGTTGATCGGCTCTGGGTGAGCGACGGCTCGGCTGCCAACGGCGCATGGTGGTTGATACTTGGGTGAATGCCGTATGACTCGTCGTCTGATCCTTGGAAAGGAGCCCTGGTGCCGTGAGCGATCGCGACGACGCCCTGCGCAGAGAACTCGGCTGGACGGGCCCCGAGGAGTCGGACTACGAACCGGCTCCCGCGGAGCCAACGTCCACGCCGGCGGCGGCGCCGGTGCCGTCCCGCCCGCCCGTCGATTACCCGGTACCCGTCGCGCCGCCGGACCCCACGTCCGAGGCGGAACCGCCACACGAGATCCCGGCTCCGCCTCCGCCTCCGCGACCGCCTCCGCCGCCGCCGCCGCCACGTGACACCGACCGTCCCGACGGCGGTCCGCGACCGCCGTCGCGTTACGGCCCACCTCCTGGCGTTCCTCGCGACACCGGGGCGCTCCCCGTCCAGGGCAGGCAGCCCGAACCGCCTCCGCAGTGGGCGCCGCAGCCACCGAATCAGAAACCTCCCGTCTGGCAGCAGGGTCGTGGGCCGCGCCCGAATCCGCCGCCACCGGTTCAGGGTCAGGGGCCGCCACCGGTTCAGGGTCAGGGCCCGCCACCGGTTCAGGGTCAGGGGCCGCCGCCGTTTCAGGGTCAGGGCCCGCCACCGGATCCACCGCAATACGGCAGCTGGCAGGGACAGCCCTACGGTCAGGATCCGCGCGGCGCGCCCTCCCCGCCGCCGGGGTCGTACGCGGACCGGATCAGGGCAGACGATCTTGTCCCCAGCCGTCCCGTCGCTCCGACCCGCGGCTGGCGCCTGGCCGTCTTCAAGCTGTCGTTCGGACTGATCAACCCCGGTCAATCCCCCGAGGAGATTCGGGAGGCGGAGCTCGAGGCCCGCGTCAAGGTCCTGATGCGGGGTAACTACAAGGTCGGCGTCATGGGCAAGGGTGGCGTCGGCAAGACCACCGTGTCGGCCAGCATCGGTTCGGTGTTCGCCGAGCTACGCCAGGAAGACCGCGTTGTGGCGATCGACGCCGACACCGCCTTCGGCAAGCTCGGCAGTCGCGTCGACCCCAAGGCCGTTGGGTCGTACTGGGAGTTGGCCGGAGATCAGCATCTCGAGACGTTCGCGGACGTTCGCAGCCGCGTCGGAAACAACTCCGCCGGACTCTTCGTTCTGGCAGGCGAGGGAAGCCCGGCCCGGAGACGGGTGCTCGACCCCGCCATCTACCGCGAGGCGGCGGCACGATTGGACCGCTACTTCTCCATCACCGTCGTCGACTGCAGTTCGACGATGGACACCCCGGTGACCCAGGAGGTGCTTCGTGACCTCGACGCCCTGGTCGTCGTCTCCTCACCGTGGGTGGACGGCGCCGCAGCCGCGGGCCAGACGATGGACTGGTTGGCCAACCGCGGCCTGACGAGCTTGCTCCGCCGCACGGTGGTGGTGCTCAACGACTCAGACGGTCACGCGGACAAGCGAACTCGCGCGATCCTGGCGCAGCAGTTCGCCGGCCAGGGGCAGGTGGTCGTGGAGGTTCCGTTCGATCCTCATCTGCGTCCGGGCGGCGTCATCGAGGGCACCACCGAGATGTCCGCCCCGACGAGGCGCAAGTTCATCGAGATCGCCGCAGCCCTCGCGGAGCACTTCCCGGCCAACGACGAACGCGGCCGAGACCGGCACTGACGCCACGGGGCCTTCAGCGCCAGTCGAGTTGACCGATGAGAGTCTCGATGGCCCCCACCGCGGGAGCGGGGACGGGCTGTTCTGACTCCGCTCGCGCGATGACGTCCTCGGCGACCCCGGCGGCCTGAGCCGTCTCGACGATCGTCAGGTTCGAGTTCCGACGGGCGGCATACAGTCGCTGACCGAGGGTGGCGTGCTGCGCCGTCGCCGCAAGCATCGTCAACTCCTCGACGCGGCGGCGCACGGTGCTCAGCGCCCTGATCAGCGTCGGCGTGACCTTGCCGATGCGCGTCGCGCGCGCCGCGACCGCCTCGAGCTGCCGCAGATCGGACAGGATCGCCGTGATCCGGGGGGTAAAGTCCGGGTCGTCCGCGGCGGGCAGCGAGTCGATCGTCGACCCGAGCGTGTTCACCGCCGCGACCACGGCCAAGGCGATCAACGACCCTTCGTCGCCCGGTTGATCCCTGCGGACGACCTCGGTCTGGTCGTCGCCGCCGGCCGGACCGCCCGTCCTGAGCTGGTTGATGGTGCCCGGAGGCCAGCGCAGAACCCCCTCGAGCCTGGCCCTGGTCCTGTCGCGCGGCCAGCTCCGCCCCTTTTCGAAGCTGATCAAAGCACCGGCGTTGATGACGCCGTCGGCGGCCAGGCTGCGTTGGCTGATGTCGAGTTCGCGCCTGCGCGCCGCGGCGGCGGCGCCCGCCCGCGCCATTCCCGGGTCCACCGCCGTAGTGGTGTCGACGTCGCGATCGGGGTCATCCTGTTGGATCACTGGCGGATCACCAACGACCTGGGTCGGTTCTCGGCGCTGGGATGGTCATCGCGGTGGTTCCTCGGTGCCGGCTGGGCGGTGCTGCGTGGCGCTGCAATGGTATCCAAACTCGATGCACCGCTATGGCTTGGCTGGCCGTTGAGACCGAAGCAGTCGACTTGTTACCGCTGCGGTACCCATGATCAAACCATGTCATCGCTACGTCTTTGAAGTCATCTCCGCGCGTAATTCCGGAGTTGCACTGGGCTCGGACGCAGGGCCTTAGCTGCATGAATCTTGCCTTGCGCTGGTTGGCGAGCCACGAACTCGCGTACTTCGCGGCTGTGTTCTGCCTTGTCGATCTCCTAATGCTTCAACTTAAACTGTTGCATCGCAACGGTTACTGCTAT
>NZ_JAVROT010000407.1:0-24862 GCF_032162605.1 Mycobacterium sp. | reverse complement strand
GGTCGCGGCCTACGAGTTGCTGGCCGCTCAGTGCGACTACCCGCTGCACCTCGGCGTCACCGAGGCCGGTCCGGCGTTCCAGGGCACGATCAAGTCGGCGGTGGCCTTCGGCGCGCTGTTGTCCAAGGGCATCGGTGACACGATCCGGGTCTCGCTGTCGGCACCACCGGTGGAGGAGATCAAGGTCGGCAACCAGATTCTGGAGTCGCTCAACCTGCGACCGCGTGGGCTGGAGATCGTGTCGTGCCCGTCCTGTGGGCGCGCGCAGGTAGACGTCTACACGTTGGCCAACGAGGTGTCCGCCGGGCTCGAAGGTCTGGACGTGCCCCTGCGCGTCGCGGTCATGGGCTGCGTAGTGAACGGCCCCGGCGAGGCTCGCGAGGCTGATCTCGGCGTGGCGTCGGGCAACGGCAAGGGCCAGATCTTCGTGGGCGGAGAGGTGATCAAGACGGTGCCGGAACAGATGATCGTCGAGACGCTGATCGAGGAGGCGATGAAGCTCGCCGAGGAGCGCGGCTTGAATGATGCAAGCGGTGCGCCAGTTGTGAACGTAAGCTGAACGTGACCGTGTGAGGGGTGTCACCCTCTAGGTTTGCACGCCAGATCGTAGAAGAGATCGCCGCCCTAGAAGGACCCCGATGTCCGCTCCTCCGCTGTTTCGCCTCGCCGACGAGCGACGGGTCACGGTGGTGCGCGATGCCGCCATGGTGCGCCGCGTCCTCGACGAGGACGCCGTGGGTTCGTGCATGGTCGCTTCGCGGGTAGCCGACCACGGGGTCGATCCGACGGCGATCGGCGGCGAGATGTGGACGCGCCGCCGCCCCGGCGACTCGCTGTGTTTCGCCGGCGCGAATCTGATTCCGCTGCGTGGTGACGTCGGCGACCTGGACGCGTTCGCGGACAAGGCCATGAGCACCGCGCGCCGGTGTTCGTCGCTGGTCGGCCGCGCTGAGCTGGTCCTACCCATGTGGCGACGCCTCGAAAGTGCTTGGGGCCCAGCCCGTGACGTGCGGGATCAGCAGCCCTTGATGGCGCTGGCCGGTGCGCCTCGGTCCCCGGTCGATCCAGCGGTGCGCCCGGTGCGCATCGAGGAGCTCGATGCGTACCTGGTGGCTGCCGTCGACATGTTCATCGGTGAGGTCGGTGTCGATCCGCGGGCGGGGGACGGCGGCCGCGGTTACCGGCGCCGGGTCGCCGGTCTGATCACCGCAGGCCGGGCCTGGGCGCGCTTCGAACATGGCCAGGTGGTCTTCAAGGCGGAGGTTGGGTCACAGTCGCCTGCGGTAGGCCAGATCCAAGGTGTGTGGGTCCACCCCGAATGGCGGGGTAGAGGGCTCGGTGTCGGAGGTACCGCCGCACTGGCGGGTGCGGTCGTCCGGAGCGGACGCGTTGCGAGCCTGTACGTCAACGGCTACAACACGGTCGCGCGAGCGACGTACGCACGGATCGGGTTCGCCCAGGTGGGCACCTTCGCGACCGTGCTGCTCGACTGATCACGAGCACATTCCCCGGTCGCTATGCTCCAGCCCGCCGGATCCGGTCTCGGTGCGCCTCCCCGTCTTGCGGCAGTGGCGCTTCTAACATCAGCCCCAATGGCATCACAAACCTCATCCGCATCACGGGTCACTGGTCTCTTGACGGTCCTCGCCGTGGTGGCGGCCGTCGGCGGACTCAGTGCGTGCACCCCCAAGCCCAATGGTCCCGAACCGGTGGCGACGGCGTTCTTCACCGCGCTGGCCCGGGGGGACAGCGGCGCCGCCGCCGACCTGAGTGACAAGCCCACCGCGGCGCGAGCAGCACTCAACGAAGCATGGGCGGGCCTGCAGGCCACCAAGTTCGATGCGCAAATCCTCGGCTCCAAGTACGCGGAGGACACTGGCAGCATCGCCTACCGATACACGTGGCACCTGCCCAAGAATCGAACCTGGACCTACGACGGTCAACTCAACATGGTCCGCGACGAGGGACACTGGGAAGTTCGTTGGAGCGCAACGGGATTACACCCGAACCTCGGCGAGAATCAAACGTTCGCCTTGCGCGCCGACGCACCGCCACGGGCTTCGGTCAACGAGCGCGGCGGCAGCGACGTCCTGGTGCCCGGATACCTGTACAACTATTCGCTCGACGCGAAGGCGGCAGGGGCCGACCTCATGCCGACGGCCACCGCCGTCGCCGATGCGCTCCGGCCGTTCGACCCGACCATGGATGCCCAACGACTCGCCGAGACCGCCAGCTCGTCGCCGCGGCCACTGGATCTCATCACGCTGCGTCAGTCCGACCGTGACGCGGTGGCCGCCGCGATCGGCAACCGGCCCGGCGTCGTCATCACACCGCGCGCCGAACTCTTACCGACCGACGACCGCTTCGCCCCCGACATCGTCAACCAGGTTAAGAAATCAGTCGTCGACGAGCTCGACGGCCAGGCGGGCTGGCGGGTGGTCAGCGTCAACCAGAACGGCGCCGACGTCGACGTACTCGACGAGACACCAGGGGCGCCTGCCCCTTCGGTGACCATCAGCCTCGACCGCGCCGTTCAGGACGCCGCTCAGGATGCGGTCAACATGGTCGGCAAGAAGGCGATGATCGTGGCGATCAAGCCGTCGACCGGCGAGATCCTGGCCGTCGCGCAGAATGCCGCCGCCGACGCGGATGGGCCCGCGGCCACCACGGGCCTCTATCCACCGGGGTCGACGTTCAAGATCGTCACGGCCGGAGCTGCGATCGACCGCGACATGGCAACGCCCAACACGCTTCTCGGCTGTCCCGGCCACGTCGACATCGGCCAGCGGTCGATCCCCAACTACGGCGGATTCGATCTGGGGACGGTGCCGATGTCACGGGCATTCGCGAGCTCGTGCAACACGACGTTCGCCGAGCTGGCGAGCAGAATGCCGCCGAGGGGCCTGACGACCGCGGCCGCGCAGTACGGCATCGGCACCGACTTCGTCGTCGACGGCATCACGACGGTGACCGGGTCCGTGCCTCCGACCGTGAACCTCGCTGAGCGCACCGAGGACGGCTTCGGCCAGGGCAAGGTGCTCGTCACGCCGTTCGGAATGGCGCTTGCCGCGGCGACGGTCGCGGCGGGCAAGACTCCCGTGCCGCAGTTGATCGAAGGCCGCCACACCGAAGTGGCGGCGGGTGACACCCCGTCCATCACGCCGAAGATGCTCGACGGGCTGCGACCGATGATGCAGCTGGTGGTGACGAACGGCACCGCCAAGGAGCTCAACGGTAGCGGCGACGTCCGCGGCAAGACGGGTGAGGCCGAGTTCGACGGCGGCTCGCACGCCTGGTTCGCCGGTTACCGCGGTGATCTCGCGTTCGCGGCCCTGATCGTCGGCGGTGGCAGCTCCGAATACGCCGTGCGGATGTGCAAGGACATGCTTGGCGGGATGCCCCCCGACTACCTCGCCTGAGTAACCTGGTTCGCAGGAGGGTGGCAATGACCAGCATCAACTCGGGTATCGGCTCGGAACTCGGCGTAGAGGCCGCAGTCCTGCGCATTTCGGACGCCGACCGCAACGGAACGTTGCGCCGCCTGCACAACGCGGTGGCGCTCGGACTCATCGACATCGACGAGTTCGACGAGCGTTCGGGCGCCGTGTCGCAGGCCCGGCTGCACACCGAGCTCGCCGCGTTGGTCGAGGACCTACCCGGCCCGGGTGCGATCGTCACGACCGCCACCGACCGGGTCGAGTTGCGCGGCGTGCTGGGCTCGCTGAAGCGTCAAGGCGAATGGATCGTGCCGACCCGGCTGTCGTTGGTGCGACGGATGGGTTCCATCGACCTCGACCTCACCCGGGCCCGCTTCGCCGGGCCGATCGTAGTGATCGAACTCGACGTGAAGTTCGGCTCCGTCGACATTCGGCTGCCGGACGGCGCCAGCGCATCGATCGACGACGTCGAGGTGGTCGTCGGAAGCGCCCGCGACCATCGCAAGGACGCCCCGGCAGAGGGCACGCCGCACGTGATCCTCACCGGTCGCAGCGTCTGCGGCTCGGTCGACATCCGCGGGCCGCGGAAGTCGTTGTTGCGCCGCGGTTAGCGGGTCGGTCTGCTCTTCGCGCAAGCGCTCATCGGCGTTCGAGAACGGCGAACGTCAGCGTCGCCCTGGCAGCCAGGCGATCCCGGCCTGCGTCGAAGACGTCGACGGACGTCACGATCAATCGCCTGCCCGCCCGCACGACGGTGGCCTCGGCGCGGGCCGGACCCTGCACGATTGGCGCCAGGAAGTGCACGTTCATGTCCGCGGTGGTGACGTCCCGGCCCGGCCCGGCGACGTTGCCCGCCGATCGCCCTGCCCCGATGTCGACCAGGGTGGCGACCACCGCCCTGAATGGCACCGCGGATGTTGACCAGGTCGGGCCGGTTGTCCATCTCGATGACCAGGCGCTCGGCCGAGTCTTCGAGATCGTGCATGCCCATCTGGTTCAGCAGGTGTTCGCGTTCGGTCACCCGCCGAACGGTATCACTCCTCTCCTAGAAAGAGAGGATCATTCTCACGGTGCTGTGCCGCAGGGTGACGGGTCGGCGACTGAGGCGCAGTAGCAGTTACGCTGGCAGGATGGAAGTTCGCACCGCACTTCGCCCCGGCGAGGTGTCCCCGTCGTTGCCGGTGCCCAAGTCGATCCCACGCCCCGAATACGCATGGAAGCCGACCGTGCGCGAGGGCACCGAACCATGGGTGCAGACGCCGGACGTCATCGACAGGCTGCGGGTCGCGGGGCGCATCGCGGCCAACGCACTGGCCGAGGCGGGCAAGGCCGTGGCGCCGGGTGTCACCACCGACGAACTCGACCGGATCGCACACGACTACATGATCGATCACGGCGCGTACCCGTCGACGCTGGGCTACAAGGGATTTCCGAAGTCCTGCTGCACGTCGCTCAACGAGATCATCTGCCACGGCATCCCCGACTCGACCGTCGTGCAGGACGGAGACATCGTCAACATCGACGTCACCGCCTATATCGACGGCGTGCACGGGGACACCAATGCGACCTATCTGGCGGGCGACGTCTCCGAGGAGTACCGGCTGCTCGTCGAGCGCACCCACGAGGCGACGATGCGCGCGATCAAGGCCTGCAAGCCCGGCCGTCAGCTGTCGGTGGTCGGGCGTGTCATCGAGGCATACGCAAACAGGTTCGGCTACAACGTCGTTCGTGACTTCACCGGTCACGGCATCGGCACCACGTTCCACAATGGTCTGGTGGTGCTGCACTACGACCAGCCTGCCATCGACACGGTGCTGGAGCCGGGTATGACGTTCACCATCGAACCGATGATCAATCTCGGGGCGCTGGACTACGAGATCTGGGACGACGGTTGGACGGTTGCCACCACGGACAAGAAGTGGACCGCGCAATTCGAGCACACCCTGGTGATCACCGACGACGGCGCCGAGATCCTGACCCTGGCGGAGTGAGCACGTCCCGCGCTTTGTTGGTCGCAGGCACCACCTCGGACGCTGGCAAGTCGATGGTGGTGGCCGGTCTGTGTCGCCTTTTGGCGCGTAAGGGTATTCGGGTGGCGCCGTTCAAGGCGCAGAACATGTCCAACAACTCCGCGGTCACCGTCGAAGGCGGGGAGATCGGGCGGGCCCAGGCGATGCAGGCCCGCGCGGCAGGCCTGACGCCCAGCATCCGATTCAACCCGATTCTGCTCAAACCCGGCGGCGACCGGACCTCCCAATTGGTGGTCAGGGGCCAGGTCGAGGGCACGGTTGCCGCGGGTGACTACTTCCAGCACCGGACTGCGCTCGCCGCGGTGGTGCACGATGAACTGAGCTCGCTGCGAAGCGACTTCGATGCGGTCATCTGCGAGGGAGCGGGCTCACCCGCAGAGATCAACCTGCGCGCAACCGATCTGGCCAACATGGGCCTGGCGCGGACGGCCGACCTGCCGGTCATCGTCGTCGGTGACGTCGACCGCGGCGGGTTGCTGGCGCATCTGTTCGGGACCGTTGCCGTGCTGGAGCCCGACGATCAGCGCCTCATTGCGGGCTTCGTGGTCAACAAGTTCCGCGGCGACCCCGCCTTGCTCAAGCCGGGGCTCGACCAACTGGAGCTGCTCACCGGGCGGCCCACCTACGGCGTAATCCCGTACGACGACGGACTCTGGCTCGACGCGGAGGACTCGCTGTCCGTGCAGTCCCACCGGATCGTGGGGGTCCCGCAGCCCGCGCGAGGCAGGGACTCGCTCAGGGTGGCCGCGATCCGACTGCCGCGCATCTCGAACTCCACCGACGTCGAGGCGTTGGCGTGCGAGCCGGGAGTGTTGGTCCGGTGGGTGACCGACCTCGCCGACCTCGCCGACGCGGACGTCGTGGTCCTGCCCGGTAGCAAGGCGACAGTCTCGGACCTGGCGTGGCTGCGGGACCGCGGTCTGGCCGACGGCGTCGTGGCGCATGCCGCGTCCGGTCGAGCCGTGCTCGGAATCTGCGGTGGTTTCCAGATGCTGTGCCGGACCATCGACGATGCGGTGGAGTCGGGGGAGCGGCACGTCGAGGGCCTCGGACTTCTGGACGCCGACATCGTGTTCGAGCCCACCAAGATTCTGAAGCACTGGGATGCTCCGTTGCGGGGGTACGAGATCCACCACGGTCGGGTGACCAGGCACACGGACGGCTCCTGGCTGGACGTCGGCCTTCGTCGTGGCCCCGTGTATGGCACGCACTGGCACGGGCTGCTCGACAACGACGACGTGCGACGCCGGTGGTTGACGGAGGCGGCTGCCGCTGCCGGCAGGCACGGTTTCGTCGTCGCCGACGACGTGGACGTCACCGCCCGTCGCGATGCGCAACTCGACGTGATGGCCGACCTGCTGGCGGCGCATCTCGACGTCGCCGCCGTCATGGACCTGCTGGAGAATGGCGCACCGGCACGTCCGACGATCTCCTCCGCACTGCAGACGTAACCGACCTCGTGGGGTGGATGACGGCACAGACATCGACCCAGCGTGGTCCAGCTTCGGTAGCCTTCATTGATGGGCAGGGCGTGGCGGGTCCTCGTCGTGGTTGCGGGTGCGGCCATCGCACTGTCCGGCTGCGTCGTCGAGGGCACCCCCACCTGGCCGGGCGCACGGTTGAACGACACCCTGCTGACCGCGGCCGACTTTCCTCCCGGCGTGGAGTTCGGGCGCATCACCGAGCAACCAGGAGAACCCGGCGGCCAGGGCGGCCCGCCGGCGATGCCCTCTCAGCCGGAGGGCTGCTCGGACGGTCTGACCCGGGTGATCGCCGCCTCGGCCCAGCGCGGACCCGGTAGCGCAGCGAAGTACGTAGTGGCCTACGACGGTGCGCGGATCGTCATGACGGTCCTGACGTCTTCGTTGGACCTGGACCAGCTGGCCACCACCGCGGCGCGTTGCGCGCTGTACCTGACGTACTTCGACAAGGCGTCCGCGCCGATCCCGATCACCACCACCAAGCTGGAATCAGTGCGTCCGGACTCGCTGGTGTATCAGCAGACGATGCAGTTGCAGGGGACCAAGAGCAGCGTGTACTTCACGTTCGAGAACATCGGGGACGCGGCGATGTTCGCGATCGCGTTCCCCACCCCTGCACCGTCGATCGCCGTCAAAGGGATGCTGCCGCAGACGTTTCTGGACGTCACCGCGAAGCAGGCCGAGCGGCTGCACTGACGCCGGGCGTTGTATTGCAAGCCCATCAAAACCAGCACTGAACATCATCTATCCCTGTAGCGTGGCGCAATGCCATCGACTGTGCTCACCGTCGACGGGTTCCCGGCGACCGTCGACGTGTCAGGCCCCGAGAAGGGGTCGGTCGTCGTCCTGCTCGGGGCCGCGCATCAAGGCCCCTCTGCCTACGACGCAGTCTGTCAGCGCCTGCACACCGCGTCACTGCGGACCGTCATCATCGCTCCCGACCCGCGGCTGAGCGCGAAGTCCGTCGTCGGCATCCTCGACACCGTCGGCGTGCGCTGGGCCCTTTTGGTCGGCGACCGCGTCGGCGGTGAGTTGGCGTGGGAGCTGGCCGCCACCCGGCTGGACCGGTTCATCGGCTTGGTCGTGGTCGACCGTGGTCACCCACGTGTCCCCGATCAAGCAGGCGTCATCCGCGACGAGCACTGCCCGCCCGTGGAGGTGAACACGACGGCGCTGGTCAGCACACCCGCAGCGCGCAACGTCGCCAGGGCCAGCCAGCGCTATGTCTACGGCGACTTCCGCATGGTCGAGTTGCTGGGGCGGCGCAGCGCCCATGAGTCCACCGCCCAGTTGGCCGCTGAGATCGTGCTCCGAACCAGCACCTGGTAGCGACGCGTCGAAGGCGACACGCCAACCGAGCCTCGGACGTTGTCGGCGTGCGTCCCTATCCTTCGTCCATGGTGTCGCGCAGGAGCTTCGTCATCAACACCGGTGAGCTGCTCGCCGACTTCGATGCCGCGACGGTCACGCGTGGTACCAGATATGCCAATCTGGGCCGCGCCCGCGACACTGCGTGGAGCGATGACGGGCTCGAACTCACCGGTTTCTGTTCCGGTTCCGGCAACAACCTGTACTGGGTCACCGTTGGCTTCGAGCGCATCGGCGACGACCTCATTCTCGGATCGGTCGACTGCACGTGTCCGGTGGGGGCCTACTGCAAACACGCGGTCGCGCTCCTGCTGACCGCCTCCTCGGCCCACCCACCGCCGCCCGACCGCTGGCGCACTGTCCTGACCAAAATGCTGGACGAGCTGGCGCCTCCTGATGGCGAACACACCTCGCCGATCGGTCTGGAGTTCTCCGTCGCGTCACCCAACCGGTACCGCCCCGGCACCGAGATCGCGCTGCGTCCCGTCACCATCGGCAAGCGCGGCACCTGGATCAAGACCGGCCTGAACTGGCAACGGCTGGCGTACCACGCGGCCGCCGGCGAGTACGACCGCCGCCAGTACGACGTCCTCCGCGCGCTCGTCGCCGACGTGCAGAGGTCCGGCATCGTCTCGATCAGCGACGTGATGACGATCGGCTATGTGCCACCAGCGTTCTGGTCGCGGCTGGACGACGCACTGGAAGCCGGAATCACCATCGTCACCGACGGCGAAAGTGGTCTGCAGGCCGTCGACTTCATCAAGAGCGCGCAGTTGCGTCTCGACTTCACCTCCGACGACGCCGGCGGCGCCACGATGTCGGTGGCGCTGATCGTCGACGGTGAGCGTTGTGATCCAAGTCGCGTGGGCCTCATCGGATCACCCGCGCCACACGGGATGTACGAGGTCGTCGACGGCATTCTGCGACTGGGCCGGTTCGACCCGGTGCCCGCAAAGACGACGCTCGATCTGGTCGCTCGCAACGAATGCGTGCACATTCCCGCTGACACGGTCGCCGAATTCTCGCTGGACGTCCTTCCACGGTTGGTCGACCTCGCCCAGGTGGACATCGAGGATGGACTGTTCAGCCCGCCCACCATCAATGGGCCCATGCCGGTGCTCACGCTGACGCTCGGCGCGGACGATGTCCATGCGTTCTGGAGCACTCGTTACGAAGTCAACGACCAACACCACGACTTCGATCCCGATTCTCCTGCCCAGCGGCAGGGCTATCGCGACGCGGCGGCGGAGGTTCTCGCCTGGGGAGACGTCACCCCTGCCCTACGAGCAGTCGCGGCTGCGTCGCGCATCTGGAAGCAGCAGGCCGCACAACACATCCGGTCGGCGATGCGCCGGGTCACCAGCATCGGCGTCATCGACGAACTCGTCGCAATCGGCGAATCCCATGATGCGGCAGGCGCGGCTGCGGTGGCGTCGCTGACGACGCTGCGCTCAGGCGTCGACCTCACAATGGTCGAGGCAGCGGTTCTCTGCGGTGAGATCCTGCCGCAACTGGACTGCCGCGGGGCCTTCACGATCGAGTTGGACCGCAGCGCACCCAATTTCCGCGCCGCCGACAGCGCTCCACAGCTGGAGTTCAGCAGCGGTGACGGGGAGCCGGTGCGCAACGACTGGTTCGACCTGAGCATCTCCGTACAGATCGACGGGCAGCAAGTCTCCATCGCGGCGGTCATCGCCGAATTAGCTTCGGGTGCAACACATATGCTGCTGCCCAGCGGTGTCTACTTCCGCCTCGACACCCCGGAACTATTACGCCTGCGGGAACTGATCGAGGAGGCTCGCGCGCTCGGTGAGATCGAGGGCGGCAAGGTCAACGCGGGGTCGCACAACGTCACGTTGTGGGAGGAACTGCTGGCTCTAGGCGTCGTCGACAAGCAGTTGACAAGATGGCAGGAAGGTCTTGCGCGGCTCAGCGCGGCGCGGCCGCCGGTACCGGTCGACGTGCCCGAGAGTCTGGATGCCACGCTTCGCGACTACCAGCGCGACGGCCTGAATTGGCTTTCGTTCCTGTGGGACAACGAACTTGGCGGCGTGCTCGCCGACGACATGGGTCTTGGCAAGACGGTGCAGACCCTCGCCCTGATAGCCCGCGTCGCTGAACAGGGCTCCCGGCGATTCCTCGTGGTGGCGCCGACCAGCGTGGTGACCAACTGGGTCGCTGAGTGCCGCAAATTCACCCCCGGGCTGACTGCGGTAGCCGTCACCAGTACCGAGGCCCGGTCGGGCACCTCTCTGGCGGAACAGTCAGCGGCCGCCGACATCGTCGTCACCTCCTATGCCCTGCTGCGCATCGACTTCGAGGCGTATGCCGGGATCGATTGGGCAGGAGTCATTCTCGATGAAGCCCAGTTCGTCAAGAACCACACGAGCAAGACTCACCAGTGCGCGCGCAGGCTCGAGGCCCAATTCAAACTGGCCATCACCGGCACGCCGATGGAGAACAATCTGATGGAGTTGTGGTCATTGCTGTCGATCACCGCACCGGGCCTGTTCCCGTCACCCAAGGCGTTCACCAACCACTTCCGCAAGCCGATCGAGTCTGGCAGCAACAAGGAACGGCTGTCCGTGCTGCGCCGCCGGATCAAGCCGGTGATGCTGCGGCGTACCAAGGGCCAGGTCGCAGGAGAACTGCCACCCAAACAGGAACAGGTGCTCCTGCTCGACCTCGGTGCCAAACACCGGAAGATCTACGACACCCGGATGGCCCGCGAACGCCAGAAGGTCTTGGGGCTACTCGGCGAATGGGAGAAGAATCGATTTCAGATCTTCCGGTCGTTGACGCTGCTACGTCAGCTCAGCCTCCACGCCGGATTGGTCGACGAGTCGAAGGCTGACGTCGGCGCGGCGAAGGTTGACTTCCTGGTCGTGCAACTGCCCGAGTTGGTCGCTGAAGGCCACAGCGCGTTGGTCTTCAGCCAGTTCACTGGATTCCTCGACATCTTGCGTTCTCAGTTGGACGCGGTCGGAGTGAACTACAGCTATCTGGACGGGTCGTCGAGTTCCCGTCAGCGTGACGCCGCGATCGGCAGCTTCAAGGCAGGCACCAACCAGGTGTTCCTGATCAGCCTCAAGGCCGGCGGCTTCGGGCTCAACCTGACAGAAGCCGACTACTGCTTCGTCTGCGACCCGTGGTGGAATCCGGCAGCCGAGGCTCAGGCCGTCGACCGGACCCATCGCATCGGTCAGACGCGGCCGGTCACCGTCTATCGGCTGGTCTCTCAGGGCACCATCGAGGAGAAGGTGGTCGCGCTGCAGGAACGCAAGCGGGAACTCTTCACCGCGGTGGTCGACGAGGGCGAGGTGTTCGGGTCGGTGATGACCGCGTCGGACGTGCGCGAACTGTTCGGTTAGAGACTCATTCGCGAACCGCACACGAACCGGGCGCTCGCGTTATGCGGGTTCCTTCACTTCGACCTGCTTGATCGGACCGGTGAACCACTTCTTCACCGACACGTGCCAGTAGACGTACAGCAGGATAAACACGCCGCCGACGAGCAGCGGGGTGTAGTTGACGAACTTCCACTCGAAGCTCGGGTCCCACGGCATGCCACCCAGCGAGGTGGGGAACATGGCGATGATCGAGGTGACGATGATCTCGACGAGCGCGACGGGCGCCATCCACTTGTGGTGTCCGCGAAGGTTCCACTTGCCCACCGGGAAGGAGTCGCCCGCCTTCCAGCGGAAGTAGATCGGCACGGCGAAGCACAGGTAGAGCCCCACCACGCCGATGGACACCACCGCGAAGAACGCGACCGGGACCGGTGCGCCGTTGATGTCGACCTGGACCAGCGCGGGCAGCGTGATGATCGCCGCGAGCAGCGCGGTGACCAGGACTCCGTTCGCGGGAATCCTGTTCTTGCTGACCTTCGACCACAGCTGATGTCCTGGCACTGCGCGGTCGCGGCTGAACGCGAACAGCATCCGCGACGCACTGGTCTGGCAGGCCGTGGTGCAGAAGAACTGACCGGCGGTCGAGATCAGCAGCACGATGGCGACCCACTTGGAGTCCATCGCTTGGGTGAAGATCGTCACGACGGCACCGCCACTGGCCGACACCGCGTCGGAGTCGTTGACGGCGAACAGGAAGGTGAGCAGCAGGATCCAGCCGCCGATCGCGGAGTAGAAGATCGACCGCCAGATCCCCTTGGCCGCACCGTCGGCCGCGCTCTTGGTCTCCTCGGACAAGTGTGCCGAGGCGTCGTAGCCGGTGATCGTGTACTGGGTGAGGATCGCCGAGATCGGCAGTACGAACAGCAGCCAGCCGATACCGGACGTGGAGCCGCCGAACATGCCGCTGTTGTTGATCGTCTTGGCGAACACGTCACTGAGGCTGGCGTGCTGCTCGGGGATCAGGACCAGGATCCCGATGACGATCGCGGCACCGGCCACGTGCCACCACACCGAGACGTTGTTGATGACAGCCAGCAGGTGACTAGAGAAGATGTTGATGGTCGCCGACGCCGCCAGGATGACGATGAAGATGATGAACGTCCTGGTCAAGCTGTAACCGGCGAGCCAGGTCTCACTGAACGTGCCGAGCGTCAGATCGAGGAACGTCGCGCAGCCGTAGGACACCGACGCCAGGATGGCGATCAGCCCGATCAAGTTCAGCCAGCCGGTGTAGAAGCCGGCCTTCGCGCCGCCGAGTTTGCTCGCCCACCAGTAGATACCGCCCGAGGTGGGGTAGGCGGACACCAGCTCGGACATGCACAGCCCGATGATGAGGATGAAGGCCGAGACGATGGGCCAGCCCCAGGCGATCGCGGCTGGGCCGCCGTTGTTCCAGCCCAGGCCGAACGAGGTGAAGCAACCCGCGAGGATCGAGATGATCGAGAAGGAGATGGCGAAGTTGCTGAAGCCGGACCAGGAGCGGTTCAGCTCCTGCGTGTAGCCGAGGCTCGCGAGGTGTTTCTCGTCGTCACTCAGCTCCGACAGATCTTGACCCTCTGGCACGGCGTTCTCCTTCTCGGGGCAGGCGCATGAAAGAGCGCTCACTGAGTAGGGACAATAGAGTGACAATGGTCTGGTGTCCTACCTTTGGCAGTGACGGCTGTGTAAATCTGTGACGGGATTGCCCGGTGGTGTGAATCCAATGGTTGACTTCGAGCCATGTTCGTCGGTCTGAGAGGCAGGGAACGTGACTAAGGGAAGCGCTCGAAAGGGCATCCTCCAGCAGTCCGAACTGGAGCATATGGTGGCGGCAGGCGAGATCGACACCGTCATCGTGGCCTTCACCGACATGCAGGGCAGGCTGACGGGCAAACGGATCTCGGCCCGGCTGTTCGTCGACGACGTCATGGCGCACGGAGCCGAGTGCTGCAACTATCTGCTCGCCGTCGACGTCGACATGAACACCGTCGACGGATACGCGATGTCGAGCTGGGAGGCCGGCTACGGCGACATGGTGATGACGCCGGACTTCTCGACGCTGCGGCTTCTGCCGTGGCTACCTGCCACCGCCCTGGTGATGGCCGACCTCGGCTGGCACGACGGCAGCCCGGTGGTTCCTGCGCCGCGCAGCATCCTGCGCTCACAACTCGACCGGCTCGCCGAACGGGGCATGGGCGCGGTGGCCGCCACCGAACTCGAGTTCATGGTGTTCGACGACACCTACCGCGACGCCTGGAAGTCCGACTACCGCAACCTGACTCCCGCGACCGACTACAACATCGACTACGCGATGCTGGCCTCGACCCGGATGGAGCCGCTGTTGCGCGACATCCGCGTCGGCATGGAGGGCGCCGGTCTGTACTGCGAGGGCGTCAAGGGCGAGTGCAACCTCGGTCAGCAGGAGATCGGGTTCCGCTACGACGACGCGCTGGTCACCTGTGACAACCACACGATCTACAAGAACGGCGCGAAGGAAATCGCCGATCATCACGGCAAGAGCCTCACGTTCATGGCGAAATACGACGAGCGCGAAGGCAACAGCTGTCACATCCACCTCTCGTTCCGCGGCGTCGACGGATCGGCCGTGTTCGCCGACGACGATGCCCCGGACGGCATGTCGCCGATGTTCCGCAGCTTCATCGCGGGCCAGCTGGCCACACTGCGTGAGCTGACGCTCTTCTACGCACCGAACATCAACTCCTACAAGCGGTTCGTGGACGGGAGCTTCGCGCCGACCGCCGTCGCATGGGGGATGGACAACCGCACCTGCGCGCTGCGCGTCGTCGGCCACGGGCACGGCATGCGGATGGAGTGCCGGGCGCCAGGCGGCGACGTCAACCAGTACCTCGCCGTGTCCGCGTTGATCGCAGGGGGTCTGCACGGCATCGATCAGCAGCTCGAGTTGCCCGACGCATGCGCGGGCAACGCATATACCAGTGGCGCGGAACGACTCCCGACCACGCTGGCCGAAGCGGCGGCGTTGTTCGCTGAGTCGACGGTGGCGCGCGAGGCGTTCGGCGACGAGGTCGTCGAGCACTACCTCAACAATGCCAGGGTCGAGCTGACGGCATTCAATTCTGCGGTCACCGACTGGGAGAGGCGACGTGGTTTCGAACGACTGTAATTCTGCTCGGCCAGTGATTGGGCTCACCACTTACCTTCAGCAGGCCCAGACCGGGGTGTGGGACGTCCGGGCCAGCTTCCTGCCCGCGATCTACGTCGAGGGCGTTACACGGTCGGGGGGCATCGCCACCTTGCTGCCGCCGCAGCCGGTGGACGACGAGATCGTCGGGCGCGTCCTCGACGGTCTGGACGGCCTGGTGATCACCGGCGGGCGCGACGTCGACCCCGCAGCCTACGGCCAGGCTCCGCATCCGAAGACCGATGAACCGGCGCGGGACCGGGACGCGTGGGAATTCGCCTTGGTGCGTGGGGCATTGGCACGCGGACTGCCCTTGCTCGGCATCTGCCGCGGCGCTCAGGTTCTCAACGTCGCGCTCGGGGGCACCCTGCATCAGCACCTTCCCGAGGTGGTCGGCCACTACCAGCACCAACTGGGAAACGCCGTCTTCAACACCTCGTCGATCAAGACGGTGCCGGGGACCCGCCTGGCCGCTCTGGTCGGGGAAGCCACCGACGCCCAGTGCTACCACCACCAGGCCATCGCCGAGCTCGGCGACGGCTTGATCGCCACGGCGTGGGATACCGACGGGGTGATCGAAGGCGTCGAGGTGCCTTCCGGGGCGAGCGGGGCGACGGGAGATGGGACAGACGCCTTCGTGCTTGCCGTGCAGTGGCACCCCGAGGAACGACTCGACGATCTGCGGCTCTTCTCCGGTGTGGTCCAGGCCGCAGCGGCTTACTCAACGTCCAAGGGCGAAGCGACCCAGGAAAGGAACACAGCGTGAGCACGTCGACACTGATCAATCCCGCGACTGAGGAGGTGCTGCGCACCGTCGAGCAGCTCGACGTCCCCGCGGTCGACGACGCGGTGGCTCGTGCGAAGTCCGCACAGAAGCAGTGGGCCAAGCTGGCGCCCGCCGAACGGGCCGGTGCGTTGCGGTCGTTCGCCGCACAGGTGGATGCCCACGTCGACGAGCTGGCGGCGCTGGAGGTGGCCAACTCCGGGCACGTGATCGGTAACGCCGAGTGGGAGGCAGGACACGTCCGCGACGTGTTGCAGTTCTACTCGGCCAGCCCGGAGCGCATGTCCGGCAAGCAGATTCCCGTCGCCGGTGGCCTGGACGTCACGTTCCACGAGCCGCTCGGCGTCGTCGCCGTGATCGCTCCGTGGAACTTCCCGATGACCATCGCGTCGTGGGGTTTCGTACCGGCGCTGGCCGCAGGGAACGCCGTAGTGGTCAAGCCCGCCGAGATCACCCCGCTGACCACCATGCGGCTGGCAGAACTCGGTCGCGAGGCCGGGTTGCCCGACGGACTGTTCCAGGTACTGCCCGGTAAGGGCTCGGTGGTGGGGGAGCGCTTCATCAGTCACCCCGACGTCCGCAAGATCGTCTTCACGGGCTCCACCGAGGTGGGTGTCAAGGTGATGGCAGGCGCAGCCGCGCAGGTGAAACGGGTGACCCTGGAGCTCGGTGGCAAGAGCGCCAACATAGTCTTCGATGACTGTGACCTGGAGAAGGCCGCGGCCACCGCACCGTACGGCGTATTCGACAACGCCGGACAGGACTGCTGCGCCCGTAGTCGAATCCTGGTTCAGCGCAACGTCTACGACAAGTTCATGGAGTTGCTGGAGCCGGCGGTGAAGGGCCTCGTGGTCGGCGATCCCGCATCGCGAGAAAGTGAGATGGGGCCGCTGGTGTCGCGCCTGCACTTCGACACCGTCGCGTCCTACGTCCCCGACGACGCTCCCGTAGCCTTCCGCGGCTCTGCGCCAACGGGACCCGGATACTGGTTCCCGCCAACGGTTCTCACCCCGCAGCGGACCGATCGTGCGGTCACCGAGGAGATTTTCGGCCCAGTCGTCACCGTGCTGCCGTTCGCCGACGAGGCCGACGCGATCGAGCTCGCCAACGATTCCCCTTACGGACTGTCCGGGTCGATCTGGACCGACAACCTGTCGCGGGCGCTGAGGGTCTCGCGTGCCGTCGACTCCGGCAATCTGTCGGTGAACTCGCACTCGTCTGTCCGGTACAACACCCCGTTCGGCGGATTCAAGCAATCGGGTCTGGGCCGCGAGTTGGGCCCCGACGCGCCGCTGCAGTTCACGGAAACCAAGAACGTCTTCTTTGCGATTGGAGAAATCTAGATGGATCTGACCCAGCGGCTCGCAGGCAAGGTCGCGGTCATCACCGGCGGCGCCAGCGGCATCGGGCTCGCGACGGCCAAGCGGATGAGGGCCGAGGGCGCCACGATCGTGATCGGCGACATCGACCCGGCCACGGGCAAGAGCGTCGCCGACGACCTGAATGGCACCTTCGTTCAGGTCGACGTTTCGGATCAGGCTGCCGTGGACAATCTGTTCGACACCGCCGCCGACGCTCACGGCTCGGTCGACATCGCCTTCAACAACGCGGGCATCAGCCCGCCGGAGGACGACTTGATCGAGACCACCGGCGTCGACGCGTGGGACCGGGTGCAGGACATCAACCTCAAGTCGGTGTTCTTCTGCTGCAAGGCCGCACTCCGCCACATGGTGCCTGCGCAGAAGGGGTCGATCATCAACACCGCGTCGTTCGTCGCGGTGATGGGGTCGGCGACCTCGCAGATCTCCTACACCGCATCCAAGGGCGGGGTGCTGGCAATCTCGCGCGAGCTCGGCGTCCAGTACGCCCGGCAAGGCATCCGCGTCAATGCCCTGTGCCCCGGGCCCGTGAACACGCCTTTGCTGCAGGAGCTCTTCGCGAAGGATCCAGAGCGGGCGGCGCGACGGCTGGTGCACGTTCCGGTCGGGCGCTTCGCCGAGCCCGAGGAACTCGCCGCGGCGGTCGCGTTCCTCGCCAGTGACGATGCCTCGTTCATCACCGCGTCGACCTTCCTGGTCGACGGGGGCATCAGCGGCCACTACGTCACGCCGCTGTAAGGGCGAGATGGTTCCGGAGGGCAGGAGCGAAGCGACCCGGGAGACGGTTCCGGCCGAACCGGATCCGCAGCCCGCCAGCGAGACGCTGCTGCGTCCGGTGCGGCTCGGCAACGCCTTCGAGGACACCGTCGGCCGGTTGCTCGAGACCATTCGACTCGGTGTGCTCGAGCCCGGTGAGTCACTGCCACCCGAGCGAGAGCTGGCCGCCCGGCTCGGCGTCAGTCGCGACACGGTTCGCGAGGCCATCAAGTCGCTTTCCGATGCCGGCTATCTGGTGTCGCGGCGGGGTCGGTACGGCGGCACGTTCCTGGCCGAGGACCTGCCCGCCCCCAGCGCCGACGGGCCACGCTTCAGCCGTGCCGACATCGACGACGCGCTGCGGCTGCGCGAGATCCTCGAGGTGGGGGCAGCCCGGATGGCGGCGGGCCGGACGCTGACCGCGGTCGATCGGGAGACGCTGTGGAGCAGACTCACCGACGCCCACGCAGCGGCACCGGAGGACTACCGCAGGCTGGACTCGCGCCTGCATCTGGCCATCGCCGAGGCCGCCGGTGCGCCGTCGCTGGTGCCGTTGGTCGCCGAGAACCGGATGCGGCTCAACGAGCTGCTCGACCACATCCCGCTGCTGTCCCGCAACATCGCGCACTCCGACGAGCAGCACGAAGCGATCGTGATCGCGATCCTCGCCGGCGACGGCGAGCGCGCTGCCGCGACGATGACCGCACACATATGGGGCTCCGCGGCCCTATTGCACGGCTTCCTGGACTAACACCATCCTCCCACCGCCCACCCATGGACCAACACCACCCTCCCACCGCCCACCCATGGACTAAATTGCACACATGGAGCCCGGCGGCGAGGCGGTGGTGCGACACGCGTCGTCGGCGCTCGCCGACGTCGACATCCACGGCTGGACGCAACGCTTCGACCTGCTGTCGGACCCCAACAGGCTCGAGATCCTGCTGTGCCTACACCGGGCGCCCGGCATCTGCGTGGGCGACCTCGCCGCGGTAGTGGCACGATCGGAAAACTCCGTCTCACAAGCACTTAGGGTGCTGAGGCAGCAGGGCTGGGTGAGTTCGACCCGGGTCGGACGCGCGGCGAGCTATCGGTTGGAAGACCACATCGTGCACGACCTGCTGCACTGGATCGGCGCTGCGCACGGCTAGGTATCGACCTGCCCATCTGAACAGCTAGACAGATGACTGACGGCGACATAGTGTCGAGTCACATCTTTTCCAGCGCTTGGAGGGCACGTGGTCGTCAGTGCGTCACCGGATTCGCCGCAGAAGCCGAACCTCGTCACTCGCCTCGACCGCACTGACTGGCTGACGATCGCCGGCCTCGGCGCCGTGGTGCTGTTCCTGCACCTCTTCGGCTGGGGAGTCCTGGTGTTCGGCGTGGCTCCGCAGCACATCACGCTCGGGTCGACGGGCGTGTTCGGCGTTGGCCTCGGCGTGACCGCCTACCTCCTCGGGGTACGGCACGCCTTCGACGCCGACCACATCGCGGTCATCGACAACACCACCCGAAAGCTCGTCGGCGAGGGAAAGCGATCGCTTTCGGCTGGGTTCTGGTTCTCTCTCGGCCATTCCAGCGTCGTCTTCGGGCTGGCGTTCCTGTTGGCTCTGGGCGTCAAGGCGCTGGTCGGCCCGGTCCAGGACGAGAATTCCCCGATGTTGCAGACACTCGGCCTGATCGGTTCCCTGGTAGCGGGCACCTTCCTCATCCTGATCGGCCTGACGAACCTGTTCGCGGTGGTCGGCATCGCGAAGGTGTTCCGCGGCATGCGCACGGGTGATTTCGACGAGGCCGAGCTGGAACGCCAGCTGAACAGTCGTGGCTTCCTCGCGAGGCTGCTCGGCCGGGTGATGAAACGAGTCAGCAAGCCGTCGCACCTCTACCCGGTGGGACTGCTGATGGGTCTCGGCTTCGACACCGCGACGCAGGTGGCGTTGTTGGTGCTCGCGGCGGGCACCGCCGCATTCACGCTGCCGTGGTACGCCGTGCTGGTACTGCCGGTCCTCTTCGCAGCAGGCATGAGCCTCTTCGACGCGGCCGACGGGATCTTCATGGCACGCGCCTACGGATGGGCGTTCCTCAAGCCGATCCGCAAGGTCTACTACAACCTCACCGTCACCGTGCTTTCGGTGTTCGTCGCCCTGGTGATCGGCGTCATCGTGCTCGTCGGACTGCTCGTCGACCGTCTCGGGATCGAGTCGGGGCCGCTGGCCGTCATCGGTTCTGCCGACCTCGGGTCCGTCGGATTCGTGATCGTCGGGATCTTCGTCGTGGTCTGGTTGGGCGCGCTCGCGGTCTGGCGGTTCGGCCGGGTCGAGGAACGCTGGGATCGCTCCACCGATCAGGGCTAGTCGACCAGGCCCAGTAGTGCGTTCTCGATGACCTCGGGTAGTGCGGGATGGATCCAGTACTGGCCCTGGGCAACCTCTTTCGCGGTCTGGCCGAAGCTCATGGCCTGAATGATCGGCTGGATGATCGACGATGCCTGGTGGCCCATGACGTGTGCGCCCAGGATCTTGCCCGTCGCGCGGTCGCCGATCAGCTTCGCGACTCCGTGCTGGTCCTCCATGGCCCAGCCGTAAGCGGTGTCGCCGTAGCGCTGCACCTTGCTGACCACGTCGAAACCCGCTGCCCTCGCCTCGTCCTCGGTCATGCCGACCATGGCGATCTGCGGATCGGTGAAGACGGCCGACGGCACGTACCGGTGATCGGAGGCCTGCATGGACGCGGTGTCGTCCCAGTCGCACAGCAAGTTGTGTTGCACCACCCGCATTTCGTGGTTGGCGACGTGTTTGAGCTGATATTCCGACGACACGTCACCGAGCGCGAAAACACCATGCGCCGAGGTTCTTTGAAATTCGTCCACGATGACGCGACCGTCCTCGACGGCGACTCCGGCGAGCTCGGCATCGAGCAGATCGCCGTTCGGTATCCGGCCCGTGGCGACCAGGAGGGCGTCGGCCCGCACGGTCGAGCCATTGTCCAGAACCAGCTCGGTTCCCGACTCGTCGGTGTTGGCGCCGACCACGTTGCGGTGAGTGCGCAGATGCCACTTGTCACCAGCGATCTTGGTGAACTTCTCGCACACCGCGGCGTCGCAGTGCGTCAGCAGGGAGCTGCCGCGTACGACGATGGTGATCCGAACGCCCAACGCGGAGAAGATGTGTGCGAACTCGGCAGCGACGAAACCGCCACCGACGATGACCATGTGCTCCGGCAGCGCGTCCATCCGCATGACCGTGTCGCTGGTGTAGTACTCGACGCCGCACTCGTCGATCGCAGGTGGCACGTTGATCCGCGACCCCGCGGCGATCGCCACCTGATCCGCGCTGAACTCGTCACCGGCATCGGTGCGGAGCAGGTATCTGCCGTCGGCCGACACACAGCTGAACCTGGTGTGACTGCCGTACACGGTGACGTTGGGCAGCGAGCGCTTGTACCGTTCACCGTCCTGGGCGATCGGGTCGATGCGGCCGAACACCCGGGACACGATGTCCTGCCACCGGATTCCGTCGACGTGCGCGTCCACGCCGTACCGCGATGCGTGCGTCACGCCGTTGGCGACCTCGGACGCATAGACGAACATCTTGGTGGGGATGCAGCCGACGTTCAGGCACGTGCCGCCGAAGACGCCCTGCTCGCAGATCGCGATCTTCTTGTCGGCGTAGCGCTCGTCGGGGATGCTGTTGCCCGAACCGGTGCCGATGATTGCCAGATCGAAGTGTTCCACGCAGCTAGCCCCGTCCGAAGTGTGTTGTGCCGCTCCGTGATTCAGAGCTGAGGTAATCATCGAGCCAGCGGCCCAATTCGAGGTAGGCCACTGCGCGCGGCTCGGCCAGCGACAGGAACACGTCGTGCTTGGCGTCGGTGATCGGCGCGATCGTCTGGCGGTTGCCCACACAACCCGCCCACCGGGCGATCTGCTTGACGTCCAGCACGGCGTCGCCGCGCTGAATCGACTCCGGGTCGGGCGTTTCGAGAACACTGTGATCCGAGCGCAGCAGGAGGCTCGGAACGCCGACGTCGAGCCCCCGGTGCAGCCTGGCCTGGCCCCTGCGGATCGCGTTGATCCAGCCGAAGGTGATCGGGAATCCGCCCAGCGGCTTCAGGTCGAGGTCGTAGTCGAACTCGCCGGCGTAGTCACGGTGCAGGCTGCTGCCGTAGCCGCCGAGCGTGGGCTTGCGGATGACGTGCAGCTTGCGCAACCGGGCCAGGGCGATCAGCGCGGCCGACGTCGGCGCGGTACGCAGGATTGCCGGCCCCTGCAAGTCGAAGAACGGACTGTTGAGCACTAGTCCGCGGACGGGCGACACCGCTCCCCGGCGCCGCAGGCGGTCCAGCCACAGCGCGACGATCAACCCGCCCGCCGAGTGGCCGTACACACAGACCTCGACCGGTTCGCGACCGTCGCCGTCGGCCGCGATGACGGCGAGTGCGCAATCCAGTTCCACGTCGTAGCTCGCCAGATCCGTGGTGAAGTGCGGAGTCTGCCCCTGCCGGCGCGATCTACCGCACTTGTGCAGGTCCAGCGCGTAGAAGGTGAACCCGCGTTCGGCGAAGTGGTCCGCCAACTCGGTGTTGAAGAAGTAATCGGTGTAGCCGTGCAGCGCCAGCACCGCGTGCCTGCCACGGAGGCCGTCGCCGCGGCGCACCAGCGTGGCCACCAGCTGACCCTCACCATGCGGATCGCGGCCGAGGGGCACTGTTAGCTGCCAATAGCCGGGCAGCACGTCGGGTTCCCATGCGGGCGCCCCGCCAGGTTCCTTCGGTGTCACGGCCCCACTCTAGGCGGGCGTGGCGTACGAGCGGAGGCACGTGGCCAGGATGTCGGCCGAGCGATTGCGGGCCGGTACCACGGGATAACCTGGTGACACAGCAAGGCCGTGACGAGCGGGTGTGCGACCACGAAGGGTCAAGGATCAGGTGTCTGAGGTAGCTAAGACCGACGTCGTGCTGGTGGGCGCCGGCATCATGAGTGCGACGCTGGCGACTCTGTTGAAGCTGATGGAGCCCGACTGGTCCATCACGCTCATCGAGCGACTCGACGGTGCCGCCGCCGAGAGCAGCGATCCGTGGAACAACGCGGGTACCGGGCACTCCGCGCTGTGTGAGTTGAACTACACCCCGCAGCGCCCTGACGGGACGGTCGAGATCAGCAAGGCCGTCCAGGTCAACGAACAGTTCCAGGTGTCGCGGCAGTTCTGGGCCCACTCGGTGGAGAACGGTGTCCTGCCGGACGTGCGCAGCTTCCTCAACCCCATCCCTCACGTGAGCTTCGTGCACGGCGCGGAGAACCTCGACTATCTCAAGCGCCGTCGCGAGACGCTCGTCGAGAACCGGCTCTTCGCGTCGATGGAGTACATCGACGACGACGACGAGTTCGCCCGCCGGCTACCGCTGATGGCCGCCAAGCGGGACTTCTCCGAGCCGGTAGCGCTGAACTGGACCCAGGACGGCACCGACGTCGACTTCGGTTCCCTCACCCGGCAGCTGATCGGGTACGCCGCCCAGCGCGGGATGACGACGCTGTTCGGTCACGACGTGCGCAACCTGCACAAGGAATCCGACGGCAGCTGGACGCTGAAGGTCACCAACCGTCGCACGCGGCAGACGCGCAAGATCAACGCGAAGTTCGTCTTTGTCGGCGCGGGCGGCGGCGCCCTGTCGCTGCTGCAGAAGTCCGGCATTGCGGAGGCCAAGGGATTCGGCGGCTTCCCGGTCGGCGGCGAGTTCCTGCGCACCGGCAACCCCGTGCTGGCGGCCGCACACCAGGCCAAGGTGTACGGTGCACCGCCGCTCGGCGCACCGCCGATGTCGGTGCCGCACTTGGACACCCGCGTGATCAATGGCAAGTCCTGGCTCTTGTTCGGTCCGTTCGCCGGCTGGTCGCCGAAATTCCTCAAACAGGGCAAGGTGACCGACCTGCCGTTCTCGATCAAACCCAACAATTTGGCCTCGATGCTCGGTGTCGGTCTCACCGAGCTGAGCCTGGTCAAGTATCTGGTCGGCCAGCTTCGGCTCAGCGAGGGCGACCGGGTCGACGCGTTACGCGAATTCGCTCCCGGCGCCGTGGATTCCGACTGGGAACTCGACGTCGCCGGCCAGCGGGTGCAGGTGATCCGGCGCAAGGGCGCCGGTGGCGTGCTGGAGTTCGGCACCACGGTGCTCTCGGCGGCCGACGGCAGCATCGCGGGACTGCTTGGCGCGTCGCCGGGGGCCTCGACCGCCGTGCCTGCGATGCTCGAGGTCATGGAACGTTGCTTCGCCGACCGCTTGCCGGCCTGGCAGCCCAAGCTCAAGGAGATGGTGCCGTCGTTCGGCACCGAGTTGTCCAGCGAGCCCAAGCTGTTCGAGGAAGTGTGGGCGTGGGGCACGAAGGTGCTCAAGCTCGACCAGAAGGCAACGGACGTACCCGCGGTCCCCGTATGACGGTCGCGCCGCGGCGAAGCTGGGCCAAGGACCTCGATGCCTCGACGCTCTATGAGCTGTTGAAGCTGCGCGTCGAGGTCTTCGTCGTCGAGCAGGCCACCCCGTACCCGGAGTTGGACGGTCGCGACCTGCTGGCCGAGACACGGCACTTCTGGTTGGAGGATCCCGATGGCAACGTCATCGCGACGCTGCGCCTGATGGAGGAACATCCGGGCGGCGAGAAGGTCTTTCGCATCGGACGGGTGTGCACCAAGCGCAGCGAGCGTGGTCATGGCCATACCAGTCGCATCATGCAGGCCGCGCTCGCCGAGGTCGGTGACGACCCCTGCCGCATCAACGCGCAGACCTACCTGGAGGAAATGTACTCCAAGCACGGTTTCGTCCGCGACGGCGACGAGTTCCTCGACGACGGGATTCCCCACATCCCGATGTTGCGCGCCGGACTCCGCGGCGTGGGCTGAGCCCGCATGACTTCGTCTCCTCCCACGCCGACCTACCCGGTTCCGTATCCGTTCAGCGCCCTCGTCGGGCAGGACCGGCTGCGGCTGGCGCTCATCCTGTGCGCCGTGCGGCCCGAGATCGGCGGCGTGTTGATCCGCGGCGAAAAGGGCACAGCGAAGTCGACGGCCGTGCGGGGGCTGGC
>NZ_JAVROT010000406.1:0-10686 GCF_032162605.1 Mycobacterium sp. | reverse complement strand
ACGGCTGCGGCCCCGCCCATGTCGGAGGTCATGTGATGCATGTTGGCGGCCGGCTTGATCGAGATGCCGCCGGTGTCGAAGGTGATGCCCTTGCCGACGAGGGCTACCTTCTTGGCCTTCTTCGACTTGCCGCCCTTGTGGGTGAGGCGCACCAGCCGTGGCGGACGCGAGGAGCCCTTGCCGACGCCGATGATGCCGCCGTACCCGCCCTTCTCGAGGGCCTTCTCGTCGAGCACCTCGACTTGCAGGCCCACCGACTCGCCGAGAGCCCTTGCGCGCTTGGCGAATTCATCGGGAAACAGGTGGCTTGGGGGCGTGTTGACGAAGTCACGTGCCGTCGCAACCGCCGTGGCGACGTTCGTCCCACGGACCGCGTCCGCCTTAGCGCTCTTCGCCGTCGACAACACCGTGATCTTGGCCAGCCCGGCTTCCTTCGGCGCGGTCTTGGTGCTGCGGAACTCGGTGAACCGGTAGGCGCCGAGGATCAGGCCCTCGACCGCCGCAGCCACGTCGAGCTCCGAGAGTGTCGTCACGACACTTTCGGTGCCGGCGAGCGAGCGGGCCGCCACCCCGGCGGCCCGGCGGATCACGTCGCCCGGCCATTCATCGCGGTTTTTGCCGATCCCGACCGCGAGCACGCTCGCGACCGGCAGGGACGGGGCGACCACCCGGGTCGTCTGGTCGCTGCCGCCCTTGGCGCCGAGCGCCTTAAGCGCCACCTCGATCTCGCCGACCGCCTCGGCGTCGAGGAATGGGCTCGCCAAGACCTTTGGCCCACTCGACCCGTTGTCGTCGTCGCCCTCGACCACGGGAACGATCAATACCGCAGAGCCGATGCCGCGCTTGGGCAGTGTGGCAGAGACGGTGACGGTGGGGGACTGATAGCCGGGTACTGTGCTCACGCGATCAACCCTAGCCGGGGGATTGGGTACGGCGGGCAGGAGCGAAGCGACCCGGGGATTGGGTACGGCGGGCAGGAGCGAAGCGACCCGGGGATTGGGTACGGCGGGCAGGAGCGAAGCGACCCGGGGATTAGGCTGGCTCGCCGTGAGTGACAACCTGTTGAAGGGCCCGATGGAGGATCGCCACCGTCAACTGGGCGCGAGCTTCGCCGAATTCGGAGGCTGGCTCATGCCGGTGTCGTACGCGGGCACGGTCAGCGAGCACAACACCACCCGTAACGCCGTCGGACTCTTCGACGTCAGCCACCTCGGCAAGGCGCTGGTGCGCGGGCCGGGTGCCGCGGAGTACGTCAACTCCGCACTGACCAACGACCTCGGTCGCATCGAGCCGGGCAAGGCGCAGTACACGTTGTGCTGCAACGACTCTGGCGGAGTCATCGACGACCTCATCGCCTACTACGTATCCGACGACGAGGTGTTCCTGGTGCCGAACGCGGCGAACACCGCCGCCGTGGTGACCGCGCTACAGCGGCAGGCCCCCGCGGGGTTGACGATTACCGACGAGCACCGCTCCTACGCCGTGCTCGCGGTGCAGGGGCCGAAGTCGGCCGAGGTGCTGGGCGCACTGGGGCTACCGACCGCCATGGACTACATGGGGTACGCCGACGCCGAGTTCGCTGGCGTGCCCGTTCGCGTTTGCCGCACCGGCTACACCGGCGAGCACGGGTATGAGCTGCTGCCGCAGTGGGACCGGGCGGCCGTCGTGTTCGACGCCCTCGTCGAGGCCGTTAAGGCGGCAGGTGGTGAGCCCGCCGGACTCGGTGCCCGCGACACCCTTCGCACCGAGATGGGCTATCCGCTGCACGGGCACGAATTGTCGCTGGACATCTCGCCGCTGCAGGCCCGCTGCGGCTGGGCGATCGGGTGGAAGAAGGACGCCTTCTGGGGCCGCGAGGCCCTGCTGGCCGAGAAGCAGGCGGGTCCGCGGAGGCTGCTCCGCGGTCTGAAGGCGTTGCGGCGCGGAGTTCTCCGAGCCGACATGACGGTGCTCGACGGTGATCGGCCGGTCGGCGTCACGACGTCGGGAACCTTCTCTCCCACTTTGAAACTCGGCATTGCGCTGGCTCTCATCGATACCGACTCCGGTGTCGCCGTCGGGCAGCACGTGACGGTCGACGTGCGCGGCCGTCCGCTCGAGTGCGAGGTGGTCGCACCGCCGTTCGTGGAGGCGAAAACTCGATAGTCACGGGTTATACAATCGGTACATGACTGACGGCCCGCTCGAGTTCACGCTTGCCCGCAATGCGAGTCCGGCAAGCGACGAGGTACGTGCCGACATTCTGGCCGACCCGGGATTCGGCCGCTTCCACACCGACCACATGGTGTCGATCGACTACACCGCGGGCCGTGGCTGGCATGACGCGACGGTGTTTCCCTACGGTCCGATCCAGCTCGATCCCTCCGCGATCGTGCTGCACTACGCGCAAGAGGTCTTCGAAGGTCTCAAGGCCTACCGGTGGCTCGACGGCTCCATCGTGTCCTTCCGTCCGGAGGCCAACGCCGCACGGCTGCGGACCTCCGCGCGACGCCTGGCCATCCCCGAACTGCCCGATGAGGTGTTCCTCGAGTCGCTGCGGCAGCTGATCGCCGTCGATCACGACTGGGTGCCCGCCGCAGGCGGTGAGCAGTCGCTGTATCTACGGCCCTTCATCTTCGCCACCGAGCCGGGCCTCGGCGTGCGGCCGGCGATCGAGTACCGCTACATGGTGATCGGCTCGCCCGCCGGTGCCTACTTCAAGGGCGGCATCAAGCCGGTGTCGGTGTGGTTGTCGACGGAATACGTGCGGGCCAGCCCCGGCGGCACCGGCGCGGCGAAGTTCGGCGGCAACTACGCGGCGTCGCTGCTGGCGCAGGCGGAGGCAGCGGAGAACGGCTGCGACCAGGTCGTCTGGCTCGACGCCATCGAGCGCCGCTACGTCGAGGAGATGGGCGGCATGAACCTGTTCTTCGTCTTCGGCAGCGGAGGTACCGCGCGTCTGGTCACGCCCGAGCTCAGCGGTTCATTGCTGCCGGGAATCACTCGAGACTCGTTGCTGCAGTTGGCAACCGACGCGGGATACTCCGTCGAGGAACGCAAGATCGATGTCGAGGAATGGCGGAAGAAGGCCGCCGCGGGTGAGATCACCGAGGTGTTTGCGTGCGGCACGGCAGCCGTGATCACGCCGGTGTCGCTCGTCAAGTCTGGCGAAGGCGAGTTCACCATCGCCGACGGTGAGCCCGGTGAGGTCACGATGGCGTTGCGCGACACCCTGACCGGTATTCAACGCGGCAAGTTCGCCGACACCCACGCCTGGATGACCCGGCTCGACTAGGCCTTCTGGGTGGCCGCCCCTCGTGTTCGGCTATCCGTCAAGGGTAGCCAGGGGGCACGTTCAGGACACGGCGAACCCGAGCGCGGCAACGGTGGTCGTCACCTCGACGGCAGCGCCCAGAACGTCACCGGTGATCCCGCCGAACCGCCGTACGCAGTGCGCCACCAGTGCCACCGTGACGACGAGCGCCGCGACCACCGCGACGGGTCCCTGCCATGGTCGGGCCGCGGCGAACACAGACGCCCCGGTCAGCACCAGCGTCCATCCGGCGACGACCCAGAGCGGTTGCGTCCCCGCAACCTGCCCGCCGAGCGAGCTGCCCGCCGCCGCAGGCACCGAACGACGACAAGCCGTCACCACTGCCACCCGCCCCGCCGCGACCGCAACCACGATCGCGACCGGGCCGAGCATGGCCAACGCCAGGCCCTGCACGACGATCACGAGCACCACTGCGGCGACGCCGAACGGGCCCGCCGACCCGTCGCGCATCACCGCGAGCGCACGCTCGGGCGGCCCGTAGCAGCCGAGCGCGTCCGTGGTGTCGGATAGGCCATCGACGTGCAGACCGCGGGTCATCAGGACCAGCACCGCCACCGCGGCTATGCCCGTCAGAGGATTGCCGTCCCCGAAGGCCTGCGCCGCCACCCACGACGTACCTGCCGCCAGGGCGCCCAACGCAATGCCGACCACCGGCAGCGCGCTCAGACCGCCGCGGCCGAACGAGTGTCGCGTGCGAACCGGCAGCACCGTCGCGAAGGCGAAAGCCGATGCGAGTGAACCGATCACGACGCGTTGTCGGACACGTTCGCCTCGTCGAAGGTGGCCATCGACGCCAGCGTGGCAATCGCCGCGCGCAGGACCGGCAGCGCGACCGTGGCGCCGGTGCCCTCGCCGAGGCGCATCCCGAGATCGACGATCGGCTCCAGTTGCAGGCATTCCAGCGCCAGGGTGTGCGCGGGTTCGGTGGACCGGTGCCCGGCCTGCCACCATGACCGCGCACCCGGTGCCATCCGGTCGGCCACCAGCGCGGCCGCGGTGACCACCACGCCGTCGAGTAGCACCGGAGTGCGCCGCACCGCGGCCTGCAGGCAGAAGCCCGCCATCGCCGCCAGGTCCGCGCCACCGCAGACCCGAAGCAGCCCGACGGGATCCGACAACACGTCGCGGGCCCGGAACAGCGCGTCCCTGATGGCGGCGGTCTTGCGCGCCCAGCCTGCGTCGTCGATCCCGGTGCCACGCCCGATCACCGCGACGGGCTCCGAGCCCGTCAGTGCGGCGATCAACGTCGTTGCGGCCGTAGTGTTTCCGATGCCCATGTCACCGGCGATCAGCAGGTCGGCACCCGAGTCGACCTCTTCGTCGGCGATCGCCCGGCCCGCGTCGAGCGCGGCCACCACCTCGTCGGCGCTCAGCGCGTCCTCGACGGCGATGTTGCCGCTGCCGCGGCGCACCTTGTGCGCACCGATGGCCTCGGACAGTGGCTCGTCGGAGTCCACCGCGACGTCGACCACCCGCACGCTCGCCCCCGCAAGTTCGGCCAGCACGTTGATCGCCGCACCGCCCGCGTCGAAGTTCGCCACCATTTGCGCGGTCACCTCGGTGGGAAACGCGGACACCCCGGAGGCCGTCACGCCGTGGTCACCCGCGAATACGACGACCCGGGGGCGCTCGAATTGCCGGGGCGGACACACGCCCTGGCAGGCCGACACCCACACCGACAGATCCTCCAGTCGGCCCAGCGCGCCCGGTGGCTTGGTCAACGTGGCCTGGCGCGCACGGGCGGCGGCCTCCGCGTCGCCGTCCAGCGCCGGAATGGCGGGGATGGGCCGGATGTCCGTCACGTTGTCTCCTTGACCGTTAGTGGTTGGCCGGCGATCACCAGCACGACGCGGTCGCAGACCGCGGCCAAGCGCTGATTGAGTACACCCAACCCGTCGGCGAACCTACGACCCGAGTCGGTGGCAGGCACCACCGTCAGCCCGACTTCGGGACTGACCAGCGCGAGCGGTCCGCGGAAGGCGCCGACCGCTTCGACGAGGTCGTCTATGTCCATTCCCACGTTGTCCATTCCCACGTCCGGTACCACCGTGCCACCGGTCCACGCGTCGCGTCGATCCATCGCGGCGACCAGCCAGCCGCCGATGTCGTCGACCAGTGTCGCGGTGCCGTCATCGGAGCGCAATTGCGTTGCCACATCGGTGCTTTCGACCGTCGACCACTGCGACGGCCTGCGCTGCCGGTGTACGGCGATCCTGGCTGACCACTCCGGATCCGACTCGGGACTGGACGGGGTCGCACCGGTGGCCACGTAGCGGACGCACCCGCCATGGCCGACCGCATGGGCGATCGCCACTTCTGCCCATTGCGACTTGCCAGACCGAATACCGCCCAGCGCGAGGACGCGCACCTCGGCTCAGGCGACCTTGGCGCCGCGCTCGACCTGTGGGCGCGGTGCCCGCATCCGGCGCAGCTGAGAAGCCCGACTGGCGGCGTAGAAGCCGAGCTTCCAACCGCTTTCGGCGTTGCCGGGGAACTTGGCGTCGACGCCCTTGTTGACGCGCCTGCCGATCAGAAGTCCGTCGATCACCATGACCAGCACCAGCCCGAGCATGACGAACTGCACGTAATACTGGATCTGGACCGACGGCAGCGACAACATCACGAACACCAGGGCCAGCGCGGCGGGCATGAACAGGCCAAGCACGTTTCGACGCGAGTCCACAATGTCGCGGGTGAACTTGCGCAGTGCTCCCTTGTCACGCGGCAGGAGGTAGGCGTCGTCACCGGCCATCATCTTCTCTCGGCGCTCGGCCTGGTCGGCGCGACGGGTGAGCTTCTCGGCCTTGCGCTCGTCCTTGCTGAGCGACTGCCGGTTCGCCTTCTTGCGCTTGCGGGCTTCCGCGGCCGTCATCGGTGCGGGCGCCACCGGCCCGCGGGTACGGGTCTGGTTGCGCTTGGGAGTCGGCCTGCCCTTCGGCGCGGTGACGCGGGCGCGGGCCTCCTGCTCGGCGGCGGACAACCCACCAGCGGCGGAGTCGTCGCCATCCTCGGGTTGAGGGGTGTCCTTCTTACGACCCAGCAGATTCACGTCTGCCAGGTTACTTCCGATTCGGCGGCGTCCAGCATGCACCTCCGGCGACACGGATCTACCGTGGGCGAATGACCGGCCCCGTGCTGCGCGTGCTGATTGCCCCGGACTGCTACGGCGACAGCCTCACCGCCGTGGAGGCCGCCGACGCCATCGCCGCCGGCTGGCAGCGCGGCAGGTCACGAGACCAGCTGACACTGGCGCCGCAGTCCGATGGCGGTCCTGGTTTCGTCGACGTCCTGGCGAGTCGCTTCGGCGGTCGCCGGACAGCCGTCATCAGCGGCCCATTGACCGACGACGTGACCGCCGAATGGATCTTCGACGCCGGATCCGGCACGGCGTACGTCGAATGTGCCCAGGCCTGCGGCCTGGCCCTGCTGGGTGGGCAGCCCACCGTGCAGACCGCGCTCGACGCGCACAGCGGGGGAGTCGGCCAACTTATCGACGCCGCGTTGGCGGCGGGCGCCGAGCGCATCGTCGTCGGGCTTGGCGGCAGCGCCTGCACCGACGGTGGCCGCGGCATGATCGACGCGCTCGGCGGGCTCGATGCCGCCGTCGCCCGGCTGGCCGACGTGGACCTGATCGCCGCCACCGACGTCGAGCACCCGCTGCTTGGCCCGAGGGGAGCCGCCCACGTGTTCGGCCCGCAGAAGGGCGCCGACGCCGCCACCGTCGCGGTGCTCGAGGACAGGTTGACCGCTTGGGCCGCCGACCTCGAGGCGGCCGCGGGGCGTGCGGTGCGCGACGTGCCCGGTGCGGGAGCCGCGGGTGGCATCGGCGCCGCGCTGCTGGCACTTGGCGGCCGTCGCGAGTCGGGCGCCGCCGTCATCGCCGAACACACGGGCCTGGCGGGCGACGTCGCCACCGCCGACCTGATCATCACCGGTGAGGGCCGGTTCGATGACCAGTCGCTACATGGAAAGGTGGTCAGCGCCCTGGCGGCCGGAGCGCGGGACACACCGGTACTGGTGCTGGCGGGCCAGGTCACCCTCGACGAGGGCGCCCTGCGGGGGGCAGGCATCGCGGCCGCTCATTCGATCACGGACTACGCCGGATCGGTGCGGGTGGCGATCGAGGACGCCGCGCGGCAGCTCATGGGACTCGCGGAGCAGACGTCCTCGCGCTGGGGAGATGAGCAAGAGTCGGGAATAGCGCCCCGACAAGGTACCGTTGACCTATCCGACGCATGACAATGCACAGGGAGAAGGAATGACCGTTCAGCAAGAGTCGACCACCACCACCGCCGCTCACGGTGCCGTCTTGACCGACGCCGCCGCCGCAAAGGCGAAGTCGCTGTTGGACCAGGAGGGTCGTGATGACCTGAACCTGCGCATCGCGGTCCAGCCCGGCGGTTGCGCGGGCCTGCGCTACGAGCTCGCGTTCGACGATCGGTCCCTCGACGGTGACCTGAACGTCGACTTCAGCGGTGTCACGCTGACGGTCGACCGGATGAGTGCCCCGTACCTGCAGGGCGCCACCATCGACTTCGTCGACAGCATCGAGAAAACCGGCTTCACGATCGACAACCCGAACGCCGGCGGCTCGTGCGCCTGCGGTGACTCGTTCAACTGAGTTCGCGCCGCTAGCCGGCTAGAACTGCCCGGTGTTCCTGGGCAGGTAGGAGCACACCAGGATCTGATCGTCCTGGACCAGCAGCTGGGCCACGCCTTGGCGCTCCACCTGTCCCTGGCTGCGCCCCGCAGGGGCAGCACGCATTGTGAACAACACCTGCGCCTGAAGCGGTGACCACGTCACGATCTTGTCGATGCTCGACACGGTTGCGCTGCCGTACTGAGCGCGGAACGCATCGCTGGTGAGTTTGGCGAGCATCATGTCCGACCGGCGATCCTTGACCTCGTCGAAGAAACCGCACGAACTGTTGCGTGCGACGGTGTCGTCGTCGCCCTTGACCAGGGCATCCAGATAGCCCTGGATCGCGGTCGTCGCCGACGCGTCGTTGACCGTCACGGTTGCGTGGTTATCACCGTGAGACCCGATGACGATCGCCACGACCACGGCGGCCACCACGGCAATGGCGAGCAATCCAACGCCGATCAGCAGGAAAGGCTTGCGGCGTGGGGCCCTCGGATAGTTCACCGGGGGCGGCAAGGTGCCGGGATACGGCGACGGCACCTGGCCTGGATAGAACACCTGAGCACCCTGCTGCGGTCCCGTCTGAGGAAACGGCTGCTGGGTCGGCGGTGCGGAATAAGGGGATTCGGGGTACGGAATTGGACCGGCCATGACGTTGCTAGGCTAGCGCACCGACCTGCGCGCTAGTCTTATGTAGACGACTTAATGAAATGAAGGGTGACGCTTCGTGACCATTGTGGTGACCGGATCCATCGCGACCGACCATCTGATGAAGTTCCCCGGCAAGTTCTCCGAGCAGTTGTTGGCCGACCACCTGCAGAAGGTCTCGTTGAGCTTTCTGGTCGACGATCTCGTCGTCCACCGCGGCGGAGTGGCGGGAAACATGGCGTACGCCATCGGCGTGCTCGGCGGCGACGTGGCACTCGTCGGCGCGGCGGGCAAGGACTTCGACGAGTACCGCGGTTGGCTGACGTCGCACGGGGTGGGCTGCGACAGCGTCCTGATCTCGGACACCGCCTACACCGCCCGCTTCGTCTGCACCACCGACGAGGACATGGCCCAGATCGCCTCGTTCTACCCGGGCGCCATGTCGGAGTCGCGAAACATCAAGCTCGCCGATGTCGTATCACGCACGGACGCAATCGATTTGGTGATCGTAGGGGCCAATGATCCCGACGCGATGTTCCTTCACACCGAGGAATGCCGCGCGCTGGGCCTTGCCTTCGCCGCCGATCCGTCCCAACAGCTCGCCCGGCTGTCCGGTGAGGAGATCCGCAAGCTCATCGACGGTGCCACCTACCTGTTCACCAACGACTACGAGTGGGACCTGCTGCTGCAGAAGTCGGGTTGGACCGAGGCCGAGGTGATGAGCCAGATCGGCCTGCGCGTGACGACGCTGGGCCCCAAGGGCGTCGACCTCGTATCGGCCGACGGTACCACCGTCCACGTGGACGTCGTGCCCGAGACGCACCAGGCCGATCCGACGGGCATCGGTGACGCCTTCCGCGCCGGCTTCCTGACCGGACGCGCCGCAGGTCTGAGCCTGGAGCGTTCCGCGCAGCTGGCCTCGCTCGTCGCTGTTCTGGTGTTGGAGGCGACCGGACCGCAGGAGTGGACGTGGGACAAGGCAGCGGCGATCACACGCATCTCGGATGCCTACGGAGCAGATGCCGGCGCCGAGATCGCCGCCGCGTTGGCTTGAGCTAGAGCTGGACCGGGTACGTCGGTTCACCGATGTTCGGCACCACGCTGCGCTCGACGAATATCGCGTACCACAGCATGAAGATCAGCACCGTCCACAGCCGTCGACTGTGATCGGCCGCGCCGGTCCGGTGTTCGTCGAGCATCCGCCGTACCGCGGTGCGGTCGATCAACTCGTCGGTCTGTGAGGCCGCGACCGTCGCATACGCCCAGTCGAGCAGTTCGCCTGACCGCAACCAGTGCCGAATCGGAACGGGGAAGCCGAGCTTGGCGCGATTGAGCACGTGGGCGGGAACGATCGGCTCGAGCGCCCGGCGCAGCGCGTACTTCGTCGTCGCCCTGGTGATCTTCTGATCGAAGGGGAGCCTGGACGCGACGGCGAACACCTCGGGGTCGAGGAACGGCACGCGCAGCTCCAATGAGTTCGCCATCGTCATCTTGTCGGCCTTGACGAGGATGTCGCCGCGCAGCCAGGTGAACAGATCAATGTGCTGCATCCGTGCCACCGGATCCCAGCCGTCGGATTCGGCGTACAGGGCGGCGGTCACGTCGGTGTGCGTCCACTCCGGCCGGAAGCCGGGAAGAACCGCGCGCAACTGCACATCGGAGAAGCTGCGGGCGTTGCCGTAGTACCGCTCCTGCAGCGTCAACGAACCGCGGTGCAGCAGGCTCTTGCCCCGCATGCCATCGGGCAGCGGGCTCGACGCCCGACCCAGAGATCGGCGCAGCGGTCCCGGCACATAGTCGAAGGCTTTCAGCGACAACGGTTCCCGGTAGATCGTGTAGCCACCGAAGAGCTCGTCAGCGCCCTCTCCCGACAGCACCACCTTGACGTGCTTGCGCGCTTCGCGGGCGATGAAGAACAGGGGCACCAGGGCGGGATCGGCGACGGGCTCGTCGAGGTACCAGACGATCTCGGGCAACGCCTCGACGAATTCGGTCTGGCTCACGACCTTGGTGACGTGACGCGCGCCGATCGCCTCGGCCGACGCCACCGCGACGTCGACCTCCGAGAAGCCCTCACGCTCGA
>NZ_JAVROT010000405.1:0-3231 GCF_032162605.1 Mycobacterium sp. | reverse complement strand
AGAGCAGTGCACCGACCTCCTCTTCCAGATCGCGGATCTGACGCGACAGCGACTGCTGCGCGACGAAGAGACGGGCCGCGGCACGGGTGAAGTGCCGCTCTTCGGCGACCACCGCAAAGTAACGGAGCTTCCGCACGGTGACGTCCATCCAGGGACGATAACGCGCGCACCGGTGGTCGACACCTGCTCGCCGGTACCAACTGCGCCTACCCTCGGAGGCGTGGATGTCCCCGAGCTCGTCAGGCTACTGGATGGTCGCCGCGTCGCCGTTCTCACTGGAGCCGGGTTGTCGACCGACTCGGGCATTCCGGACTACCGGGGACCCGACTCCCCGCCGAGCAACCCGATGACCATTCGGCAGTTCACGTCGGACCCGGTGTTCCGCCAGCGGTACTGGGCACGCAATCACGTCGGCTGGCAGCACATGCACGACACACTGCCCAATGCCGGGCACCGGGCACTCGCCGAGTTGGAGCGGGTCGGCATCGTCACGGGCGTCATCACCCAGAACGTCGATCTGCTGCACACCAAGGCGGGCAGCCAGACGGTGGTGAATCTGCATGGCACGTACGCCCAGGTGGTGTGTCTGGCGTGCGGGTCCACGTTGACGCGCGCGCAGCTGGCGGACGAACTGGAGGAACTCAACCCGGGATTCGTCGAACGCGCCGAAGCGGTCGGCGGCATCGCCGTGGCACCGGACGCCGACGCGACGGTGGAGGAGACGTCTTCATTCCGCTACGTCGACTGTCCCCGCTGCGATGGCATGCTGAAACCGGACATCGTGTACTTCGGCGAGAACGTTCCGAAGGACAGAGTGGCGCAGGCTTATTCGCTCGTCGACGACGCCGACGCGCTGCTCGTCGCGGGGTCGTCACTGACGGTGTTCTCGGGGTTGCGGTTCGTCAGGCGCGCAGCGACCGCGGGCCAGCCCGTCGCGATCATCAACCGTGGCCCGACCCGCGGCGACCCCCTGGCCACCATCAAACTCGACGCCGGCTGCTCTGAGCTTCTGGTCCTGCTCGCCGACGAACTCTCCGCGATCTCGGCGCGCTGAACCGCGGTGAGCGCGGGAATGCGCGCCGAAACCACTACGAGTGACCACGTGAACCGCTAGAAGGTGACGGGCATCGAGCGGATGCCGTGGATGAAGTTGCCAGGCACGTAGGACGGCTCGCCCGCCTCGATGCCGGGCAGCCGCGTGAGCAACTCCCCGAAGATCGCCCGCAGTTGGGCGCGGGCGACGTGCGCGCCCAAGCAGAAGTGCCGCCCGCCACCGCCGAAGCCGAGATGAGAATTGGGCTTACGACCGAGATCGAGCCGGCCCGGCTGGTCGAACACCTCGGTGTCGAAGTTGCCCGACGAGTAGAACATCACGACCTTCTCGCCGGCGGCGATGTCCTGTTCGCCGAGTCGACAGTCGGTCGCGGCGGTACGGCGGAAAGTCATCACCGGGGTGGCCCAACGGACGAACTCCTCGACTGCGCAGGAGATGCGGTCGCCGTAGTCCGCAGTAAGCCACGTCCGCTGGTCGCCGAAGTCCGTCAGCGCCTTCATGGCGTGGCTCGCGGTCTGGCGGGTGGTGTCGTTGCCCGCCACGGCGAGCAGCACGAAGAAGGCTGCGACCTCTGCGTCGGTGAGCCGATCGCCGTCCACTTCGGCGTGGACGAGGCTGCTGATCAGGTCATCGCCGGGGTTCTTCCGCCGGTCGGCGGCCAGCGCACCGGCCACCTGGTGCAGATACATCTGACTTCCGATCAACACCTCCAACGGGTTTCGCCCGGCCAGGTAGACCGGGTCCCCCAGTGACACCATCGCATCTGCGGCGTCGGCCACCTGCGCCCGCTCGGACTCGGGAATGCCGACCATGTCCGACAGCGTGCGAATCGGCAGCTCCTTGGCACAATGCTCGACGAAGTCCGAATCGCTGCCCGCCTCGCTCAGTTCGGAGACGATGTCCTTTGCGTTCGCCTTGATCGAGTCCTCGATGCGTCGGACCTGGCGCGGAGTGAACGCGGCGTGCACGACCTTGCGAATCATGGTGTGCCGCGGTGGATCCATTGCCAGGAAGGACTGCGACGCCTCGAGCAGTTCCTCCGGCACGTTCTCGAAGAGGACGCCCTTGCCGGAGAGGAACGTCTCGCTGTCGCGGCTGACGGTGACGATGTCGGCGTGCCGGGTCACCGCCCAGTAGCCGGGGTCGTCCGGGTCGTGCATCAACGCATCCTCGACCGGTGGGTGCCAGCTGACGGGTCTGTCGGCCCGCAGTTCGGCGAACGACTCTTCGCGCTCCGCGGCGGTGGCGGACCAGAACGCTCTCGACGACAGGTCGATCGGATCGTACGGACGCGGCGAAGTCGGTGTGAGCGGCGACACAGTCATATAGCGACAATAAGTCTAGACAGTATGTCTAGTCAAGGTGCCTTCATTCCAGCTAGGCTGCCCCACATGCCGTCGGTGACCAGGAAGCCGCAGGCCAAGCGCCAGCAGCGCCGCGAGCAGATCGAGCGGCTACTCCTCGATGCCACCGAGCGCCTCATGGCTGACGGAGCCAGCTTCACCGAGCTCCGCGACGCGGGCAGCGGGGCCGACTTCGTCGAGGTCTGCGCCAAGGAGCTGCCGATCCGCACGCTGTCCGACATGGTCGGGATTCCGGAGTCCGAACGGGCGCAGGTGGCGGAAGCGGCAGATGCCATGGTGTCGTGGGCCGATCCGGTCTTCCTGGACGGGCGAAATCCGTTGGAACTACTGGTGGGCAGCCAGATGTACATGCATCAGGTGGCCTTCGCGCTCGCCGCCGACCGGCGGGAGCATCCCGGCGACGACCTGATCAGCAGCCTGGTGCACGCCGAGGTGGACGGCGACCGGCTCACCGACGCCGAAGTCGCCGCCTTCTTCGTGCTGCTTGCCGTGGCGGGCAACGACACCACCCGACAGACCATGAGCCACGCCATCAAGGCGTTGACCGACTTCGGTGACCAGAGAGCCTGGCTGGCCGCGGACTTCGACGACCGCATCTCCTGCGCGGTCGAGGAGTTCGTCCGGTGGGCCACGCCGGTGATGACCTTCCGCCGCACCGCGGCGACGGATTGCCGGCTCGGCGAGCAGGCCATCGCCGAGGGGGAGAAGGTGGTGATGTTCTACTCGTCGGGCAATTTCGACACCGACGCGTTCGACTCGCCAGGCCGATTCGACCTGAGCCGCAAGCCGAATCCGCACCTCGGCTTCGGCGGC
>NZ_JAVROT010000404.1:0-2562 GCF_032162605.1 Mycobacterium sp. | reverse complement strand
TTCTGGCGGGATGTCGACCACGAAGGCGTCGGCGGGCAGAGCGCCGGCCGACGCGCGTTTGCGCCCACCCGCAAACGCAGATAGGACGAACAGCGCCCGTTCTCCCGCAGGGGCAGTGGCCACAGGCGCTCGTCTCGAACGAGACGACAATCGCGACTCGCGGATGTTCGACTCGACGACCACGGGTATCCGCTGACCGGCCGGATCCGCCGATGTTCGAGGTGGGAGTGCCTTTCTTGTGACATCCTGTGCGCGTGGCCGCGACAGCCGCACCGTCCGGTGTGGTGACGTTTCTGTTCACCGATGTCGAGGGGTCGACCCGTCGGTGGGAGGCCGACGCGGACGGGATGCGGAACGCCCTCGCCGCCCACGACGCGGTGTTGCGCTCCGCGATTGAGACGCACGGCGGCTTCATGTTCAAGCACACCGGTGACGGTGTGTGCGCCGCCTTCGGCTCGCCCAGGTCGGCGGTGGATGCGGCGGTGGCCGCGCAACGAGGGCTCGAGTTGCCGGTGCGGATGGGGTTGGCGACCGGCGAGGCCGAACTGCGGGATGGTGACTACTTCGGTGCGGTGCTCAATCGGGCCGCGAGAGTGATGGCCGCCGGACATGGCGGTCAGATCCTACTGGCCGATTCGACGGCGAAGCTGCTGAGTGGAGTCGAGCTGTCGGATCTGGGGCCGCGGCGGTTGCGCGATGTACCGATGCCGGTTGGTCTATTTCAGGTCCGAGCAGCGGGACTCCGTACGGAGTTTCCGCCGCTGCGGGCGCTGGACACGAGCCCTGGCAACCTACGGCGTGCGGCGACCAGTTTCGTGGGGCGCGAATCTGAGGTCGCCGAGGTGCAAGCCGCGTTGAGGGCCAATCGGCTCATGACGTTGACCGGGGCTGGTGGGGTTGGCAAGACTCGCCTGGCCTCGGAAGTCGCCTCGCACTTAGTCGATGAATTCCCGGACGGGGTCTGGTTTTTCGAACTGGCCGCGGTGGCTGACCCGGCTGCGGTGCCCGACGCCGTGGCCGCGGTGCTGGGCATCACCCACCAGCCGGGCAAGAGCATCAGCGAGTCGGTGGCTGCCGCGCTGGAGGGCAGAGTCCGGCTTCTGGTGATCGACAACTGCGAGCACGTACTCAGCTCCGCCGCCGATCTCATCGAGGCGATCCTCGCGCAGTCGGAGACCGTGCGGATCCTGGTCACCAGCCGCGAAGGATTGGGTGTGGCCGAGGAGCAGCTATGGCCCGTGCCCTCATTGGATGTTGGCGCGGGAATCGGCTCGCCGGCGGCGACGCTGTTTTTCGAACGTGCCCGCGCTGTTGCGCCTCACTTCTCGATGCCCGACGAAGCCGCGGCGGTGGTGGAGATCTGCGGCCGCCTCGACGGGATCCCGCTGGCAATCGAGTTGGCGGCCTCCCGGATGGCGTCGATGACCGCAAGCGAGGTGCGGGATCGTCTCGATCAGCGGTTCCAGCTGTTGGTCGGGTCACGACGCGGACTGGAACGCCATCAGACACTGCGTCAGACGGTGGCGTGGTCTTATGACCTGCTCGACGATGTCGAAAAGTCTTTGTTGGCAAGGTGTTCAGTATTCGCCGGCGGGTTCGACCTCGAAAGTGCCTGCGCGGTAGTGGGGTCCAACGCGTCCGACGACTACGCCGTACTCAATCTGTTGGATGCTCTGGTGCGCAAGTCGCTGCTCGTCGCTGACCGGTCGTCGGGGCGGACTCGGTTCTCGATGCTGGAGACCATTCGCCAGTTCGCCGAGGTGCAACTCGTGACGAGCGGCGCGGCGGACGACGTTCGTAGCGCGCATGCCCACCACTTCGCTGCAAGAGAGGACGACGTCCTGGCTCTGTGGGACACCCCCCGGCAGCGGGAGGCGTACGACTGGTTCACGACCGAGCTCGCGAATCTGCGCACCGCGTTCCGTTGGGCGGCCGATCATCGCAACCTCGACGATGCCGCCGTCATCGCCACCTACGCGGCATTCCTCGGCTTCTGCGTCGAAAACTACGAGCCCGTCGCCTGGGCCGAAGAGTTGATCGAGCCCGCCCGCGCTGCCGATCACCGACGGCTCGTCTTTCTTTACACGATGGCAACGCAGTGCTGGTTCGTGGGACGTATCGAGCAGGCCATCGGGTACACCGACGCCGCCCAGGCGGCGGTGCGCACCGGCCGCGGTGAGCTTCCGATCGGCTTTGAAGGCTTGCTCGCCTTTGCGTATGTAGCCACCGGTCAGGCTGATCGATCAGTCGAGTGGTGCCGTACCCTGCTCGCACGCACGCGCGATGCACACGTAAACATCACGTCATACCTAGTCTTGACACTGACGATCGCGGGTCGCGACGACGACGCAATGGCCGCAGTGGACGGCCTACCCGACATCGCCGAAGCCACCCGCAATCCGCACGCACTCTCCTTGGCGCTGATGGCCTACGGCTTCGCTTGGCGCAACGCGGATCCCGACCGCGCCATGGAGGCGATGCACCGCGGCCTTGCGATTGCCCACGACAGCGGCAACCGCTTCAATGAAACCCACCTGATGGCCAACCTGGCCCAGCTCGAAG
>NZ_JAVROT010000403.1:0-4788 GCF_032162605.1 Mycobacterium sp. | reverse complement strand
AAACGTGTGGAATTTCAGACGGCTCGGACGGTGGGCTCCGCTCGGGGTAACGGTTTCTCTGCAAGGGATCTGGGATCTCATGTATGGGCCGTGGCTGTACAACGTAATTCCGACGTTCGCCTGTATCGTTTTGCTGTTCTCGGCCATACACCTTCGTGGGCCGCGATCTGACTCGTCGATCGCGCGATGAAGCCCAGCGTGAGTGCGGTGATCGCCACGATGGGGCGGCCGTCTCTCACGCGCGCCGTGCAATCGGTTATCGAACAGACCTATCGCGTTGACGAGATCATCGTCGTCGCGGAGGCGGGCGTGACCACCTCTATCCCCGCCGACGACCGGATCGTGATGTTGACAAGCGATGACGAGGGCAACGCCTCTCGGAGCCGACAGTTGGGCATCGATGCGGCGAGTGGGTCGGTCATCGCACTTCTCGATGATGACGACGTGTGGTCGCCCACCAAGCTCGCTCGGCAACTAGCGGCAGCCGATTCTGTCGACGGTGATCATTGGATCGTGTCATCACGAATGTTGGTGCTGGGTCCCGGCACTCGGCAACGAAGGTGGCCGCGTCGACTCATCGAACCGGGAGAGTCTGTTGCGCAGTATCTGTTTCGCTTCCATGGACTGGGATTTGGCAACGCCAATTTGCAGACATCCACCCTTTGCTTTCCCACCGCTCTTGGCCGTTCGGTTCGATGGGGGGGCGCGGTGGATCTACCGCATGATGAGCCGAGTTGGCTGATCAGGGTGCAGCGCACCATTCCGGACCTCCACGTGATTCAACTGCCCGAAACGCTCAGCGTTTACAACGTCCATGGCAAATCAGTTTCTCGGGACCCGTCCGACCGTACCGACGCCTACATCCAATGGGGATTGAAATATCTCGGTGCGGAATCCCCGCGCCTGCTCGGCGACTATCTATGTACAAGTCCGGTCAGTGCAGCGGTGTCGGCCCGATCGTTGGGTGGGGTGCGGAGAGCGGTTTGGTCAGCGCTGCAACATGGCAGGCCGGGCCCCTTCGCGCTCGCGTATGCGGCCCTCAATGCGGCCAGGATCACGGGGCGTAACGCCGTGTCGGCATTGCGTCGATGACGAGCCAGGGCCGTCTCGCGCCCGAGGAGCGTCGAGCGGTGCTCCACGGCACGCTTTACCGAATCCTCGGCACACCGGTAGTCGCTTTGTTGGGGCTGGCGAACACGGCAATCATCGTCCGCGAAACCGGCCAGGCGCTGTTCGGTTTGGTTTCGCTGGTCGCGACGATCGCGTTGGTCTTTCCCTTCGCTGATCTCGGGATCGGCGCGACGGTGCTCAGTGCCAGCGCGACGCTCGTCGGCGGAAACCGCGACCAGAACGCTGTCGACGTAATCCGTCGCGCCTACCGAATGCTGTTCGGCGTGGCCGCTCTGCTCATTGCCGTCGCCCTCGGCGTCATGGCCCTAGACGGTTGGAGTGCTCTCGTCGGCTTCGCCAGTGGCCCTGATGATCGCTGGGCAATCACTGCCGCAGCGTGCGTCTTCGCGCTCACCATTCCCGCTGGCCTCGGGCTCCGAATTTTAGTCGGTCTCAATCGCAATTCGTTGGCCACGTTGGTGTTCATGAGCTGTCCGGCGTTCGGCCTCGGGTTGACCGTGTCCCTGTACACCATTGATGCCAGCGGAATCTGGTACGCAGTCTCTGCGTTGGGCGGTCTTCTCATTGGTCAGACGGTGGGCACGGTGTTGGCGCTGCGCCTGTCCGGGCTGGGATGGTCGGCGTTTTCCCGTGTATCGCCTTCCCGGACCGGTTCCCGCCTGCTTGCCGGCAGCATGTGGCTTTTCTTGGTCGGCGTTGGCCTACCAATTGGCTCGCAGGGCGGGCGACTCGTGCTCGCGCATTTCTCAACGCCTGAGGAGCTGTCGCGCTACGCGTTGATGGCTCAGATGTACGCAATCGGCTGGCAGGTCTTGTCTACCGCGGCGTGGGCTTACTGGCCGATCTTCGTCAAGAGGCGAGAAGCCGCCGATGTGAGCGTTCGAATGTGGCGGAGACTCACCGGCGTATTCGGTGCAGTCGGGGTAGTCAGCGCCCTGTGCCTGGTGACGCTCGGGCCATGGGTAGCGTCGGTGCTATCTGGTGGACAAATCGAGGTATCGGCTTGGCTCGCATTGGCATTCGGCGCCGTATTGGTGGGGCAAGCGTTGCACCTCCCGGCCTTAGTGCTGCTGACAAAGCCCGATGAGGCGCGGTGGCAAGCAATGTGGGCGCTAGCGATGGCCGTCATCAGCATCGGTCTGGGCTGCGCGGTGGCAATGAGGTTTGGCGCCGTGGGTGTGGCCTTTGCGTCTGCACTGGCCATCCTTGCAGTGCAGGTTCTTCCCGATCTGCTCTGGGTGCCTAGGCTCGTCCTTCGCCGTCCTGCTGTCGCCGGCGAAGGACCGTTGCCGTCGGAGCCACTACGGTGACTCCGGAGGGCACATCATCGATGACCGTCGCGTTCGCACCAATCGTCGCCCCCTCGTGAAGGGTTATCGGACCGATGATGACCGCCCCAGCCCCGACTCGGACGCCGTCATGCAGCGTCGGCCTACCCTTTGCGTTGTACCCAATGGTGACCTGCTGATTGATCCAGCAGTGGGAACCAATGGACTCGACGCTCACGACGGTACCGACACCGTGCTGGATGAATAGTGCGGGGCCGATCCGGTCGGCTTCGAGCACCAACGCGGTTGCCGGACGGTACAGCTTGTTCAGCACGAATCGCAGTGGCCATGGGGATGAGCGGAGTCGGTAATGAACGAGCGTTCGGAACTCGGTCAGCGCTGCAGTTAGATAAGCGAATCGCGAGTAGCGGTCGAGTGCAAGTAGATCGGGTTGGTCGATACATCTGATCCAGAAATCGATGTCCTCGACAACGTCCTCGGCGGCATTCGAGCGGATGACGATGCGCCACAACGGATACGCCCAAGCACGCGCAAAATGGAGCAACATCGTCCGCCGGTCCCGCACCATGAACCGATCATAGAGTGGAGAAGCGTGGTCATTTCAACAACCGGGTTGGATTATCGCCCGAGCATACCCAGCGGTCTGGTAGACGTACTGGAATATCCACGAGGGGAGCGATAGATCAGCTGAAATGGCCACCATCACCAACTCGCCGGTGAAGCATTGCTCCAGAATGAAACGGGCCCGGGACACGTGGGGCCGCAACGTGACAACGATGACCGTCCGCCATCCGTGTTGCGAAGCCAACCGCTGCAGCGCCCGCCCTTCCCCCTTCGTAGTCGGAGGGTCAGGGGTGAAGCAACTCAACTCGTACCGTGGCTGGGGGGTCGCGCAGAGACGCGTGAGCCACGGGTCGTTCTCGGCGTGCGGATTCGATATCACGACGTTGGGCGCCCAACCCGCCGAGCCCAGCTCGAGGCCGTAGGTGTACCTGGCGTAGTCCGGCCCGCCGAGAATCAGTATCGCGTCGACATGGCGCAGTCGATCGACCTGGGGTCGCACGTATAACGGCACCCCGGCGACCACGATCGTGATGAGCACTAGACAGAAAGCCGCCAGCACGCGCTTGATTCGGCGCCGATTTCCAGCCGGCTTCAGCATCGCTAAACCCGACCCGCGGCAAGCTGCACTGTGCAACCGGCCACCGCGGATACGTGGAGTGGACGCCTCATTCGGCTTTTCACCGTAGATATTCCCGACCGATGAACTGACATGCGCGTACAGTCAGGGCCATCAGCGTTAGCGTGTGATTCTGAAATCCCGATGAGACAAAGCACGCGCCGTCGGTGACGAACACATTGTCGGCATCCCAACATTGCCCAAAGGAATTCAATACCGAGTTGTTCGGACTCTCACCCATGCGGGCACCACCACTCTCGTGGATGGCTGCACCAGGCCAGTACGCGCCGTAGTCCGCAAAGACGCGAGATCTGAGCATTCGGAAGGCAATATTTCCGCGCCCGAGATCGAGGTTCGTGTCGACCGGCAGGCCGCCGGCGGCGGCAATTTCCGGCAGCCTCCGGCGCATGTGCGCGACCATGTTGACTTCATCCTCGGAATGAGTGCATTCGATCCTGGCCGCCGGAATGCCCCATGCATCCTTTTTGGTCGGGTCGAGTGAAATACGATTTGCGTATCGCGGCTGCATTTCACCCAGGGCGAACATGGCCCATGTCGGCTTACCCCGGCCTATCCCGATTTGAATTCCGTAACCGCCAGGAAAGTTCGTTGATTCCTCTTCGCAGAAGCTCGGGATGTAGAGTCCCGTCGCCGCAAAGTCGAACCCGTCTTCAAAGGGAGAATCCTCGGCATCTCTTTCAGATACCACACCGGTCTGCGTATACGCGACGTGGTCGCAAAGATAGCGACCGAGATGGCCAGACGATCCGCCGATACCCGACGGATGCCTTGTTGATGTGGAGTTCAGCAAGATTCGTACACTCTCGATCGCGGATGCGCAGAGAACGACTACCCTGCCGTAAATCGCGTGCGTAGTCGCCGCGGACCGGTCTACGTATTCAACGCCAGTCGCCTTGCCCGACCGATCGTCAATCAGCAATCGGCTCACGACAGCGTCTGTCCGAACGTCGAGGAGGCCGGTCCCTAGCGCGAGTCTGAGGGGTAGCGGAATTCGCTCGTGGTCGTATTTGACGGTTCTCCCGTGGGTCACGCGGATGTGGGGGAGTCGTTTCTCGACGTTGTTCAGAAACGCTTGTTCGATCTCTGTCGTCTTAGCAGGGCCGATGAAGTGGCCGTCAGGGCAGTTTGCGATGCCGGCGGGCGTTCCATGCACGCCAAGGGTTCGTT
>NZ_JAVROT010000402.1:0-6617 GCF_032162605.1 Mycobacterium sp. | reverse complement strand
CCCGGCCGTCACGGTCCAACGCCGAAGCGATCCGATCAGTACGGGTGTCCTGCCACACGATCGCGTTGTAATACGGCCGACCAGTACGCCTGTTCCACACCACCGCGGTCTCCCGCTGGTTGGTGATGCCGAGCGCGGCCAGGTCCTCCGAGCTCAGCTTCGTCGAGTTCAGGGCGGTCATGATGACCGAGGACGTCCGTTCCCAGATCTCGACGGGGTTGTGCTCGACCCACCCGGCCTTCGGCAGGATCTGCTCGTGCTCGAGCTGGTGGCGACCCACCTCCGCACCGTCGTGGTCGAAGATCATGCACCGGGTGCTCGTGGTGCCCTGGTCGATGGCGGCAACGAATTCGGCCACACGTGCTCCTTCGGCTCAAATCACTCCCGGGTCGCTTCGCTCCTGCCCTCCGGGTATTCAGTCGTCCATCATGGACTACATGACTTCCTCCACGGTCGACATCGACGGCATGCCCCGCGGTGGTCCCGACGCCTCCTGTCTGGACCGGCTGCTGCAGACCGACCGGCTGGAGTACCTCGACCGCGACGACGTCGCCGTAGAGACGAAGCGCAGCGTCGTCAGGGCGCTGGAACTCACCGGACACTTGTTCGGCAACCACGAGAGATTCGCGCACATCGCGCTCGAAGAGGTGGCCGAGGTTCCCGACCCGAGCATCCTCGAGTTGGGGTCCGGCCACGGCGGGCTGTCCGCCAAACTGCTGGAGATGCATCCCACGGCGCACGTCACCGTCACCGACGTCGAACCGGACTCGGTGGCCGCGATAGCGGCAGGGCCGCTGGGAGTCGACGAGCGCGCGACCGTTCGCGTCATGGACGCCACCGACATCGACGCCGCGGACGGCTCGTTCGACCTCGCAGTGTTCGCGCTGTCGTTTCACCACCTGCCCCCGACGCCGGCATCACGGGTGATCGCCGAGGGCACCCGCGTGGCCGCCAAGCTGGTGATCATCGACCTGCCGCGTCCACCTGCGCCACTACATCTCTTGCGGTTGGCGACGATGCTGCCGTTCGCGCCCTTCGTCCCGTTCGTGCACGACGGCGTCATCAGTTCGCTGCGTTCGTATAGCCCGTCGGCGCTGCGCGCGCTCGCCGCTCACGCGGACGAGGGCATCGACATTCAGCTTCGCGGCGGTCTTGTCAGTCCGCAGGTCGCGGTGGCCTCGCGTCGGTAGGCTCCCCTGGTGGGCGACGAGGTCACACAGACCGAATACAGCCGAGAGCACCGGTTGCAATACCGGCGGAAGGTGCAGCTGTCCCTCGACGTCTTCGAGACGATGCTCGCCCAGTCGAGCTTCGAGTTCGACCGCCCGCTGACGGGCATGGAGATCGAGTGCAACCTCGTCGACGCCGACTATCAGCCCGCGATGAGCAACCGCGAGGTCCTCGCGTCCATCGCCGACCCCGCGTTCCAAACCGAATTGGGCGCCTACAACATCGAATTCAACGTGCCGCCGCGTCCGCTGCCGGGCCACTCAGGCTTCGAACTCGAGGAGGAGGTCCGTGCCAGCCTCAACGCCGCGGAGACGAAGGCCAACTCCGACGGCGCGCACATCGTGATGATCGGGATCCTCCCAACTCTGATGCCCGAACACCTCTCCGCCGGTTGGATGAGCGAGTCGACGCGCTATCAGGCCCTCAACGACTCGATCTTCACCGCCCGCGGCGAGGACATCATGATCGACATCAGCGGACCGGAGCGGCTCAGCCTGCAGTCGGCCTCGATCGCTCCCGAATCCGCCTGCACCAGTATGCAATTGCACCTGCAGGTCTCGCCGGCCGAGTTCGCGCAGAACTGGAACGCGGCGCAGGCGCTTGCGGGACCGCAGCTGGCACTCGGCGCCAACTCGCCCTACTTCTTCGGCCACGAACTGTGGGCCGAGACCCGCATCGAACTGTTCGCCCAAGCCACCGATACCCGACCCGACGAGCTCAAGACCCAGGGCGTGCGACCGAGGGTGTGGTTCGGCGAACGCTGGATCACCTCGATCTTCGACCTGTTCGAGGAGAACGTTCGCTACTTCCCGTCGCTGCTGCCCGAGGTGTCCGACGAGGATCCGGTCGCCGAACTCGCGGCGGGCCGTACGCCGAACCTGTCCGAGTTGCGGCTGCACAACGGCACCGTCTACCGCTGGAACCGACCCGTCTACGACGTCGTCGACGGTCGTCCACATCTGCGGGTCGAGAACCGGGTGCTTCCCGCGGGACCGACGGTGGTGGACATGCTCGCCAACTCCGCCTTCTACTACGGTGCCACGAGGGCTCTGTCCGAGGACGACCGGCCGGTGTGGACGAAGCTGAGTTTCACTGCGGCAGAACGCAACTTCCTGGCAGCAGCGCGCGGTGGCATGGATGCGCGGCTGTACTGGCCTGGCCTCGGAGAGGTGACGCCCGACGAGCTGGTCCTGCGCGAGCTGCTACCGCTGGCCTACCAGGGGCTGGATCGGTGGGGCGTAGCGCCGGACGTCCGCGATCGTTTCCTCGGGGTCATCGAGGGCAGGGCCAAGAACGGCCGCAACGGTGCGGCGTGGCAGGTCGCCACGGTGCGGGCGTTGCAGGAGCGCGGGCTGGCGCGACCGCAGGCACTCGCCGAGATGCTGCGTTTGTACTGCGAGCGGATGCACAGCAACCAACCCGTGCACACCTGGGACGGACCCGCGTAGCGTGAAATCATGAGCGATTCGATGGACTCCAACGTGATCAATTGGGATGACGCCTACCGCGAAGAGGGCGAATTCGACGGGCCGCCGCCATGGAACATCGGCGAACCGCAGCCCGAGCTGGCCGCGCTGATCGCCACCGGCAAGGTGCGCGGCGAGGTGCTCGACGCGGGCTGCGGACATGCCGAGTTGTCGCTGGCACTGGCCACCCAGGGCTACACCGTCGTCGGTATCGAGCTGACGCCGACGGCCGTCGCGGCGGCCAAGAAGGCTGCGCAGGAACGCAATCTGCCGAACGCCACATTCGTGCAGGACGACATCACCACGTTCACGGGCTTCGACGGACGCTTCGACACCATCATGGACTCCACGCTGTTCCACTCGCTTCCCGTCGAGGGTCGCGACGGCTACCAGCGGTCGGTGCTTCGGGCGGCGGCCCCTGGCGCGGTCTATTACATCCTGGTGTTCGCCAAGGGGGCGTTCCCCGCCGAGCTGGAGCAGAAGCCCAACGAAGTCGACGAGGCCGAGCTCCGGGACGCTGTCGGCAAGTACTGGGAGATCGACGAGATCCGTCCTGCGTTCATCCACGCGAACATGCCCTCGGGTCCAAACGCCCCATTCCAGCTGCCGCCGCACGACCACGACGACGAGGGCCGGATGAAGATGCCCGCCTTCCTGCTGACGGCGCACAAGGCCGCCTAGCCGGACGACCGTGAACGCTCGGCTGCTGATGGCGTTGACGGTGATGGCACTGGCAGGCTGCCAGGTGAGTCAGCGGGCCGAAGCCGATCCCGTCGAGTACGACCTGAACCAAGTGTTCACCATGGGCGGAGGGCACGAGGCGGTGATACGCGGCGAAGACCTCCGGTTGCGCTTCACCGAGGTACTCGAGGATTCCCGCTGCCCCAAGCTCGTCGCGTGCTTCTGGACGGGCCAGGCGCGCATCGCGCTGCTCGTCCTGCGGGCGGGCCGCGAGCCGACGACCGCGGAGTTCAACACCAACCCCGCCCCTGGCCAGAACGTCCAGACGGCTCAGGTGGGTGAGTACGCGATTGGATTGCAATCGCTGGACCCGTACCCGCGGACACCCGAGGAGTCGATGCCCCTCGGGGACTACCGGGCGACGTTCTCGGTACGCAAGGCGTAGAACACGCAGGCCGGGCCGGCGTCAGCGCGAGGTGACCACGGAGAGGGACTCCGCGAGCATCTCGAGATCGTCCGCGGTGACGTCGACGTGCGGCGACACCCGCAAGGCCGGTCGCGTCATCTCACGCGGGGCCCGTTCGACGCCCGCGTAGGTGGTGACTATCCGAAGTTCGGCGATCAGCCTCGCGCGCACGGCACTCGGGTCGACTCCATCGGGTGGGGTCAGCGTCGTGATGGCACTCGGCTCGTCGACCGGCTCCACGACCTGCCAACCCGCGACGCCGGCCAGCGCACTGCGGGTCATCGCGCCGACCTCGACCAGCCGGCCCCGGATGCGCTCCGGCCCCGCCGCGACGTGCTCGCCGAGCGCGACCGAAAGACCCAACCGCGCAGCGACGTTCGCCTCGGCATCCGCCAGTCGGACCAGTGTCTCGTCGCTCAGCACTCCGCTGCGCGCGGCGAGCACGCCGACGCCGCGTGGCCCTGCCGCCCACTTGCGCGAAGACGAATACGTCGCGGCCGCGCCGAAGTCCGCGCAGTCGACGTGTGTGAAGGCTTGAGCGGCGTCGACGATCAGGGGGATGCCGTACTCGCGGCAGACCGCGCCCATTGCCGCGGTGGGCTGCACGATGCCGCGGTGACTGCCCAGCGCGGTGACGTGGACCAGGGCGGGCGGGTCGGCTGCGAGCAGCCCTTCGGCGGCGTCCACGTCGAGACGGCCGATGGCGTCAACGGGCAACGGCGTGACCTCGAAACCATTGCGGGCCATGGCAAGTAGGTTGGGTCCGTACTCGCCGGGCAGGCAGGCCAGCGTCCGAGGACCCCGCCAGTCGCCGAGGAGGATGTCCAGCGCGTCGCCGGAGCCGGTGGTGAAATCGACGTCGTCGACGCTGAACCCGGTGAGCGCCGCGACGACGGCACGGCCCGCGTCGAGCACGGGCGCCGCGGCCTCGGCGGCGACGTATCCACCGACCTCGGCCTCGTGCCGGGCGTGCGCGGTCGCCGCGTCGATCACGGCGAAGGACTGCCGCGAGCAGGCCGCGCTGTCCAGGTGCACGCCCGCAGTCGGCGGGCGAGCCGACCGCCAGTCCTCGGCGAAAGTCACTTGACCGCGAGTGACAGTCCGAAGTCCCCGGCCGCGTCGGTCCACCAGGCGATCCTGCGCAGACCGGCCGCGGCGAGCTCGTCGGCGACGCCCTCGGGTCGGAACTTGCACGACACCTCGGTGAGCATTTCCTCACCAGCGCCGAATTCCACCGACAAGTTCAGATCGCCGATCCGCACCCGCTGCGGACTACCTGCCCGAAGCCACATCTCGATGCGCTCGCCGTCGGGGTTCCAGCGGGCGACGTGATGGAATGCAGCCGGGTCGAAGTCCGCGTCGAGCTCACGGTTGACCACCGCGAGCACGTTCTTGTTGAACTGCGCTGTGACGCCGGCGCCGTCGTCGTAGGCGCGGACCAACCTGTTGACGTCCTTGACGAGGTCGGTGCCCAGCAGCAGCGTGTCTCCAGGCTGCAGACTGTCGGCGAGTGCGGCGAGGAACTCCGCGCGCGGCCCGGCCGTCAGGTTGCCGATCGTCGAGCCAAGGAAGACGACCAGGCGACGACCGACCTGGGGGATCTTGCCGAGGTGTTCTTCGAAGTCCCCGCAGACGGCGTCGATCTCGATGCCTGGGTACTCCGCGCCGATGGCAGCACCAGCCGACTCGAGAATCGACGCGTCGACGTCGAAGGGGATGAACCGCCGCAGGGAGCCGCCTTCACGCAGGGCGTCGAGCAGGATGCGCGTCTTCTCCGACGTGCCGCTGCCGATTTCGACGAGGGTGTCGGCGCCGGAGGCAGCCGCGATGTCGACGGCGCGGGTCCGCAGAATCTCGGCTTCGGCGCGTGTCGGGTAGTACTCCGGCAGCCGGGTGATCTGATCGAACAATCCACTGCCGACGGCGTCGTAGAACCACTTGGGCGGCAATGACTTCGGCGTCTTGGCAAGACCGTCGCGCACGTCGCGCCGCAGCGCGTGGGCCGCGGAGTCGGCGGCGAGGTAGTTGGACAGCGAGACGGTCATGACGATCCCTTCAGTGGAATGAGTTGGACGCGGAGCCGCCCCGGCGGCGACATGGAACCGCGGAGCCGCCCCGGCGGCGACATGGAACCGGACGTGCCCACGACATCGACCAGGTGGCGGTCTGGCACGTCCTGCCAGCGAGGGTCGTCGTCGTAGGGTTCGCTGGCCAGCACCACGCCGTCGTCTCGCCGCAGCACCGACAGGGTGTCGCCCCACGTGGTCGCCAGCATCCGAGAGCCGTTGGCGGCCAGAATGTTCAGCCGGGCATTGGGGTCGGCCCCGCCGACCTCGACGATGGTGTCACCGAGTCGGTCGAGTCCCCGGTCGAAGATCAGTGCGGCGAGCAGTGCGCTGTCGACGGTGGATTCGGGGGCCGCCGCCAGTGGCAACACCGCCCGGTCCACTACCCCGTTGTGCGACAACAGCCATCCACCGTCGGTGAAGGGCGCCGAAGCCGACGGTTCGATGGGCATGCCGACGGTGGCCGACCGGACCGCCGCGACGACGCATCCACTGCGCAGTGCAGGCGCCACCGACGCGAACGACGCGTCACCCCACAGCGGGGCCGCGCTGCGCCACCGCGCAGGCCGGTCGTCGCGCAGATCGGGAGAGTAGAAGCCGACGCCCCAGCCGTCGGCATTCATCAGACCGTGCTTCTGTCGCCGCGGCGAATACGATTGCACCACAAGGCCGTACGGCGGATCGAGAACGAGCGACGCCACCGACACC
>NZ_JAVROT010000401.1:0-2531 GCF_032162605.1 Mycobacterium sp. | reverse complement strand
CAGGATGATCGGCTGCTGGGCATTGGACCCGCCGTACCCCTTGATGATGTGCGGCAGGATGAAGTGCACGAATTCCTGCAGCACGAATGACATTCCGATGGCGGTGATCAGGAACGTGAGCGGCCGTGCGTTCCGGCGCCGCAGCGGCCGGTAGGCGATGAACTCCAGGCCGACGGCCGCCGATCCCGACACCAGCATCGCGAAGAGCATCGCAATCCCGAGATACAGGATCGTCAGTGCGATGCCCTTGCCGTAGGCGTTCCCGCTCGGATTGAAGCCCAGGATCATGTCGAGACAGAAGTAGGCGCCGAACATGCCGAGCATGAAGATCTCGGAGTGGGCGAAGTTGATCAGCCGCAGCACGCCGAACACCAGTGTGTAGCCGACGGCCACCAGTGCGTAGATCGCGCCCCACGACAGACCGTCGATCGTCAACTGCCAGAAGCCGTTCAGCAGGCTATCGACGTTGAAGTTGATGTTGGCGGCCAATAACACCGGCGGCGGCTCCTTGCGGGGAAAATGGATACGAGGCGCGCCCGAACCTAGTGGGCCCGGACGCGCCTCGTCTCAGCGGTTACTGAACCTTGTAGATCCAGATGAGGGTAGTGGTGAGCTCACCCTTGTCCGTCCACTGGTACTTACGAGCCACACCCTGGCCGTCGTAGTTCTTGACGAAGTCCAGCAGTGCCGGGCGGGTGATCGCGCCGGAGTCGATGCCCTTCAGCAGGATGGTGCCGAGGTCGTAGCCCTCGGTGCTGTAGGTGCCCGGCTCCTGGCCGAACTTCTTGGTGTACTCATCGGCGAACGCCCCGGTGGCCGGGCCGCACGGGCAGGACAGGAGTGCGTCCTTGGATGCCTCGCCCGCCTGCTTGACGAACTCGGGGTCCTTGGTGCCGTCCGCGCTGACGAACGTCGCCGTCACCCCGCCGTCCTTGAGCTGCTGGACGAGCGGCGCCGCTTCCGAGTAGTAACCGCTGTAGAACAGCGCGTCGGGATTGACACCCTTGATCTGCGTCACGGCTGCCGAGAAGTCCTTGTCGCCCTTCTTCACCGAGATGTTGCAGGCGGAGTCCGCGACCGGCCCCAACGTCTGACGCATGGCCTGCGCCAGGCCGAGGCCGTAGTCGGTGCTGTCGTCGACGACGCAGATCTTCTTGAAGTTGAGCGTGTTCTTCAGGTAGTTGGCCACGGACGGGCCCTGCACGCCGTCATTGGCGAGACCGCGGAAGAACGTCTTCCACCCGTTCTCACTCAACGTCACGTTCGTGGCCGAGGCGGTGGTGGAGACCAGGCCGGCCTGGTCGAACACCGTCCCGGTGGCCTTGGTCTCGCCGGAGAACGCCGGGCCGACGAGCCCGATGGTGTATTGGTCGTCGACGATCTGCGGGGCGATGGCCGTCGCCTTCTGCGGGTCACCCTCGGTGTCGAACGGCTTCAGCTGCACCTGGCAGCCGGGGTTGGCGGCATTGTGCGTGTCGATGGCGAGCTGCACGCCGTTCTTGATGTTGATGCCGAGTGCGGCGTCGGCGCCGGTAAGGGCGCCCGCCATCGCGATCGACACGGGGGGGCACGTCGCCTTGCCATCACCGGCGGGGTCGGCGGGTGCGGCGCCTTCCGCGGTCTTGACTTCGGCGCCGTTCTCGTCGATCTGCACCTGCTGGACGATCTTCAAGTCGGCTTGCGACTTGTTGTCCTGGGGGGCGGACTGATTGCACCCGGCTATGCCGAACACGACCAAGCCCGCGCCACCGAGAGCAATTGCACTACGTGCCACGCGACCTCGCACGTTTCACCTCCGAGTCAGAGTTTTATCGGCACCGATGAGACAGTTCACGTCGCCCTGGCCGCCGATGCTTCGGGTAGAACATAGCCAACACATCGCCGTGGTGCGTGATGTTGAGGAATGCCGACTGGCCGTTGGCTGTGCAATTGCGTGAAACTGCGCGTCAGGAAACGCAGTTGTTACGTCTCCGGCGTGTCCAGGGTCTCGAGAACGACTTCCGCGACGCGCCGCATCGTGGTGCGGCGATCCATGGCCGCGCGCTGAATCCATTTGAAGGCCTCGGGCTCAGACATCTTCTGCTTGGTCTGGAGCAAACCCTTTGCGCGTTCGACGAGTTTGCGCGTCTCGAGCCGGTCGGACAACGTCGCGACTTCCAGCTCCAACGCCGCCATCTCACCGAATCGACTGACCGCCAACTCGATCGCAGGAATCAGGTCCGTGATCGAGAACGGCTTCACCAGATATGCCATCGCACCGGCATCACGCGCGCGCTCGACGAGTTCCCGCTGCGAGAAGGCGGTCAGCACCAAGATCGGCGCGATGCGCTTCGACGCGATCTCCGCGGCCGCGTCGATGCCGTCCCGGCGCGGCATCTTCACGTCCATGATCACCAGGTCGGGTCTGAGACTCTCGGCGAGGTCCACCGCCTCCTGGCCGTCGCCGGCCTCCCCCACCACCTCGTAGCCCTCCTCGCGGAGCATCTCGGCGAGGTCCATGCGAATGAGTGCTTCGTCCTCGGCGATGAGAA
>NZ_JAVROT010000400.1:0-4098 GCF_032162605.1 Mycobacterium sp. | reverse complement strand
GCACGCAACGGTCGATCGGGGTCCTCGACCACCGTGTCGCGTTTGTCGATCATCAGCGTCGCCCGGTCGCCGTCCCGGTAGGGCCGCCAGCGCGGCTCGCCTGGCGGTCCGACCGGCTCACCGCCTGCCGCGAAGTTCAGCCAACGGGTCCGGATGCGCTCCGACACCGCGGTGCCAGCCTTGAGCCCACCCAGCTTGAACGTCGGATCCTTCGATCCCGCAACGAGATTGCCCCACACGTACGGAAGCTCGGTGGCGTGTGCGGCACCGAGGCGAATCAGGCGGAGCATCGGCGTCGACCAGTCGAACCGGTACGCGTACACCGGCGCGACGGCACTGTGCCCCTCGGCGAACCAGATCGATGGCATCCGGAAGCCGATGTCACGGGCGACGCCCATGCCTGGCGTCTTCCCTCGGCCCCGATACGCCGAGCCCAACTGTGCCTCGCTGGGAAGCTGCAGACCGGGTTGCTCCGCGGCGATCTGCTCGAACATCGCCTTGATCGCCATTGGGGTGATGGGCATGAGCGGCGACTTCATGAAGCGGAACAGCGCCGCCTCGTGCTTGTTGGTCCCGATGATCAGCGGCACCGGATGCGTGCCACCGGCGCGCGCCACCGCAACCGGATAGTCGGGCACCAGTTCACCGTCGACGATCGGCGCATAGGCCAGGGTCCCCGGCGTACGCACCGGGACCTCGTCGAACAGGCGCTTCGAGGCGGCCAGCAGTTCGCTGATCGGCGCATCGCGAAGGCGGTCCACGTCGTCGACGCCGACGCCGAGCGTCTCCAGGAACTGCCGTGCGATCACGCGGGAGCGGCTGGTGTCGTAGACCGACGTCGCCGGTGAGCTCTGGGCGATTGCGCTCGAGAACAAGCCTGCGGCAGCCGGGCTGGCCAGCAGGGTCGTGACGATGCCCGCGCCTGCCGACTCGCCGAAAAGCGTCACCCGGCCGGGATCTCCGCCGAAGGCGGCGATGTTGTCGCGTACCCACTGCAGGGCGAACAGCACGTCACGCAGGCCCAGGTTGCTCTCGAAACGGGTGCGTTCGGTGCTGAACGACGACAGGTCGAGGAACCCGAACGCGCCGAGGCGGTAGTTCGCGGTGACGATGACGGCGTCACCGTCACGGGCCAGCGCCTTGCCGCGGTACAGAGGTTGCGCTGCGGAGCCGAGGACGTACGCTCCGCCGTGCACCCAGACCATCACCGGCTTGCGGTCGCCCGACTCGGTGTCCGACGACGCCCACACGTTCAGCGTCAACGAGTCGTCGCCCTGGGGCGCGCCCAGGTCGATGGGTATCCGCGGGTCGGTCGGCTGCGGGCAGACGGGCCCGACTCTGGTGGCATCGGCGACCCCGGTCCAACGCTCGGGCGGCTCGGGCGCACGCCATCGCAGTTCGCCTACTGGCGGCGCTGCGTAGCGGACTCCCCTCCACGACGTGACCGTACCGTCGTCGACACCCCGGACGCGTCCGTACGCGGTGTCGACGATGGGACCCTCGACTGATCGACCGCTGCCCGGCCCGGCCGTCACCGCCGGTTGCCCCTCGCCCTGGCCCGGTCCTCCTCGGAGAAGCCCGCCGCCACCAAGCCGGCGGGTGCCGCGAGCCGCCGCCGCGACACGTAAGCGGTCGCCGAGGCCATCGCCGACGCCACCCCTTCGTCGCTGGCGTCGTAGGTCAGCGAACTGTCCGCCGAGAAGCCCATTCGCTGCCCGATGGCCACGGCATCCATGTTGGCTCCCAGGAACACGAAGGTCCAGGAGTACTCGCCCTCCTGACGTTTGACGGCGGCGTTCACCGCCTCGTGGGTCCACTCGACACTCGAGTTCTCGTGGCCGTCGGTCATGACGACGACGATGACCGTGCCGGGACGCTCGCCTTCGGGCAGTACTGCCAGTTCGGCGCCTACGTCGGTGATCAATCGGCCGACGCCGTCGTAGAGCGCCGTACCACCGCGGGGTTGCAGTCGTAGAGGGGCCACGTCGGCGATCGGACGATTCGCGTAGACCACCTCGTACTCGGTGTCGAACTGCGCCAGCGTGACCGTCGCGGCCCCGGGCTGCCTGCCCTGCTCGGTGATGAATGCGTTGAAGCCGCCCTCGGCATCGGACTTGATGCTCTCCATCGAGCCGGACCGGTCGAGCAGTACGGCAATCAACGTGCGCTGTGGATCCGTCACGGAAACTCCTTCATGTACTTCGGAACAACCTGATCACCAGGCTACTCGGGCGCTGTGACAGCCCTTGCCCGCTCGAGCACCGCTCACGCCGGCAAACGTGGGAGGGAAACATTCTCGATGGTCGCAATCCTGTGCCCGACGGACCGCCGTCCGTAGCGTCCGGCGGCATGACCATCGACATCGCGGCCGCCGTGCCGCAGCTGACGTCACCACGACAGGCGCTGGCCGCCGCCGACGCCGTTGCCTCCGAACTCGCCGTCGGCAGTGCCGAGCGGGAACACAATGGCATCGCACTCGTCCCCCAACTCCGCCAGGTCGCCGACGCCGGACTGCTTGGCATCTCCGTACCCGTCGAGCACGGCGGACCGGGGCTGCCCGCGTCGACGACGATCGAGGTGCTCCGCCGGCTTGCCCGCGGCGATGCCGCCGTGGGCCAATTGTTGTTGTCGCACTTCGTGGTTGCACGTGCGATCGCCGGACTGGGACAACACGATCCCGCGCCCCGGATCTACGGCGACATCCTTGCCGGCGCGCAGATCGGCAACGCCACCGCCGAACGTGGCACCAGCCACGCGCTGGACCGCCGCACCACTGTGACCTCCGGCGAGGACGGGACGTGGGTGCTCAACGGCACCAAGTACTACGCCACGGGCGCGCTCGGCGCGACGTGGATCGCCGTCGCAGCGATCGTGGGTGGCAGGGACAACGAGACGGCCACCGTGTTCGTCCGCCCCGACCAGAGTGGCGTCACCCTGAACCTCGACAAGTGGTCGGCGTTCGGGCAGCGCGGGACGGCCAGCGGCGAGGTGCTGCTCGACGACGTCGTCGTCGACGGTGCGCTGGTGATCGAGGAGGGCAGTCCGCCCGACCCGCTCACCGGACCGCCCAGCGTGCTCGGCGCGTTCGACCAGGCGCTGCACGCCGCGATCGACATCGGAATCGCCCGTGCTGCACTGGAAGACGGCGCCGAGTTCGTCCGCACCAGATCAAGGCCGTGGAAGGAGGCACTCGATGCAGGTATCCAGCGCGCCGACGAGGAACCCCACGTAGTCCGCAAGTTCGGGGAGTTCACCGCGCGGCTGTATGCGCTCGAGGCGCTGCTGGCTGCCGGCTCGGCGATCATCGACGAGGGCTACGCGACGCCGGAACCGTCGCGTGAGCTGGCCGCGGAGGCAACCTTGAAGATCGCCGCCGCCAAGGCGCTCGCGCAAGAGTTCGCCGTCGAAATCGCCAGCGGCATATTCGAATTGGCCGGCACCTCGGCCGCGGACGCAGCCGTGAACCTGGACCGGCACTGGCGCAACGTGCGGACTCACTCGCTGCACGATCCGGCCCGCTGGAAGTACGTCCACTTGGGCAACCACACCCTGCACGGCGCCCGCCCGCCGCGGCTCGGCCTCGTCTACTGACCATCGACGGAAACCCGGGGAATCGAATCATGAGCTGGCAAGCGGCTGCAACCCGGCGTGACCCGGGTGCCCGACGGCGAGCCCGGCGACCGTGCCAACTGGGTGCTCACCCAGGACCACGCGATCGCGTCCTACGACGTGTTCCGCGCCGCTCGGGGACCGCGGTGACCTCGCCCCTGGCCTGACGGAGCGAGCGAAGCGACGGGAGAACTAGACGCCCTCGGCTAGGTTGACGCAGTGCGAACGTGGGCGCTGTTGATCTCAGCCATCGTCACCGAGGTCGCCGCGACCCTTTCGCTGCGGGCCTCCCAAGACCATCCTGCATGGCTGGCGGTGGTCGTCGTCGGCTACTCCGTCGCCTTCGTCCTGCTCGCACTCGTGCTACGGGCGGGCGTCGCGGTCGGCGTGGCCTACGGCATCTGGGGTGCGTCCGGCACGGCGCTCACCGCGGTGCTGGCCGCGGTGATCTTCCGGGATGCGTTGACATGGCCCATCGCGGGTGGCATC
>NZ_JAVROT010000399.1:0-9373 GCF_032162605.1 Mycobacterium sp. | reverse complement strand
GAACGCCAGCGACGACTTACCGGAACCGGAGAGTCCGGTGAAGACGATGAGCGAGTCGCGGGGCAGATCCAGGTCTACGCCCCGCAGGTTGTGCTCGCGTGCACCCTTGACGATCAGGCGGTCAGCCAACTGATTCCTCTTCCAATTCCATCCCGCTTGCGAGCCCGCAGAAGGCAGTCCGCGCCCATGGTATGTCCACCCCCCGACAAGCCCGCTACCGTGGCAGACATGACAGTCGTCGACGACAACTACACCGGCCATCTCGAATCGGGAACTGCAGCACGGCGCACCCTGCCCGGGGCCACGATCGTCAAGGCGTCCGTCGGCTCCATGGACAACAACGCCTACCTGATCACCTGTTCCCAGACTGGCGAGTCCCTACTCATCGACGCCGCGAACGACGCCTCGATACTGCTCGACCTGGTCGAACAGTATGCGCCGACGCTGTCGCTCATCGTCACCAGCCATCAGCACCAAGACCACTGGCTGGCGCTCGAGGAGGTGGCGAAGGCAACCGGAGCGCCGACGGCTGCCCATCGACTCGACGCCGACCCGCTGCCCGTCACGCCGGACCGCATCCTGGCCCACGGAGACACCATCGGCGTCGGCGAGCTGATCTTCGACGTGATCCACCTTCAGGGGCACACCGAGGGCTCGGTCGCCCTCGCCCTGAGCGGTCCCGCCGCAGGCGAAGCCGTTCAGCTGTTCACTGGGGATTGCCTCTTCCCGGGCGGCGTCGGCAAGACGTGGAAGGACGGGGACTTCGAGCGACTGCTCGGCGACGTGACCAGTCGCGTCTTCGAGGTCTATCCGGACACCACGGTCGTCTATCCGGGGCATGGTGACGACACCACGCTCGGCGCCGAGCGGCCGCACCTCGAGGAGTGGCGCGAACGCGGTTGGTGACGACGACCGCCCAACGCGCTACCACGGCGGGATTCCACCTGATTTTCCGCCCTGGCCGCACGCTCGACACTTCGATTGCGACGAAGGTTGGGTCACGCCCCTGGCGTCAGGACGTGTGAACGATCAGGACGTCGGACTTGGAGCGACGTGCGACGTTGGCGGGTACGGATCCGAGAAGCCGGCCTGCGATCGTGCTCAGACCCACGTTGCCGACCACGAGAAGGTCCGCCTTGATCTCCTCCGCCAGATCGACCAACGCGTCGACCGGAGCGCCGACGACGGCCTTCTCCTCGACGTCCTTGGCTCCGGCGGTGTGAGCACGTTCCTTGGCCTCGCGAAGGATCGCGTAGATCGGTGCGTTGCCCGACAACTTGTAGCCCTCGTCCTTGAGAACGTCGGCGGCGCGGGCATCCTCGCTCTGGGGGAAGTACGCCGTCGCCACGATCAGCTTTGCGCCCGCCCCTCCGGCGATCTGCGCGGCCCGATCCACCGCGCGCAGCGACGAATCCGAACCGTCAGTGCCGACCAAAACGGTCTGATAGGCGCCCATTCATGCCCTCCCAGTGTCGATTGCAAAGCCATCCGAGACAGTAACCCGTAGTTCGACGAACATGGGGCGATTCGCTCGGATGGCGCCCGTGCTAGCAGGTGCCGATCGTAGCTGCAGCAAGACCCACGACTGCACCGTTGGTGAGCAAGGGAACCCGGTTCGCTCAGGGCGCTCGGACTCGCACCGGGCGACCAAGGGTGATCCATGTCATCGATGACGACGTCGATGACGTTGAACACGTTCCTCCGCAGAACGTTTCGCGGGTGAAGCGGTTCATTCCCGATGGCGCGGGTCGAAGTTTGACGGCGGGCCTTCCTGCGCACTCACCGCAAAGTCGGTGTCGGAGAACGTGTAGCGGTACCACGGTTCGTCGTCGCAGCGACCCAATTGGTGCCGGAGATTGCCGAACGCCCCGTAGACGGTGCGATACGGCTGCCCGTTGTAGTGCTGAAGGATCTCCTTCCAGGTTCGCGGAGCCTCGCGGATGAGCGCAGCCATGTCTGCCGTCAGCTCCTCCTCCGACATCGCGACGACGTCCGGCGGCGGATCACCGAGCTCGAACACCGTGCTGCGGTCGAAGTGCGAGCGGACGAACTTGGGACTGATCGGGATGGTGCAGTCCAAGCCGATCTTCGATGCGGTCCCAGGTGCCGCGTCGTCGGCGATCATGGGGTCGACCGTCATCGTGTTGCCGTTCGGTATGGTCACCGTGTCCAGGTGCGGCATGTATCGAAACGCCATCGCGAACTGCACCGCGTTGTCGTCCCAGATGTCGACGTCCTCGTCGAAGACCATGGCGATCTTCGGGAGCCCCTGCTTCGAGCAGGTCAGCATGACGCCGAGCGCCTGCTTCGAGTCCCCCGCACCCCTCGTGTTGATCTTCGCGTAGGCGATGTTGGAGAGCCCGCCCAGTGGTGCGCGGACCTCCTTCACGTCGATTCCGGCCATCGCGAGCCCGCCGTAGAGGTCGGATTCGATCATCGGCAGCTGCAGCATGTTGTCGGTGTACCAGGGGTGCTTGCCGCCGATCGTGGCGTGCTGGAAGATGCCGCCCTTGCGGAACGTCATCGCCTTTACCACCGCACGATAGTTGGCCTTGATACCGCCGCCGTACATCCCGGTGAACTCCCCGTACGGCCCCTCGTCGTGGGTGAGTCCCTCGGTCGCCATCAGCTCGCATTCGAGCACGATCTCGGCATTCGCCGGTACCAAGAGGTCGATGGTCTCGCACTTCACCAGCTTCGCGGGGTGACCGTAGAAATTGCCGAGGACCTCGAAGTCGTCGGTGCCCGGCGGCACCCCGGTCAGCGCGGCCACCTTGTCCACCAGTGGTCCGCCGAGCACGATCGCGAGTTCGAGGTTGTGTCCCTTGGCCTGTGCTGCCTGGGCGTTCAACCGCGCACGGTGCGACGTGCACGTCATGTCGAAGTTCTTCTCGTTCTTCGTCCGGAACATGCTGCGGTAGATGCCCCAGTCGTAGACGCCGGTGTCCGGGTGCTTGGACACCACCAGGTTGTCGTTGGTGTAGGCGTGGCCGTCGCGGTCGTGATGGAGGAAGAGCGGCAGCCGGGTCAGGTCGACGTCGTCGCCGGTGAGGATGACCTCCTTGCACGGCGCGGTGTCGACGATCACGGGCTTGATCCGACCCTTGCCGAGCTCGACCATCCGACGACCGGTCTCACTCTTCTCGCAGCCGAGCGCCCACGCGGTCTGATCCTGGTTCGAATACGCGTTGGCCAGGAACTGGAATTCGCAGTCGGTGACCTTCTCCACCAGCACCGCGGTCAACGGATTGGCCTCCATGACCGCGGGCAGTTCGTCGACCCGCTTCTCGTCGGTGATGCGGACGAGCAGGCCCGCCTTCTCCATGTCGACGACGAAGTCGCTCAGGCTCTGCTGTGACATGACTTTCCTCTTAATCCAATAACGCCGATCATTCCAATCACGCCGATCACTCGAATGCCGGTGCGGCGTCGCCGGTCTCGACGTAGTCACGCAGGTGATGCAGGAGCACCCCCCACGTGGTGTTGCACTTGCGAAAGTTGCCGTGGGTCCCCGGCCAGCCTGCGTGGGACAGCTCGAGCTGAGCCCGACCGTCGTCCGCGGGGGCGATCGTGAAGGCCGCCGTGGTGCCCACCGAGTCACCCGGCCCACGGGTGCATCGCCACCCGACTCTGCCCGGACTGTCCGATTCGACGATCTCCCAACCGAATTCGGGGTGGTCGGCGAAGCCGAAGACCCATTCGCTACCGACCTCGCCGGTCCCCTCGGCCGCGGGCGTGTGCCAGGCCTTGACGCCGGCCAAGGTGCTCAACGCCGCGAAGACCTGCTCGGGTGTGCCGGAAATGTTGATCTGGTGGCTGATCTCGGCCATGGGCACGTTCTCCTGTCTCAGGAAGCTGACTTGCCCAGCTCCGGGAAGTCGTATTCACACCAACGGGGCACGTCGGCCACCTCCACGAACTCCTTGCCGTGGTCGGCCTGCGCGGGCCCACACGCCTCACCGGCGACCTTGACCACGGTGCCGTACGGATACGTCGCGTCGATGCCGAGCGCCGAGCCGGTGCGGCGATCCGGTGGCAGTGACTCGTCGAGCGTCGGATCCAGGGGGCCGCCAGGAAGGCCGTCGACGATGATGACGTCTCGGGCCGGCTGCGATCGAAAGGCCAAGGCCCACTCGACCTCTTCGGAGCTCTGCACGTCGATGTCGGGGTCGACGGCGATCACCGTCTTGGGCCGCACGTTAGAACCCATCGCAGCGAGGATGGCGTTGCGGGCCTCGCCGGTGAAACGTGGCCGCATCGCCATCACGACCCGGAAGTTCACCCCGCCGGAGGGGGGAATGGCCACCCGCTCGATCGTCGGGAACGTGCTGCGCATCGACTTCAGGAAGGACGCTTCGAACGCCAGCTGCTTGAGCACGTGGTCCTCGGTGGTCGGTTTCCCCGTCAGCAAGGCCTGAAAGTACGGTTCGTTGCGGTGGGTGAGCGCCAGCGGGCGCGCGGTCGGTTTCATCGAACCCGGCGTGTAGTAGCCGGTGTACTCGCCGAGGGGCCCTTCGAAGACGGTCTTGGCGAAGTCGACCTCGAACTCGATGACGAACTCGGCGTGGGCAGGCACCTCGAGATCGACGGTGCGGCCCTTGACCAGTTCGACCGGAGCCCCTCGCAACCCGCCTGCGACCTCGAAGTCGTCGGTGTCGTCGGGAACCTGGATGGGACCGGTGTAGGCAAGCATCGGATCCACCCCGATCACCAGGGCCGCCTGGAACGTCTGGCGGCCCAGCGCAACGGCCTTGGCCAGGTTCTTCCCGAACCTGTGGTTGGGCATCGCCAGGAATGACAGGGTGTGCTCGTCGATGACCTCGAACCGGTAGTGGCCGATGTCGGGAACACCGGTTTCCGGGTCGCGGCTCACCACGATGCCCGGGGTGATGTACGGCCCACCGTCGTCCGGGCTGTACTTCGCGACCGGCAGCTTGGACAGGTCGATGTCGTCGCCCAGAATGACGTTCTCGTGCACTGGTGCGGCATCGACGAGCACGGGAGGGATCCTCTGCTCCAAACCACTGAGGATGTGCTGCACCACGTTTCCCTCGTCGCAGCCGTGGGCGATCAACGCCTTCGCCCGCGAGTTGTACAGCGCGAGTTGTACAGCCCGCCGACCAACGGGAAGTCGGTTCCGTTGTTCTTGAACACGATGGCTGGGCCGCTGACCGAGGCGCTCTTGCGCATCGCCTTGGCTACCTCGAGTTCGAGGGCCACGGGGCGGTCCACGTCGATTAGTTCACCGTGGGAGCGCAATGCATCGAGGAACTCGCGGAAATCTTGGAACGGCACAGTGGGATGCCCCATACTTTCCTGCGTGAAGGTGGTCAGCAAATCAAGATTGATCGTGCCACATCCCCCGTGGCTAGTGACCCCCATGGCGTGCGGAGTTCGATGATTGAGCCTCGAGGAGAGTTTCAACGGTTCGCCGTGGACGTTTACGGACGGGACGGGGTCGCGACGGCATCCGTGCTGCTGCAGGACCGCTACGGAGTGGACGTCAACGTGCTCCTTCTGGCGACCTACGTCGGCGCCGTCGAGCGATCCGCGTTCACCGATGACGAGTTGGCGGCGGCCGTGGCACGCACCGGCCAGTGGCGACGCGACGTGGTCGGCCCACTCCGCGCAGTGCGGACGCTACTCAAGGACGGGCCGCCACCGGCGCCGAACGCGGCGACCGTCGCGCTGCGGAACCGGATCAAGGCCGTTGAACTCGACGCCGAGATGATCGAACTCGACGAGCTGGCCGACGTCGCGCACCATCTCGAAGCCCCCGCGGCGCCTGGGGGCGCCGACGAACGTGCGACTGCGGCAATGCATGTCGTCCTGCGACACAGTGCCTCCCACGAACCAACGGACGAGGAACGCAATGCCATCGCGGTGATCGCTTCGGCCGCAGCGCGATCCGGTGAAGGGATGGGTACGTGAAGCGCATCATCATCGCGATCACCGGGGCGTCGGGAGCCATCTACGGCATCCGGGCCCTCGAGCTGCTGCAGATGGTCGACGACGTCGAGTCCCACGTGATCATCACGCCATCGGCACAGCGGACCATCGCCCACGAGACGTCGTACCGGTCCGACGGGGTACGCGAACTCGCCGACCACCACCATCACCCCCGCGACGTCGGCGCAGCGGTGTCGTCGGGCTCCTTCGTCACCATGGGAATGCTCGTCGCTCCGTGCTCTGTGAAGACCCTCAGCGGAATCGCGAACTCCTACAACGACGAACTGGTGGTGCGCGCGGCGGACGTGTGCCTCAAGGAGCGACGCAGAGTCGTGCTCCTCGTGCGTGAGACTCCCCTTCACGCCGGGCACATCGACCTGATGGCCAGAGCGACGACCAACGGTGCGATCAACATGCCGCCAGTTCCGGCGTTCTACGCGCTGCCGCGCTCGGTCGACGACGTCGTCGACCAGACCGTGTCACGGGCCCTCGAGTTACTCGACGTCGTGGTTCCCGGCATCAAACGCTGGGACGGCACGTCCGTCGTTCCCGACGCGACCTAGTCGGCCCGCGTCCTGCCGAAGTACAACTCCTGGGTGGCGATGCAAACCACCTGGCCCGCGCGTTTGTACGTGGTGGCGGTCGCCAGCCCACGGCCGCCGATTGCACTGGGCGAGAACTGATCCGACAACACCCAGTCCGACAGATCGACCGGGCGGTGAAACCAGAGGGCGTGGTCGATAAGCGCGGAGAACGTCGACAACGGGGTGGCGCGCCGCATGGTGATCGCGGTCTCCAGCATCGTGGTGCCCGACAGGTAGGTCAGCAGGCAGCTGTGCAAGACCTCGTCGGCAGGCACGGTTTCGGTCGGGCGCCACCACATCCGGATCCGTGGTGACGGTTCGGGGCAGTCCAGTGCCAGCCGGGGTGGCGGGTCGACGTAGCGCAGCTCGAAGGGCTGCGGACGGACCCAAAGGCCGCGGTCCTCGTCGGCGTACGGGGCGAGTTGCTCCTGGACGGTGGGAAGCGACTCGGGATCGGGGACATCGGCCATGGGGGCGTGATAGTCGAGCCCGTCGACCGGTGTGCTGAACGATGCAAGCGCCTCCAGCAGCACTTCACCGTCCTGCGGCGCCGTGTTGTGCCTGGTGGACAACGTCCCGCCGTTGCGGGACCGGACGACCTGGAACTCCACCGGCCGCCGAGCATCACCCGCGCGGAGGTAGTAGACGTGCACACTGTGTGGCGTGCGGCCCGGGGTCGTCCGGCTCGCGGCCATGAGCGCCTGCCCGCGAGGTGACCGCCGACGATGTGATGGGCGGGATTGTCGAGCTGGGTGGCCTCGAAGCGGTCGTCGGCGATCTGAACGACTTGCAACGTGGCGACGACGTCGGCCAGCGACGGCGATCGGAATGTCAGCCGGCATCATGCCGCAGCGAGCGCGACACGACTGATCGCGTCGGTCCGTCACGGAGGGTCGAACGATCTCCGGCCTCCGTCCCTTTGGGCCAGGTATCCCGAACACGTCAGGACTCGCAGGCGATGCCGTCACCATCGCGGTCGCCGCCCGACCAGTAATCCGGATCGCCCTGCGGAATGTCCCAGCGGCCGTCGTGGTGCGCCTGCGTGCAGTTGCGGTACGTGCCGGTTGCTGATGTTGCTGGAGCAATCCCAATGCCAACTGCCGCAATTGCCGCAGCAGCAATCAAAAAATGAACGAACATGGATCCACCCCTGAGTGACGTTTGAACTGATCTCCCCACGCCCCGGCCGGGATTGCAGGGCGGGCGCGGTCAAGATCGAAAGGAGCGTAGCAATTATTTATCGAAAGCGTTAATTAATCCTTCGGGGTGGGCAACCGGGCGCATGAACAGCGACAACCCAAAGGAAATCGCAATGACCGACCTGCCCGGTCAGGTATTTCACACAGGAAGTCTCTGGTCCTCTAGGGGCAAGAGTCTCTGGTCCTCTTAGGGGCAAGAGGCGTAAAATTTCACCTCCTTCTCGGAGGAAGAGATGTATGAACTGTGCACCTTCACCCTCAAAGGGGCGATTCGCCAGGGTGGCGGACGAGCCTGGGCCGAATGGAGTGGTCAAAGTGGACCAGCATAAGAGTGTCAAGTTGCTATTGGCGGTGATCAGCGCCAGCGCCGTCGTGGCCATGGGAGCGGTGGCCGTTGCCTTCGCTAACGAGCAAACCGGAACGGACACCGTTAGATCGGCTCCCGAGGCGACGGCTACCACTACGACGCCGCCGACGGCACCCCTCACGTCCGTAGCCACCCCGTTAACGACTGCCAGCACACCTGCGGGATTCCGCTGAACGGACTCAAGCCAGGATGAGTTAGCCGAGGCGGAACGCTTCATCGCCGAATGCGAACGGCTCACTAACTCGGCACGGGAACAAACCAAGCCTCATGATGTATCCCTTTCGCGCAAAAAGCTGTATGCGCTACCCGATCACACCGAAGGGCTGAGCGGCTAGGCCGTCAGCTGGCCCAAGCCGGTTCCTAGCAGGTGATTAGGTGTCGAATCCCACTCGCTCATGTCTTTCACCAGCGTCGGAACAATGTTGCAATTTGAGCGGATGACGGGATTCGAACCCGTGTAAACGGCTTTGCAGGCCGGTGCCTAGCCACTCAGCCACACCCGCGTTACGACGAACATGCCAGTGGCGCAGGCAATCCTCCACCCTTTGGATCGGCGTGATCGCTATGTCAGCGGCACGCCGGCGGCCAGACCTCCGCGGGGCCAATCCGCTGGGGAGTCCTCCCACTGCTCCTGGCGGCCGTACGGAGTCAGATCAAGGAACGGATATCCGACTGCCGTGTGATCGAGCCCGCGCGCGTACGCGGAGTAGGTGTGGAACACGTCGTCGCCGCGACGGAGGAAGACGCTGGCACCCGGCATGTCGCCGTGCAGCTCGTCATCGGACCAGCCGTCCGCGTGAAGCTCGTCGAGCGACTTGTAGTTGTATTCGACTGGCGCATGGGCAGGATCGAGCGTCACGTGGAAGTCGTAGGTGAAGTCGTTGTCGCGCGACGAGTACCACGGGAACGTCCAGCCATGCTGGTCGCGATACCGGGCGATGCTCGGGTACGGCGCGCGCGACACGCACGCGAGCGTCAAGCCCCTCGTCTCGAGCATGGCGCGGTCATCCGCGGTGAACGATAGATCGGCGGCGGCGGTGCAACTCGGGCAGCCCTCGTCCTTCGCGTCGATCCACATGAAGTGGTGGACGTAGAGCTGGGGACGGCCCTCGAACATGTCGGCCAGGCGCAGTTCCCCGGTGGGCCCTTCGAAGACGTAGTCCTTGTCCACCTTGACCATTGGCATACGCCGTCGCTCGGCGTTGACGGCATCGCGCAGGTGCGTCACTTCTCGCTCACGGACCAACAATCGTCGACGTGCGGCCAGCCACTCG
>NZ_JAVROT010000398.1:0-13182 GCF_032162605.1 Mycobacterium sp. | reverse complement strand
GTCAGGCTGTAGGTCACGGTGGTGTCCAGGCTGTACGCGGCCCAGGTGCCGATCGCGCACATCGTCACCGCGACGAAGGTGTCCAGCGCGACCAACCGGTCCAGCGTGCCGGGGCCCGCGAGGAGTCGGTACATCGTGATGGCGGCGGCCGCGGTCAACAGCACCGCCGAGATGGTCCAGACGATATTCATTCCGGGGTCTCCCTCTCCCTCTCCGCGCCTTCTGTCTCCTCGCGCAAGCGCTCGTCAGGCGACGGCCGCCAGTCGACATCTCGCTCGAACGCAGCGATCATCAGCCGCTCCAGTTCGGAGATCTGGCGGTAGAAGCGTTGCACCGACTTGTCGGACCCGACGTCGATGGCGTGCACGTAGATCATCCGGCGGGTCTGGTCGATCTCGAGCACGATCGATCCGGGAATCAGGTTGATGGCGCTGACGGCGAGCGCCAGCACCAGATCCGACTTGATTGCCAGGTGCACCCGCAACACCGCGCTCTGCGGCGGCGGCCCCGGCTTGACCGCCAGCCAGGCCACCTGCACCGAGGACAACACCAGGTAGTAGGCGACCTGCGCGACGAGTCGCAGCAGTGACAAGGGATGTAGCCGGCCCTCGACGGGCACCGACGGCAGCGGTAGCAACAGCGTGATCACCAGGGCGATGGCCAATCCGCCGAGGATGTTCGCTGCGGAGATGTTGCCCCACAGCAACATCCATACCAGGGTCAGCCAGCACAGAACCCAGGCCCGAAGGATGAACCTTGTCATCGCCGGTTTGCTCTTCGCGCGCGCGCTCATCGCTGCCCCAACACAGCCGAGATGTACTGGCCGCGGTCGATGACTCCGGCGGCCGCGCGCTCGCTGAACCCGAAGATGGGACCGGCGAACACGGTGAGTGCCAGGCCGACCGCGATCAGCGCGCCGGTCGGAATCAGCATGCCCACCGGCATCCGGCCGACGTCGTCGCGATCGGCGTAGGCGACGTCCTCCTCGGAGTCGTCGATCAGCGACGAGGGTGCCGCGTCGGCCAGGTCGCCCTCGGGTGCGTCGGCGCGCTCCCGCCAGAACGCCTTCGTCCACACCCTGGCCATCACGTAGAGCGTCAGCAGGCTCGTCACCACGCTGCCCGCCACCAGAACCCAGGCGAGAGCGGACCCGTCCTGGGCGCCCGCTTCGAGCAGTGCGACCTTGCCGATGAAGCCCGAGAAGGGCGGAATACCACCGAGATTGAGCGCAGGCACGATGAACACCAGGGCCAGCAGTGGACTGGCCGCAGCGAGGCCACCGAGACGTTGCAGCGTGGACGCTCCCGCCTGGCGTTCAATCAGGCCGACGACGAGGAACAGCGTGGTCTGCACGACGATGTGGTGGGCCACGTAGTAGATCGCGCCGGCCATGCCGAGTTCGCTCGACAGGGCGATGCCGAACACCATGTAGCCGATGTGGCTGACCAACGTGAACGACAGCAGCCGCTTGATGTCGCTCTGCGCCAACGCACCGAAAACGCCGACGAGCATCGTCACTAGGGCCGCGACCAGCAGCACGTGGTCCAGCGCCCCGCCGGGGAACAGCAGCGAATGCGCGCGGATGATGGCGTAGACGCCGACCTTGGTCAGCAGGCCCGCGAAGACCGCGGTGACGGGTGCGGGCGCCGTGGGATACGAGTCGGGAAGCCATGTCGACAGCGGGAATACGGCCGCCTTGATACCGAACGCGACGAGGAGCACCGCGAACAGGGCGCTGCGCGTGCCCGACGGGACGTCGTCCAGCCGGACGGCGATTTCGGCCATGTTGAGGGTGCCCGTCGCGGCGTAGATCAATGCGATGCCGATCAGGAAGATCAACGACGACACCATCGACACCATCACGTAGGCGATGCCTGCGCGCACCCGGTCGGTGCTGGCGCCGATGGTCAGCAGCACGAAGCTCGCCGACAGCAGCACCTCGAAGCCGACGAAGAGGTTGAACAGGTCGCCTGCCAGGAACGCGGTGCACACGCCTGCCGACAGCACCAGATAGGTGGGCAGGAAGATCGAGACCGGCTGGCGTTCGTCGCCGTCGCGGATGCCCTGCCCGATGGCGTAGAAGACCACCGCCAGCAGCACGATCGCCGACACCAGCAGCATGAGGGACGAGAGCCGGTCCACCACCAGGACGATGCCGAGCGGGCCCATGCCCGGCACGGTCTGGCCCCATCCGCCGACGTGCACGGCAATGGTGCCGTCGCGGTCGGCCAGGTAGACCAAGGTCGCGCACACCGTCACCACGGCGGCCAGGGCCAGCACCGTGATGGCGCGCTGCAGCCGCGGCCTGCGACCGGCGAACAACGTGGCGGCCGCGGCGAGCGTGGGGATGAGCACGGGCAGCGGCGTCAGCACGGTCGCTGTGTTCATGCGCGATCCCGCTTCGCTTCTCGCTGGGTGATCATCGGGAACCGTCGTGGCCGGGCAGCGCGTCCAACTCGTCTGGCTCGTCGGTGTCGCGGTGCGCATCGGGGTGCTGGACGTCCTCGTCGATGGCGGCGGCCGCGCGTTCCGACAGCTGCGAGACGCGGGTGTCCTCCGGGTCGTTGGCCACCTCCTCGGCCCTCGACAGCCGGTACGACCGGTAGGTCAGGGCGAGCACGAACGCCGCGATGCCCATCGAGATGACGATCGCGGTGAGGATCATGCCCTGGGCCAACGGGTCTGCCGTCGCGGTCTCGCCGTCGGTGGTCCGGCCCCGGACCGGCGGGTTGCCCGACGGTCCACCGACGGTCAGGATCAGGAGGTTGACGGCATTGCCGACCAGCAACAGCCCCAACAACATTCGGGTCAGATTGCGTTCCAGTAGAAGGTAAACCCCGGTGCTGGTGAGGCCGCCGATGAGGATCAGCGGCACAAGGTAGGTAGTCATCGTGCCGCCTGGGTCTGCTCGGCCATCTCGACGTCGACGCGTGCGCCGAGGCTGCGTAGCACGTCGAGCACGAGGCCGACGACGATGAGGTAGACGCCGAGGTCGAAGAACAGCGCGGTGACCAGCTTGAGGTGGCCTAGCACGGGAATGTCCAGCTCGATGACCGCCGACGACAGCACCGGCGCTCCAAGCAGCAGCGACGTGACGGCCGTCCCCGCCGACAGTGCCAGGCCGGCGCCGAGCACCTTGCCAGCGTCCAGCGGCAGTGCCTCGCCGAGTTCGTAGCGGCCGCCGGCCAGGTAGCGCAGCACCAGCGCGAGCCCGGCGGTCAGGCCCCCCGCGAAGCCGCCGCCCGGTGTGTTGTGGCCTGCGAAGAAGAAGTAGAACGACAGCACCATGATGAGCGGGAAGATGATCCGCGTCGCGACCTCGAGGACCAGTGACCGGTACCGGGGGTCGCGTAGTTCGCTGCCGCGCAGCCAGGTGATGTCGCCGACGGCAGGGCTCGTCGCGAGCACGGGAATGCTGCCGATGTCGGGCTGTCCGGCGTCGGCAACGCGGGGAGCGGATCCGAATCGCCTATGCCGGAACACCATTGACGCCACGCCCGTCGCCGCCACCAGGAGCACCGAGATCTCACCCATGGTGTCCCACGCGCGGATGTCGACGAGCAGCACGTTGACCGTGTTCGCGCCTTGGCCGCGGTAGTAGGCGGCGTCGGGCAGCAGGTCGGCGATCGGCCTGGTGGTCCGCGCGGCCATTGCGAACACGGCAAGGGTGGTGACGCTGACGCCGACGGCGAGTGAGAGCGCCAGCCGTGGCAACCGATTCCTCTTGATGTTGGCCTGTTCCGCCTCTGCAGGCAGGGTCCGCAGCACGAGGACGAAGATGACCAGTGTCAACGTCTCCACCAGGAACTGCGTCAGCGCCAGGTCGGGTGCGCCGTGGAAGACGAAGATCACCCCGCAGCCGTAGCCCGTGACACCGACGAGCAGCACCGCCGCCAGCCGGTTGCGCAACACCGTCGCACTCAGCGCCGCGGCCAGGATGATGAGGCCGACCACCACCTGCAGCGGCGAGTCCCACAACTTCAGCTCGGGACGGTCCCTGGCGCCGAGCATCAGCATCGCGATGGGCAGGAGTACCAGCGTCGAGAGGATGACCGCCTGCGTCGCGGGGATCGATCCGCGCTGGGTGAGTGCGGTGAGCCGGACGGCGAACACGTCGGTGCCCCGAATCACGGCGTCGTAGATCCGGTCGGCGTTCCCGAGAGGCAGGTAGCCCACGCGGGCGCGGCGCAGTCGGCCCCGCGCGAGGAATGCGGCGGTGCCCGTGGCGAGCACCACGATCGACAGCAGCAGGGGCAGATTCACGCCGTGCCACAGCACCAGGTCGTAGTCGGCGCCTCCCGGCACGGTATCGGCGTACTCGTCGAGGACGTGGTCCAGACCCGTGGGCCAGACGCCGAACACCAGACCGGCGATCGCGAGGATCGCCGGGGCGACGAGGAAGACGCGGGACGGGCGGTGCATCTCGGACACGCGCTGGCTCGGTTCGGCGCGGCCCTTGCGGGCGAACGCGCCGTAGATGAAGCGCAGGCTGTAGATGGTGGTGAACACCGAGCCGAACGCCACCCCCGCCAACACCCAGGGGGCGGCGACACCGAGGGAGGCGCCGTCGGCCAGCGCGGTGAAGTCGGCCTCCTTGGCGACGAAACCGAGGAATGGCGGCAGGGCGGCCATGCTTGCGGTCGCGCCGACGGCGATGAGCAGCAGCGGACGTTGGCGATCGCCGAGCCAGGCGAGCCGTCGGATGTCTCGCGTCCCGGTGGCGTGGTCGATGATGCCGACGACCATGAACAGTGCGGCCTTGAACATCGCGTGTGCACACAGCATCGCGAGTCCCGCCAGCATCAGGTCGCCGCCGCCCGCGCCGACCATCAGGATGATGAGCCCGAGCTGGCTGACGGTGCCGAACGCGAGGATCAGCTTGAGGTCGTACTCGCGCACCGCACGCCACCCGGCGAGCAGCATCGTGAGGAGGCCCAGTGTCACGATGATCGGGCGCCACCCCGGCGAGCCGGCGAAACCCGGCGTCATGCGGGCGACGAGGTACACGCCCGCCTTGACCATCGCCGCCGCATGCAGATACGCACTCACCGGCGTCGGTGCGGCCATCGCTCCCGGCAGCCAGAAGTGCATCGGCACGATCGCGGACTTCGACAGCGCGCCGATCAGGACCAGGATTACGCCGACGGCGGCCGCGGTGCCCGACGGTGGCGCCGCCACCAGCTCGGACAGCCGGTAGGTGCCGGACAGCGTCCCGATGATGACGATGCCGACCAGCATCGCCAGCCCGCCCGCGGTGGTGACCAGCAGCGCCTGGGTGGCGGCGCGCCTGCTCGTGGCGCGTTCGGCGTAGTGGCCGACCAACAGGAACGACAACACCGTCGTCAGCTCCCAGAACAGGTAGAGCATCAGCATGTTATCGCTGACGACCAGACCGAACATGGCGCCGGAGAAGGCGACGAGCTCCGCGGCGAAGCTGGGTAGCCGCCGCTCCGTGCGACCGTCGTGGTGGTGGAAGTACTCGCCGCAGTAGAAGAGGACCAGCGCGCCGACGCCGAGGACGAGCATGCTCATGATCGCCGCGAGCGCGTCGAATCGGAACGTGATGTCCATCGACAGTTCGGGCACCCAGTCGAGGTGGACGGTCCGCTCGCCGCGCCCTGGCCAGTTGAGCGCCACCCAGGGCAGCGAGCCGAGCGGGACGAGCGCGAGTGGGTAGAACGCCCGCCGCCCCCAACGGTGCACGAGACCCGGCGCCGCGAGGGCGGCGATCGCGTGCGCGTACAGGATGGCGAGCATGGCACTCCGGTTGTCGGGGTGTCAGCCGTCTATGGGTATGGCTGGACGTGGCTCACGCCAGTTTACGTGGACGCGCTGGCCCCGTTCCCCGGGCGGTCGGATCGGCGTCTATCGTGACGTCGCGATCCTGATCGGAATGGCATGCGCCACAACGCCGATGCCCGCGCCGAGGATCGGCCAGACGGGCCAGAAATACCAGGCTCCCGCGGACAACGCCACTGCCAACCAGACGGTCAGCACGACGACGACCATCAGCAGGTAGGCCGCGAGGTGAATCCGGACGGACATGCGCGCGGCGGCATGACGGGCGGCGCGCAGGCCGGGGTCGTTGCGGCGAAGTTGGTGGACCGGCAGGTCGCCGAGCAGCTGTCGGAGCTCGCCCGTGGTGTGCGCGCCGAACGCCGCATGGACGCGGTCCTCGTACTCGGCCATGTCGAGGTAACCCTGGACGAGGGCCGCACCGAGGTGCGCGGCGGTCGCCTCTCGCTCGTGATCGCCCGCGCGGGTGGTGGCGGGCGCAACGCTGGTCGTCATTCTGGTGCTGGTGGTCATGACACACCTCCTGATCTTGACGCTGGCTAGTTATCGATATTCCGACTATGACATGTCATTGTTGGACCGTCAATGGCTACGGCGCACCCGCGTCACGCATACCTACGACTGGTCGCGGCTCACCGACGAGAGTCGCTTCGAGCGTGCCAGGGCCACGACCGCAGACGAGCTGTCGGCCTCGCTGACGCGACTGGCGGAGATCGCCGAACGGGGTTGAGCGCCGCATCGCCGTCAGTGCGGACTCGCAAAGCACCGCGACGCGATGGGTGGCTCGACGAACACCAGCTTATCCGCACCGGCCGGGGGCCTTCGGTTAGCTGACCTTCGCTAAATATCCCCATTCGCACGAATGGGCACAGATCGGGCCAATTTCCATCCACTGTTCGACTTAGCCATCACCATTGGCTTACGCGACCCGACTAGTGAGACGAGCAGCACCATGGCTGTCGACGAAAGCAAGATGAACGACTTCCTCGCCCATGCGGTGGGTGATCTCGGAGCGGCGATGAGTGCGACGCTGATGCTGGTCGGCGACCGGCTCGGCTTGTACCGCGAACTGGCCCACGGCGCGCTGACTCCGAGCGAATTGGCACAGCGCACCGGTACCAACGAGCGCTATGTCCGCGAATGGCTTGGAAATCAGGGCGCAGGTGGATACGTGCAGTTTGACCACTCGTCCGGCGAGTGGTCGCTGAGCCCGGAGCAGGCGCTGTGCCTGACCGACCCGAATGGTCCGGTCGACCTGCCCGGTGCGTACAACATCGTCGAGGCGACGTTTCACGCCTTGGCGCGCACGCTGGACAACTTCAAGTCCGGTGACGGCATGGAATGGGGCGAACACCATCCCTGCCTGTTCGATGGAACCGAGCGGTTCTTCCGCGCCGGGTACAACGCCAATTTGATCGGCTCGTGGCTGCCTGCGCTTGACGGCGTCGTCAACAAGCTGCAGAGCGGCGCGAAGGTTGCCGACGTGGGCTGTGGACACGGCGCCAGCACCATCCTGATGGCGATGACCTACCCGGATTCGGAGTTCATCGGGTACGACTATCACGCCGAATCGATTGACGTCGCCCGCGAGAAGGCCGCGATGGCGGGTGCTGCAAACGCGCGATTCGAGATCGCGGATGCGGTTGGCTATGAAGGTGAAGGGTTCGACCTCATCGCGTTCTTCGACTGCCTGCACGACATGGGCGACCCGATCAGTGTGTCCCGGCACGCCCGCCAGGCGATGAACGCGGACGGCACGGCGATGATCGTGGAACCATTTGCGAACGATCAGGTGCAGGACAATCTGACCCCGGTGGGCCGGGTGATGTACGGCGCGTCCACCCAGATTTGCGTTCCCGTTTCACTCGCGCGCAACGGTCCCGCACTCGGCGCTCAGGCGGGTGAAGCGCGACTGCGCCAAGTCGTTGTTGAAGGAGGCGGTTTCACCCGCTTTCGGCGGGCGACCGAGACACCGTTCAACTTGGTCCTCGAGGCCCGTCCGTAGGCGCCCGAAGGTCGCCGACTAGTGCCCTTCGGCGAACGCCCGTAGCGTCTGTACCTGCACCGGATCGAGTGACGGGCGCACGGCGGTCCTGGCCTTTTCGACGTCGGCGGCGGTGACGTCCGCGGTGTCGATCGAGCGCCGCATCGCGGTCAGTGCGGATTCCCGAAGCAGCGCAACGCAATCGGCGGCGCTGTAGCCTTCGAGCTGGTCGGCGAGTTCGTCGAGGTTCACGTCGGCGCTCAGCGGGATCGCCTTACCCGACGTGCGCAGAATGTCCCGGCGCGCATCGGCGTTCGGCGGCTCGACGAACACCAGCTTCTCCAGCCTGCCGGGACGCAGCAGTGCCGGATCGATCAGGTCGGGCCGGTTGGTGGCGCCGAGCACCACGACGTCGCGCAGCGGATTGATGCCGTCGAGTTCGGTGAGCAACGCCGCGACGACGCGGTCGGTGACACCCGAGTCGAAACTCTGACCACGGCGCGGAGCGAGTGCGTCGATCTCGTCGAGGAAGACCAGCGACGGGGCGGAATCGCGTGCGCGACGGAACAATTCGCGCACTGCCTTCTCCGACGCGCCGACCCACTTGTCCATCAGCTCGGCGCCCTTCACGGCGTGCACCGACAGTCGGCCGGTACTGGCGAGCGCCCTCACGACGAACGTCTTGCCGCAGCCGGGCGGACCGTACAGCAGCACGCCGCGTGGCGGTTCCACGCCGAGCCGCTGGAACGTGTCGGGGTGCTGCAGTGGCCACAGCACCGCTTCGGTGAGCGCCTGCTTGGTCTCCACCATGTCACCGACGTCATCGAGGGTCACCGACCCCACGACCACCTCCTCGGTGGCCGATGACCGGGACAGCGGACGGATCACCGATAGCGCGCCCGTCACGTCGTCCTGGGTCAGTCCGGGCGGTTGGCCGTCTGCGCTGGCGCGCGCGGCCGCCCGCAGCGCGGCCTCCCGGACCAGGGCAGCCAGGTCGGCGACGACGAAACCCGGTGTGCGCTCGCCGATCTCCTTGAGGTCGAGATCCCTGGCGGGCACTCCGCGTAGCAGGACCTCCAGCAGCGCCGTGCGCGTTGCGCCGTCGGGCAGGCTCAGCCCCAGTTCGCGGTCGCACAGGTCCGGCGTCCGCAACCTCGGGTCCACGGCGTCGGGCACCGCCGACGTCGCGACGAACGCTACGCCCGAGGTGGCCACCGCGGCGCGCAATTCGGTGAGGATCAGCGTAGCGACGGGCTCCGTGGCCGTCGGTAGCAGCGCGTCGACGTCAGTGATGAGCAGAACGCCGCCGCGGTCGCGCAGCGTGTTCACCGCCGAGGTCACGCTCGTCAGTCGGTCCTCGGCGCGCAACGCCCCGACCTCGGGGCCGTCGAGTTCGACGAGCCGCCGCCCGGCGCACACCGCCCGCACCAGGGTCGTCTTGCCCACCCCCGCGGGCCCCGACACCAGCACGCCGAGATTGGGCTTCGCGCCGAGGGTTTCGAGCAGCTCGGGTTGATCGAGGGCGAGCTTGAGCCACTCGGTCAGTCGACCGGCCTGAGCGTGCGCGCCCCTCAGGTCGTCGATCGACACCGGAGGGCTCGTCGGCGGCTCGCTCGGCTTTCGGTTCGGCTCGGTCACGGTGTATACCGCGGTGGTCGGCTCGGTCGTCGGTGTGGTGCCGACTCGCCACGCGACGAGCGAATTGGGTTGCACGCTCACGGGACCCGTGGGATCCACGCCCGTCACGGTGAGCAACTCCGAGGTCCAGGTGATGCCGACCGAGGACGTCAGGGCCGAGGAGGCCTCCGACGTGGACGTGCCGGGACCGAGGTCGCGCGGCAGGAGCGACACCGTGTCGCCGACCGTCATCACCTTGCCCAATAGGGCCAACCGCAGCGTGGCCGACGAGATGGACTGGGTGGCGAGCTTCGAGCCGCTCACCGTCACCGATCGCGCTCCGTACACCGTGACGGGTGCCACCAGCACGATGGTGTTCTCTCGGAGTCCGGCGTTGGACAGCGTGACGTCGTCGAGCAGTGCCGTGCCGACCGGGGTGTCGGGATTTGCGACGCCGACGACGGCTGAGGTGGTGCGCGACCCGGTCAGGGACACCGCGTCCCACTCCCGAATACCAAGTGCGGCAAGGGCTTCCGGATGTATTCGGACGACGCCGCGACGCGAGTCCAGTGCGGAGGTGTTCAGTCGGGCCGTCAGGGGCAGGCGACCGAGCGGAGGTTCGCCATGCGTCTCGGTCATGTGATCGGTCACCTCTGAGTCACGTCCTTGGCATCACTCACTGCCGGGGACCGGGCCTGCGCAACCCGAGTCGGGCCATCGAGCGGCGATTGGGCGCCGCGCGTCGGGCCGCCCGCCGGACCGCCCGCCGCTGACCCGGTTTGACGTCCCACGCCTCTGGGCGAGCAGCGACCCAGCGTTGGCTGCGGATGGTGAACGGAATGACGACCAGGTAGCCGGCGATGATCAGCAGCACCAGGATGTACGGGAACAGCAGCAGCGCGGCGGCCGCGGCGGCGACGAGGATCAGCAGGATGGGGGCCGCGTTGGGCGGCACCGAGATCGCCTTCAACGCCAGGGTCGGCACGCGACTGACCAAGAGGGCGGCGTTCGCGGCCAGCCACACGCACACGAACCACGGCGACGTCCACCAGCCGTGGCCGAACTGCAGCATGGCCACCAGCGGGGCGACCGACCCGATCGCACCGCACGGCGCGGGCATGCCGGTGAAGAACTCGCGGGTGTAGGCCGGGCGGGTGTCGTCGTCGAGCAGCGCGTTGAACCGGGCCAGCCGCAGGACCACGCACACCGCGTAGAGCAGCACGAAGATCCATCCGACCGGCGACGTCGGCAGCAGCGTCACGTAGATCACCAGCGCGGGCGCGACCCCGAAGTTCACCGCGTCGGCCAGCGAGTCGATCTCGGCGCCCATCCGGGACTGGGCGTCGAGCGCGCGGGCGATACCGCCGTCGATGCCGTCGAGGATGGCGGCCGCGCCGATCAGTGCCAGCGCGATGTGCGGGCGGCCGTCGAGGGCGAACTTGATGGAGGTCAGGCCGGCGCAGATCGCCAGCACCGTGGTCGCACTGGGCAGGATTCGCAGACCGCGTTTGCTGGCGTTGCTGGTCACGCCAGCTCCGCCAGCACGGTCTCGCCACCGATGGCGCGTTGGCCGATCTCGACGAGTACCCGGGCGTCTTCGGGCAGGTACGTGTCGAGGCGCGAGCCGAAGCGGATCAACCCGTAGGTCTCACCGAGTGACACCTTTTCCCCGATGCGCGCCGAGCAGACGATCCGGCGCGCGACGAGCCCGGCGATCTGGACGGCGACGACGTCGACTCCCTCAGCGGTGCGGAACCAGACGCTGTTGCACTCGTTGACCTCGCTGGCCTGGTCGCGCTCGGCCGAGACGAACTTACCAGGTCGGTACTTGATGGTGACGACCTCGCCCGCGACCGGGGTGCGCTGCACGTGCGCGTCGAACACCGACAGGAAGATGCTGATCCGGGTCATGGGCACGTCGGGCATGTTGAGCTCGGCAGGGGGGCACACCCGCTCGATCAGCGTGACGCGGCCGTCGGCCGGAGCCACCACGACACCGGGCCTGGTCGGGGGCACGCGCGGCGGGTGCCGAAAGAACAGGGCGCACGCGCTGGCCGCGGAGAGGCCGACATTGCGCAACCACCGATGCCGGCGTCCCGCCGCGGCGGCGGCGAGACTGCCTGCGATGAACGGCAGGCCTGCGGGGTGAACGGGAGGAACAGTGGAGCGGAACAGCTCAACCAGTCGGGAGATCTCGGACTCGTTGGCAGCGTTGGCGGGTCGAGCGGGTCTGGCCATGGGTCCCCGATTCTACGTTGTCCTCGGGGTGTTCAGGTCAGATCCCATACCCGCACGGGTGACCCGGCCGCCAACTCCACGACGTCCTCCCCGATTTCGAGCAGGCAGTTCGCCGATGCCAGCCACCTGAGGTGATGCGAGGCGGGTGGGCCGTAGCTCGTAACCGTGGCCGTGTCGGGGCTGAGCACGCCGCGGCGGAACTGACGCTTTCCACGCGGCGACGTCAGATCCTCGGTGAGGGTCGCGTCCAGCCGTTGCCGTTGCGGCCGCGGCAATCCCATCGCCGCGCGAAGCGGTGCCCGGATGAAGACCTCGAACGACACCAGGGCGCTGACGGGGTTGCCGGGCAGGGTGATGATCGGTGTTCCCGCCACCGAGCCTGCGCCCTGCGGCATCCCCGGCTGCATGGCGACCTTGACGAACTCGACCTCTTCGCCGAGGGTGTCCTTCACGACCTCGTAGGCGCCCGCGCTGACGCCGCCGGTGGTGATGATCAGGTCGGCATCGCGGGCGTGGGATTCGAGTGCGGCGCGGAACGTGGCGACGTCGTCGTCGGTCATCGACGAGGTCAGCACGTCGGCGCCCGCGTCGCGCACTGCGGCCGCCAGCATGACGGCGTTGGACTCGTAGATCTGCCCCGGTTGCAGCGGGGTGCCGGGGGCCACCAGCTCCGATCCCGTCGACATCACCAGAACACGTTGCCGCGGAACGACTTCGAGCTCGCCGAGCCCGAGGGCGGCGACCAGTCCGAGCGCGGCGGGGGTGAGAACCTGCCCGGCCTGCAGCACGGTCGTACCCGCGGTGACGTCCTCGCCAGCGCGTCGGAAGTGTTGGCCTGGCCTGGCGCTCGCCCGGATCGACACCGTGTCGGTGGCGCCGTCGGTGGCCTCGACGGGGATGACCGCCGTCGCTCCGGCCGGCAGTGGAGCGCCCGTCATGATCCGGTGGGCGGTCCCTGCTTGCAGCACCAGCTGGTCCGTCCGGCCCGCGAAAATGTCCTCGGCCACCGGCAGTCGCACCGGCCGTTCCGCCGACGCGTTCGCGATGTCCTCGGCCACGACGGCGTACCCGTCCATGGCCGAGTTGTCGAACCCCGGCAGCGACAGCGGCGCGACGACGTCGGTCGCCAGGACGAGGCCGAGCGCGTCACCGACGGCGACGGTGACCGGCTCGCGGGGGATGATCAGCCCAGCGACGACGCGCTGGTGCTCCTCGACGGATCTCATACCGGGTAGTTGACCCCGGTGAGCTCCTCGGCGACGGGACCGGTCTGATCGGGCATGTCGGCGGCCGTCCACTTGGTGTTGGCGCTCATGGGCACGACCATACTCAGAGTGATGGTGACACTCGTCGACCCCACGAATCCGCCGAGCCGCAAGGCCCCGCTGGTGTGGGCGCTCGCGGCGGCGATCCCCTGGGGGCTTCTCGCCGTTGCGCAGGTGGTGTGGTTCGTCCTGGATGCGCGGCTCGGCTGGCTGCACGCCGTGGCCGCACTCGCGACCGTTCTCGGCATCGTGACGTTCGTGGTGGTGGCGCCATGGTGGCGC
>NZ_JAVROT010000397.1:0-9028 GCF_032162605.1 Mycobacterium sp. | reverse complement strand
GTCGCTGAGCTGCGGGGTCGGCCGCAGTCATCCTCCTCGGCGCATGCAGCTCCCAGAGCGTGGTGGACAAGGGCGGTCCGTCAGAATTCGTACTCGACGAGCCCAAAAGCCGGACCAGACGTTGAAGGCGGGCCTGGGCGGCTAAGCGTACGCCGTCCCCGACGGCACATCGTGGCGACCGTCGATTCGCTTGGACAACAGTGCAATCCACGCTTGTAGGCCAGCGATGGGTCCGTTCTCAGCAGGTCCGCGATCGATCCCGGGTGCCGTTCGCCGCTCCAGCAGCTCGACGATCCGTCGACACCTGGCGGCCTCGAGCACCACTTCGTCGCGCAGAGCACTCGCGAGTCGATCTTCGGGCCAGCGGCCGTAGAACGCCGCAGACTGATTGAGTAGCACGATCAGCTCCGGTGTGGCTTTCCACACGGGACGACGCGCCACCCGGCTGGCAGCGCCGCCGATCGCGAGTAACGCCAGCAATGAGGCGAGCGTGAGGACCCACCAGCCGACACCGCCGAAGGCGGAGTGCTCGGCTCGCCCCGACGCCAGCACCGACCGTTGCCAGACCGTCCCCAGGGACGACACGTCGCCGCCCGCGTTGACGCGGACAGCGATGGTACTGAGGACCTCGCCTACGAGGGCCGTCGGCTGCACGAGCAAAGTCTAATGCGACGCCCGACGGGCAGTTGCGTTTCTCGAATATGGGGCGTAAGGCGTGGAGGTCGCGCTCGCGGTCTTACTCCAGCGCCGCCGCCCCGCCTCGGACGCAACTCGATGCGACAACGTCTTCGCATGGCACGGGTATCGCGATACCGAGACGCTCGGTGAACGTAGCCCAATACGGATACGAGCGCGCCAGGGTCATTCTCGGCAAATTGTGATCCGGCCCTGATCGTTCCGTCGCCGCCCATGTAGTGAAGGTCGTAGACGCCCACTATGTCCGCGATGAACAAGGTGTCGAAGCGTCCCCACTCCAGGGTCTACGCCGCGTCGACGTTAGACTGGAGTCACTCTTGACTCCCCGAATCTTGGAGGCCAGATCCGAATGTGGCTGTAGTTCAACGGGTTACGCCGCTCAAACTCTCTATCGAGGGGACCGTCGAGACCGCGGGCGTGGCATCTCGTCGTCCTGCCGACGGTTGCCCTCCCTGCTCTCGAATCCGAGGACGGTATTTCGAAGGCCCTTGAATGACGTCCATTGCGTCGTAGAGTCGATTGCGTGTCGGTTCCGAACCGGAGGTGACGATATGGGCGATGACCTCGTCGACCGCATCGGGGTGCTGGTTGATCATCAGATGGCAGGCGGTGAACCGCGCAGCGGATGCAACTTCGGTGACCCGGCCTACCCACTCTGCTCACACTGCGATCGCCATTGGCACGGCCTCCCCGTCACGGAACGGATTGCCGGGATGTATGCCCTCGGTCGGTTCGACGACCGCTACCTGTCTGCCGAGGACGACAGCCGGGTGTTGTGTGAAGGTTCGGAGTTCATCGGCCCCATGCCTAGCGAGGCGAACGCGTATACCTACTCCATGCCGCCCGAGTGGTTGGACCAACTGATGAGCGACACGGCGAGCTACGTCGCCGCCCATATCGGCTTGGTGCTGGGCCCACACATCCACCCAGGCGTCCTGTGCGAAATGATCGAGCGGTCCCGCCTCGGCTACGCGCCGGTGTAACTACCGCCGCTCGGCCGCGGACCGCTCACACGGAGTCGGTTTCGATGCGTTCTGCTGGTGCGCTGCGTCCGGCGAGCGTCGTGTAGTCCTCTTGGACCGTCTGGCCGTTCTGGTTGGTGATGCGGATCTTGAGCACCAGAACGTCTGCCCCAAAGGCCTGCCGAAGTGAATCGATACGGATGTGGCAGTACAGCGTGTCACCAGCCTTGACGGGTCGGAGGATCTTCAGACCCTGCTCGGCCTGGATGAGCTCCTCGTCGAGGATCGGAATGTTCGCGTGCGCGAAGAACGCCATCTGAGCGTGGTATCCGAAGACCGAAATGAAGGTCAGCGGAGCCAGAATCGCATCGTGGCCCAAGGCGCGCGCGGCGTCATCGTCGAAGTACGCAGCGTCCTCGTTCTTCACCGCCACGGCGTATTGGCGGATCTCTTCAGAGCCGACAACGTAGTGATCGGGATGCACGTAAGTCATGCCCACGATGTCCGGTGACAGGGCCATGACTATCCAACCTAGCTGGTGCGCGCCGCGTTGGCCGAGGTCGGACCGATGACGTCGACCCACGGGCGTCCCGGCACGAAGGCCGTCGGCCCCGGATCAACGCGAATCTTCTTGGATCACATCACGATCGGTGCCGCCGGTGGCGTCATCGGTGGGTGGGCGAGTCAGCCCACCCTCCGTTGCATGCCCCTGGCGCCTTTAGTTCAGCACCACGGTGTCGTCGGTGGTCCACGCGTCGTTGAACGACGTGAAGCCGTACGCCTTGGACGTCGCCGTCCCAGATAGGTGCCGCTGTGGAACATCAGCGCAGTCGTCGGAGAACTGCCCGTCGCTCCTTCCACCGTGACCAGGGCGGTGGACAAGGTCGCACAGGGGTCGAAGTTCCCCTCGAAGGTCCGAGAGTCGGCATCCCATGCCCGGTCGGTTCCCGGGTATGTCGGTAGTGATCTCACGGCATCGACGACGTCTTCGGAGGCGAGATTCCTTCCGCATAGCGGTGCGGCAGTTGCTGGTCCGCATGCCAGAACAGCCCCAGCCACCAGGACCACGCCCAGTAGCGGTAGTGATGCTAGAACCTTCACCTCACCCGCCCTCGATCGTGGTGTGTCCTCCCTCGCGCCCCAGCTTGTCACCCGGTGGTCGGGATTTCGTGGACGTCGCCGTCCGTTTCTTCGGCCGCCCCGCCTCGTCGACCCCAAGCCACAGCGTCGAGTCCGGAGCTGAACGACCAGGCCTGTAGCGACCCCCCGCAAACGCCGCACGGACAACCGTTGAACGGATCACCGATGCGCCGTATGACGGAGGTGGTCTTCGGTTGAATCGACCGTGATTAGGCGTTAGGTTTCTCGGGGCTCCAGTCACATTCACTGGGTTTTGGGGCGGCGTCGGGCCCCTACTTTGTCACTGAATCGGTGCGCCTCGGTGCGCCACGAAACGAAACGAGGAGCGGTGGCCAACGGCACGCCAGACGAAGGTGAAGCACCAGTCATTGTCAGTGTCGCCGATGCGGCAATGCACATGTACACCGCGGCGATCGAGTCGCTGCCCGATCCGAGCGACGGAGAGTTTGCTTCGCGCGCCGCCGTGGTGCTGAGCGGACTACGCAAGCTGGAGGCCGCGATGTCGCAGGCAGCGAGTCGCAACCGAGCCACGCCGGCTGTCATCGTCGCGCTCAGCGGAGTACGTACCAGCTACGACGAATTGGCCGAGACGGCGGCTGACGGACCGGGATCGACGCTCGGTCAGCGGCTTTACCTCACACGCAAGCGCGCCAAGCTGAGCGCGCAGGAGGCTGCCAATGGAGCCGGTCTGCGGCTGGATCTGATACAGGCCATCGAGGCCGAGGAGCCCGCCACCGAGGACGAGTACACGAAGATCAAGGCATTGATCACCGCACTCGGCGGCTGACGGGACGGCGCACACGTCATTGCCGGAGCCGAGTTCCCCGTCGACGGAAGCGGCTCTGAACCTTGGACCCACGGCCTGCGGATGTGGGCGGGGTAGGCGACGCATCAATGCTGGCGGCGTGCCCAACGCCGCCGTCCACTCATCGCTGGAAACTCACGATCCGTAGGGATTCCGTAAATTTCCTCGCCGCCGCCGTAGGGATCGCGTTGAGATGGCCGCCATGCGCAGACGCCATGGGTAGACCTGCATTCATGAGTGACATCCAGACGCCGCCCGCCGATGGCGAGTTCCATGACGGCACACAGGCTCAACGGGCGCCCGGACCCCTCCACCCGATCGACCGGCATCCCCCGATTCCCACGGTCGTTGGCCCTCTCGCGCAGCCGGTCAGCTCCGAACGTCGGGCATTCGCGCGGTGGTGGGCCGTCCTGCTCGACGGCAGTCACGACTGGGGTTCCGTCGACGTCTCGCCCACCCGGCACGGCGTGACGCGGTACCGGCTCGTGTTGTTTCCCCCCGGCCTCGACATCGCCGAACGGCGGTTACTCCGCTCATGGCGGGTGTGGCCCACATGGGGCGCGGTGCTCTGGGTGGTGTCGCAGATCGTTCTGGGCTCCTTCCTCACGCCAGCAACGGCGTTCGCTGCGTCCACGATCGCCTACCTTGCCAGCGGCGCCATCCTGTTCGCCCGGGTGGCCGAGTTGCGGGCACGCGTACTCACACTGAGCGTCGTTCGCATCGCCGGCTATCCCGACCCGCAGTCCGCGACCATGTTCACGGAACTGAAGTCGCTCGTCGCGACGCTGCGCCAGGCAGACGCCCAACGTGATCGAGGGCAGTCGTGTCCGGCTGAGCATGAAGCCATTTGGTGGCAGGTATACGACCGGCTGAGCCAGAACCAAGCCCGGCCCGTCACCCCTTGAGCAGACTCGGACTCGGATACCAGGCTCGCGTTTCGGCCGCCAGCGCCATCGTGGACTGCGGCGTCTACGTCGATGGCCGCCGGCTTCCCGACACACCCAACCTCGTCGCCGCCCTGGCGAAGGTGCACGAACTCGGCGAGGGCTTTGTGTGGATCGGGTTGCACGAACCGGACATCCACCAGATGCGAGAGGTCGGCGAGATCTTCGGCCTGCATCGGCTCGCTGTCGAAGACGCCGTGCATGCTCATCAACGGCCCAAGGTCGAACGCTATGACGACACCCTGTTCCTCGTCCTCAAGACGGTGAAGTACATTCCCCACGAATCGATCTCGAAGGCCCGCGACATCGTCGGCACCGGTGAGATCATGATCTTCGTCGGGCGCGACTTCGTGGTGACGGTGCGCCACGGCGACTTCAGCGGGTTGGCCGGAGTTCGCATGCAGCTGGACGACGATCCCCACCAATTGCGGTTGGGTCCGTTCGCCATCATGCACGCCATCGCCGATCACGTCGTCGATGACTACCGCGAGGTCTCGCTGCGGGTCGAGACGGACATCGACCTGATCGAGGAGCAGATCTTCGCACCGCGCAGCGCAACGGAGATCGACCAGATCTACCTGCTCAAGCGTGAAGTCCTCGAGCTGAGGCGGGCGGTCAACCCGCTGTCCGATGCGTTGCAGGAAATCGTCTCGGACAACAAGGACCTGATCTGCAAGGAAGTGCTCCGTCATCTGCGCGACGTCATCGATCACCAGACCCTGGCGGCCGAGCGGATCAACAGTTACGACGAGCTGCTGACGTCACTGTTGACGGCCGCATTGGCCCGGACGGGCATGCAACAGAACCTCGACCTGCGCAAGATCTCGTCCTGGGTGGCCATCGTGTCGGTGCCGACCATGCTGGCCGCCATCTTCGGCATGAACTTCGAGCACATGCCGGAGCTGCAGTGGACCTGGGGCTACCCCACGGTGCTTGCCGTGATGGCCACGGCCTGCGTGATTCTCTACCGCACCTTCCGTCGCAACCACTGGCTCTGAACCGCAGGCGGAGTCCGTCACCGCGGGCAGCGCATGGATTCCGTCAAGGTCCCCTTCACTGCCGTAAAGGAACCGTAAAGGACCCCTATTCAGGGTGTTTTCGAGGTCTAGCTTTCCAATCAGTGTCACGTCGCGAAAGTGTCGGGATGGCCACAGCGAGTCGTTGGTTCCCGCCCGGCTTGCTCAGTGAATGGAGATGAAATGTCGGTGTTGCTGTACGTCGTGCTGACGGTGGCGATCTTCGCGCTGCTCGGCCTGGTGCAGAAGTTGGTCGAGGGACTGTGAGCGCCGAAAACCTGATCGGCCTGGTGCTGGTGGCAGGGCTCGCGGTGTTCATGGTGGCAGCCCTGCTCTTTCCGGAGAGGTTCTAGTGAGCACCACCACCGCGGGGATCACGTTCCTCGCCCTTCTGGTCTTGGCACTGGCCGCGGTCCACGTGCCCTTCGGCGACTACATGTACCGCGTGTACAACTCCGAGAGGGATTCCCGCGCGGAACGCATCATCTACCGCCTCATCGGTGCCGATTCCAAGTCCGAACAGACCTGGGGCTCCTACGCCCGCAGCGTGCTGGCCTTCTCGGCGATCAGCGTCCTGTTCCTGTTCCTGTTCCAGCTCCTGCAGGGCAAACTTCCTCTGCACCTGAACGACCCGGGTACACCGATGACGCCGGCGCTGGCGTGGAACACCGCCATCAGCTTCGTCACCAACACCAACTGGCAGGCCTACTCGGGTGAATCCACCCAAGGCCACCTCGTCCAGATGGCGGGCCTGACGGTGCAGAACTTCATCTCCGCGGCAGTCGGGATGGCCGTGGCCGTCGCCCTGGTCCGCGGCTTCGCCCGCACCCGCTCCGGTGAGCTCGGCAACTTCTGGGTTGACCTGGTGCGCGGCACTTTTCGGATCCTGCTGCCCATTGCCTTCATCGCGGCCATCATCCTGATAGCGGGCGGGGTGATCCAGAACTTCCATCTGCACGATCAGATCGTCACCACCCTCAACGGGGCGCAGCAGACCATCACCGGCGGGCCGGTCGCCAGCCAGGAGGCGATCAAGGAGCTCGGCACCAACGGTGGCGGCTTCTTCAACGCCAACTCCGCGCACCCGTTCGAGAACCCGACGACGTGGACGAACTGGATCGAGATCTTCCTGCTGCTGGTCGTGGCGTTCTCGATGCCCCGCATGTTCGGCCGCATGGTCGACAGCAAGAAGCAGGGCTACGCCATCGTCACCGTCATGGGCGTCATCGCGCTGCTCAGCACGACGCTGATGTGCGTCTTCCAGATGCAGCACCATGGCACGGTCCCCACCGCGATCGGCGCGGCATCCGAAGGCGTCGAACAGCGATTCGGAGTGTTCGACTCGGCGGTCTTTGCCGACGCGACTACGCTGACCTCGACGGGCGCAGTCAACTCGTTCCACGACTCGTACACCAGCCTCGGCGGCATGATGACGCTGTTCAACATGCAGCTCGGTGAGGTCGCGCCCGGCGGAACCGGTTCTGGCCTGTACGGCATGCTGATCCTCGCGGTCATCACGGTGTTCGTCGCGGGCCTCATGGTCGGCCGCACACCGGAGTACCTCGGAAAGAAGATCACCCCGCGCGAGATCAAACTGGCGGCAAGCTACTTCCTCGTCACACCGCTGATCGTGCTGACCGGGACGGCCGTCGCCATGGCGCTGCCGGACCAACGCGCCTCGATGCTGAACACCGGCCCCCACGGCTTGTCAGAAGTGTTGTACGCGTTCACCTCTGCGGCCAACAACAACGGCTCGGCCTTCGCCGGTATCAGCGTCAACACAGTCTGGTACAACACCGCCCTCGGGCTGGCGATGGCGCTCGGCCGGTTCCTGCCGATCATCCTGGTGCTCGCCCTGGCCGGCTCGCTGGCCAGGCAGGGCAGCACGCCGGAATCCGTCGGGACGCTGCCCACCCACCGACCCCAGTTCGTCGGCATGGTCGTCGGTGTCACCGTGATCCTCGTCGCGCTCACCTTTCTGCCCGTCCTAGCGCTCGGGCCACTCGCTGAAGGAATTCACTGATATGTCCACTTCCACAATTGATTCCACTCCGGTCCAGCGGTCCGACCCGCCCGCCCCGAAGGGCGCGGTCAAGGGAGGTTTGCTCGACCCCAAGATGTTGATGAAGTCGGTCCCCGACGCGGTGCGCAAGCTGGATCCGCGCACGCTGTGGCGCAACCCGGTGATGTTCATCGTCGAGGTCGGCGCCGTGTGGTCGACGGTGTTGGCCATCCGCGAGCCGAGCTGGTTCGCCGGGCTGATCGTCGTCTGGCTCTGGCTGACCGTGGTCTTCGCCAACCTCGCCGAAGCGGTCGCCGAGGGCCGCGGCAAGGCCCAGGCCGACACCCTGCGCAAGGCCAAGACCGACATGGTCGCGCGTCGACTCACCGGCTGGGCGCCCGGCGTCCCTGGAACCGAGGAGGAGGTCGCGGCGCCGCAGCTTGCGCAGGGCGAGTTCGTGGTCGTCGAAGCAGGCCAGGCCATCCCCGGTGACGGTGACGTCGTGGAAGGCATTGCCTCGGTGGACGAATCGGCCATCACCGGCGAGTCGGCACCGGTGATCCGCGAGTCCGGCGGTGACCGCTCAGCGGTGACCGGTGGCACCACGGTGCTGTCGGACCGCATCGTCGTGAAGATCACCCAGAAGCCCGGCGAAAGCTTCATCGACAGGATGATCGCACTCGTCGAGGGCGCCAACCGGCAGAAGACGCCGAACGAGATCGCACTGAACATCCTGCTCGCCGCACTAACCCTTATCTTCGTCTTCGCGGTGGCGACCTTGCAGCCCTTGGCGATCTTCTCCAAGGCGAACAACCCCGGCGTGCCGGACTCCGCGGCCCTGGACGGCAATGGTGTGACCGGAATCGTGATGGTCGCGTTGTTGGTGTGTCTCATCCCAACCACGATCGGCGCCCTGCTCTCGGCCATCGGCATCGCCGGCATGGACCGGCTCGTGCAGCGCAACGTGCTGGCGATGTCCGGCCGCGCCGTCGAAGCGGCAGGCGACGTGAACGTCCTGCTGCTCGACAAGACCGGCACGATCACGCTTGGCAACCGGCAGGCCGCCGACTTCGTGCCACTGCCTGGCGTCACGCCCGAACAGCTCGCCGACGCCGCACAGCTGTCCAGCCTGGCCGACGAGACGCCCGAGGGACGCTCCATCGTGGTGTTCGCCAAGCAGGAGTACGGGTTACGGGCCCGTACCCCCGGTGAGCTCGCAGGCGCCGAGTGGGTCGAGTTCACCGCCATGACCCGGATGTCTGGCGTCAACCTCGAGGACGGCCACCAGTTGCGCAAGGGTGCAACGGCTTCCGTCGCCGAGTGGATCCGCGGACAGGGCGGGGTCATACCTGACGCGCTGGGCACGATCGTCGACGAGATCTCTGCGGCCGGCGGCACCCCGCTGGCGGTCGGTGAGGTCCGCAATGCCACGGCCTCGGTCCTTGGCGTCATCCATCTCAAGG
>NZ_JAVROT010000396.1:0-12983 GCF_032162605.1 Mycobacterium sp. | reverse complement strand
CGACATCAGAAGGAGTCAGCCCGCCGCCACCGTTTTGCACATGTGCACAGATCCCGGCCAGGGCCTCGAACCAGAGCCGCCCGAGCCGTCCGACCTGTTCCTGATCAAGCGCTGAGCGCGCCCACGTCCATGTCGCATGCAGGTGCGGACCGGCTTCGGTGTCCATGGTGCCCGCGTTGAGCTCCACGGTGTGTCCCAGCGGCGTGGTCACCGCCGTGGCAGCTGCAATGACCGACACCGCGTCCTGGTCTATCCGCCACAGTTCATCGGAGAGCTCGCCCGCGCCCGCACCAAGGCGCCCAAGGTAATTGAATCCAAGGGCCGGGTCAGTCCCGGCGAGGTCCACGTCGGGATTCAGATAGCGGAGTAGTCCGTAGGTCAGACCATCAGGCAGGGCGCGAAGCTGCTCCTTGGCGGCCTTGATGACGGGGCCGAGCGCGGACGCCCCGGCGCTCACCTGCGCCCAGGACAGTTCATCGACGTCCAGCGCCACCGGGTACTTGGTGGTGAACCAGCCGACCGTCCGTGACAGGTCGATGTCGCCCGCGAGTTCTACCAAATCCTCCTGGCGGCCGTGGCCCTCCACGTCGATCCCGATCGGTTGCCCGCCGGTGCCCAAGAATTCCGCCACCGCCAACCCGAACGCGATCAGCAGAATGTCTTGCACGCCAGCGTGAAACGCCGCAGGCACCTCACCAAGCAGTAGCCGAGTGGTTTCGACGTCCAACGACGTCGACAACTGCCCGGCGCTGGCATAGGTGTCCGCCTCCGGTTGTACGGCAGGCAGCGCGGCGGGGGTCGACGCGACCTTGCGCCAGGTGTCGGTCAGCTCCACCACGTCTGCGGTGCGCGCGTGCTCATCCAGTAGCGCGGACCACCGGGCAAACGACGTACCCGTTGCCAGGATTTCCACCGGCTGTCCGCTGTGATGCTGCGCCCAGGCAATGTTGAAGTCTTCCAACAGAATTCGCCACGACACTGCATCCACGGCCAGGTGGTGAATCATCAATGCCAGCTCGCGGGTGCCGGGCACCCACAGCGCAGTCAGCACTGCCCCGGCGGCCGGGTTCAACCGCGACCGGGCCGCCACCAACGCCTCATCCGTCAACGCGTCGACCGCGTGCAGGCACCCGCGCGCATCGACCGACCCCGGCTCGGGCACGGTCAACGACCAGTCGCCGGAGTGCTCTGCGCACAACCGCAACATGGCGTGCCGATCCAGCAGGGCCTGCAGCACGACGACGGCGTCGTCCTCGGTGGCTCCCGCGGGGGCCTGAAGCACCACCGTCTGATTGAACTGATCAACCGGGCCGCCAATGCCGTTCAGCCAACGCATGATCGGGGTGGCCACCACCGGACCGGTGCCCTCGTCGCTCACTGCGGCCTCGCCGTCGGCGAAGACGGCCACTTGGGCCAACCGGGCCACGGTCTGCTCGACGAAGATGTCGCGCGGTCGGCAGCGCAGACCGGCCGCCCGGGCCCGAGCCACCACCTGCATCGACGAGATGCTGTCCCCGCCGAGGTCGAAGAACGAGTCGTCCACCCCGACCCGCTCGACACCGAGCACTTGGGCGTAGATGCCGGTCAGAATCTGCTCCACCGCATCTACTGGCGCGCGGTACCGATCGGCGCCCTGGTACTCGGGTGCAGGCAGGGCACGCGTGTCGAGTTTGCCGTTGACCGTCAGCGGTAGCGCCTCCAGCACCACCACAGCGGCGGGCACCATGTAAGTGGGTAGCTGCTCGGCCAACGCCGCGCGCACCGTGGGCGGGTCGACGGGCCCGGTGACATAACCCACGAGCCGCTTGTCGCCCGGACGGTCCTCGCGTGCGATCACGGCCGCCTGATCCACCCCGTCCACACCGGCCAGCGCCGCGTGAACCTCGCCCAATTCGATGCGATACCCGCGGATTTTCACCTGCTCGTCGGCGCGTCCCACATATCGCAGCTGACCGTCAGCACCCCACTGCACCAGATCGCCCGTGCGATACATCCGCGCCCCGGGCCCCGCAAAGGGGCACGCGACGAATCGCGTCGAGGTGAGGTCCGACCGGCCCACATATCCCGCTGCCAGTCCGGCACCGGCCACATAGAGCTCGCCGACCACACCGACCGGCACCTGCCGCAACCACCCATCGAGCACGAAGAAGGCAAGATGTTCCAGCGGCACGCCGATTGGGCTGACGTTGCTGTCGAGGTCGCCTTCGCCGAGCTCCCGGAACGAGGCGTGCACCGTCGTTTCGGTGATCCCGTACATGTTGATCATGCGTGGCAGTCCCGGGTGACTGTGCAGCCAGGTCGAAAGGCGTTGCGGTTCAAGCGCTTCACCGCCAAACACCACGGTCTGAAGTTTCAGTTGCTGTGCCAGCTCGGGGTGTAGCGCGTCGGCTGTCTGCAGCGCATAGAACGCCGACGGGGTCTGACTCAGCACGCTGACCTGTTCGGTGACCAGGAGTGCGTGGAGGTCCTCCGGGGAGCGGACGACCGCGTCGGGCACGACCAAGAGTCGCCCACCGTACAGAAGCGCACCCCACATCTCCCAGACCGAATAGTCGAAGGCCAAGGAATGGCACTGTGTCCACACCTGCCCCAGCGCCAGCTCGGCGTCCAGTGACTCCAGCAGCTGGGCGACGTTGCGGTGAGTGACCGCAACCCCTTTGGGGACACCGGTGGTGCCCGAGGTGTAGATGATGTACGCGACGTCGTCCACAGCCGGGATGGGCAACGCGGTGCTCGGCTGGGAGTCGATGGCAGGGTCGTCGACCTCGAGGACGGACACGCCGGACCCGGCGAGCCGCGGGCGCAGGTCTGCCGTCGTGACGGCGGCGACCGGCGCCGCGTCGGCGAGCATGAACTCGATCCGGGTGTCGGGATGCGCGGGGTCCATCGGCAGGTATGCCGCGCCGGTCTTGAGCACCGCGAGGATGGCGGCCACTGCCTCGGCGGAGCGGGGCAGCAGCAGAGCCACGCGTTCGCCCGGGCCCGCACCCTGACGAGCCAAGGCATGGGCCAGCCGGTTCGCGGACGCCTCGAGCTCCCGATAGGTCCACGACCGACCACTGCAGCTGATCGCCACCGCCTTCGGGGCGCGGGCCGCCTGGGCGGCGAACAACGCCGGGATCGATTGGAGCGTGGGTGCCGGCTCGGTCAACACCGTCCGGTTGCCCCAGGCGTCCAGTCGGTCGTGCTCGTCGCGCTCGAGCAGGTCGATGGCCGACAACCGTTGGGTGGGATCGGCGGCCATGGCCACCAGCACCCGCTGCAACCGATTGACCAGGGTTTCGATGCCAGCCTCGTCGAACGCGTCGGTGTCGAATTCGACGCGAAGGCCCAGTTCGTGACCCGGCATGGCCACCACCGAGAGCGGGTAGTGGTTGTACTCGCGACTGGTGAAGTCGGTGACGGCCAACTCCTGCACGCCCAGCAGCGCGTCGGCATCGATTGGATAGTTCTCGTACACGAAGAGGGTGTCGAACAGCCGGTCGTGACCGGTGACGCGATGAATCTCGCCGAGGGCGAGGTGTTCGTGCTCGACGGTGTCGTTGTGGAAACCCTGCAGCTGACCAAGCAGGTCGGCGACGGTGGTCGCGGCGGTGACGTTCGCGCGGACCGGCACGGTGTTGATCAGCAGGCCCACCATCGATTCCGCGCCGACCAAGTCAGCAGGCCGCCCCGATACTGCCGTCCCGAATGCCACGTCATGCTGGCCGGTCAGCCACATCAGCAGCTGAGCCCACGCCGCCTGCAACACCGTGTTGACCGTGGTGCGTTGTGCGCGTGCCAGCTCGGTCAGCGCCCGGGTGGTGTGCTCGGGCACGGTAAAGGTCCCGACGCTTCGCGCCCCGGCCTGGGTCGGCGGACCCACGAGGGTGGGGTTGTCGAAACCGCCGAGCACCTCCCGCCACGTCGCCTGAGCGGTGGCGCGGTCCTGAGCGGCGAGCCAGCTGACGAAGTTGCGGTATGGCGCGGCGGCAGGAAGCCGCTGCCCGTAGTAGTCGGCGAAGATCTCCTGCAGGAGGATCGGCAGCGACCAGCCATCGATGACGATGTGGTGCACGGTCAGGACCAGCCGGTGCCGGTTGGCTGAAGTACGGATCAGCGCGGCTCGGAAGACCGGCTTGTCAGCAAGCGTGCAAACCGCGGCCCGTTCGGTGGCGCACAACGCTTCGATCTGTTCATCGACATCGAGTTCGAGATATTGCCAAGCGATGTCGGGATCCGCCGGGATGACCTGCACCGGCTCGTCGAACCGATCGCAGAAGCGCGCCGCCAGATTGGGATGGCGGGCGATGACGGTGTGCACCGCATCGCGCAGGCGCTTGGGATCAAGGGCGCCGGTCACGGTGATGCCAAGCTGAACCGCGTACACATCGTCGGCGGAGCTGTCGTCGAAGTTGGCTTGGAACAGCAGGCCCTGCTGCAACGGGGTGAGCGGCAGCACGTCGGCAATCCGGTATTGCTGCGCCAGCTCGTCGAGCTGCTGCTGGGTCAGGCGGGCCGAGACGAGGTCCGAGGGTGTTAGCCCGCCGCCGCCGTGTTGCACGTGCGCACAGATTCCGGCCAGGGCCTCGAACCACAACCGGCTCAGCCGGTGCACCTGCGCGTGGTCCGCTGCAGACGGCGCCCACGTCCAGCTGGCCTGTAGGCGCAGTCCGCGATCGGAGTCCATGGTGCCTGCGTTGAGCTCCACCGTGTGGGCCAACGGCATCGGCACCGCCGATGCCGTTTCCGTCGCCGGCAAACTGCCTTCGCTGATCCGCCACAGTTCATCGGAGAGCTCGCCCGCGCCTGCGCCGAGCCGCCCGAGGTAGTTGAATCCGATGGTCGGCTCCGACCCGGCCAATTCGACATCGGCGTTCAGATAACGCAGGAGTCCGTAGGTCAGCCCGTCGGGCAGGGCGCGTAGCTGTTCCTTGGCGGCCTTGACGACCGGGCCGAGCGCGGCCGCCCCGGCGGTCACCTGCGTCCAGGACAGTTCACCAACGGCCAGCGCCACCGGGTACTTGGTGGTGAACCACCCCACCGTGCGCGAGAGGTCGACATTGCCGGCGAGCTCCTCGTGGCGGCCGTGGCCCTCGACGTCGATGCCGATCGGTGTGCTTGCGGCGCCCAGGAATTCGTTCCAGGCCAATGCGAATGCGATCAACAGGACGTCCTGGGCCCCGGCGTGAAACGCCGCAGGCACCTCACCGAGCAGCAGGCGGGTGGTCTCGGAATCCAGCTCCACAGACAGGCGCCCCGCGCTGGCATAGGTGTCCGTCGGTTGCACCGCGGGCAACGCCGCCGGAGTCGTCAAGACCCGCCGCCACGTGTCGGCCTGCCCGACCACGTCTGCGGTGCGCGCGTGTTCATCCAGTAGCGCGGACCAGCGAGCAAACGACGTTCCCCCGGTCGGCAACTCCACGGGCTGCCCGCTGTCATGCTGGGCCCAGGCGATGTTCAAGTCTTCCAACAGAATTCGCCAGGACACCCCATCGACCGCGAGGTGGTGGATGATCAACGCCAACTGGCCGGTGTCGGGCACCCACAACGCACTGAGCATCGCCCCGGCGGCCGGGTTCAACCGGGCCCGTGCCGCTATCAACGCCTCGTCGGACAACGCGTCTGCGGACGACAGGCAATCACTGGCGTCCACCGCCCCCACCTCGGGCACGGAGCGCGACTCGTCCACGACGCGCAGGCGCAGCGTGGCATGCCGATCCAGCAGTGCCTGAAGCACGACGACCACGTCGGCCTCGGTCACTCCCGCGGGAGCTTGCAACACCAACGTCTGGTTGAACTGGTCGGCCGGGCCGTTGACACTGTCCAGCCAACGCATGATCGGGGTGGCCACCACCGGACCAGTGCCCTCATCGACCACGTCGGCCTCCCCGCCGGCGATCTCGGCCACCAAGGCCAGTCGCGCCACGGTCTGCTCGACGAAGACGTCGCGCGGCCGACACAGCACACCGGCCGCCCGCGCCCGGGCCACCACCTGCATCGACAGGATGCTGTCCCCGCCCAGGTCGAAGAACGAGTCGTCGACACCGACCCGCTCGACACCCAGCACCTGCGCGTAGATGTCGGCCAGGACCTCCTCGACCGCGGTGCCCGGCGCCCGGTAGTCACTACCGCGCCCGCGGTATTCCGGGGCGGGCAACGCGCGGGTGTCCAGTTTGTTGTTGGGCGTCATCGGCAGCGCCTCGAGTACCACCACCGCGGCCGGCACCATGTACGCCGGTAACCGATCTGCCAGCTGGGTGCGGGCCATGGCCGGATCAACGGTACCGGTGACGTAACCGACCAGCCGCTTGTCGCCGGGGCGGTCCTCACGCGCGATTACCGCGGCCTGATCGACTCCGTCCAGCGCGCTCAGTGCGGCCTGGACCTCACCGAGTTCGATGCGATAACCGCGGATCTTGACCTGTTCGTCGGCGCGGCCCAGGTACTGCAGTTGACCATCTTCGGCCCACCGCACTAGATCACCCGTGCGATACATCCGCGCTCCCGGCGCTCCGAACGGGCACGCCACGAACCGCGCAGCCGTCAACTCGGATCTGCCGACATACCCACACGCGACGCCGGCGCCGGCGACGTACAACTCACCGACGATGCCCGCAGGTACCGGTTGCATCCAGGTGTCCAGCACGAACAGCGCCGCCTCGGGTACCGGGGAGCCGATCGGGACGACACCGGATCCGGGTGTCAGCGGCGCACTGATCGCCACGCACATCGTGGTCTCGGTCGGGCCGTAGGCGTTGATCATCACCCGTCCGGGTGCCCACCGCTCCACCAGCGACGGCGGGCAGGCCTCGCCAACCACCGCCAACGCCGTCGACTCCAAACCTTCGGGCGAGAGCATCGCCACGGCCGACGGGGTTTGAGTAAGCACGGTGACCCGTTCCCCGACCAACACGTCGTGGAACTCCTTGGGTGATCCGGCCACCGATTCGGGTACCACCACCAGCCGCCCGCCGCGCAGCAGCGCGCCCCAGATCTCCCACACGGAGACGTCGAAGGCCAGGGAATGGCACAGCGGCCACACCCCTGGGTTCGGCAGCCCGGCATCCAGCGACGCCATCAGCTGGGTGACGTTGTGGTGGGTGACCGCCACCCCCTTGGGTGCGCCGGTGGTGCCCGAGGTGTAGATGACGTAGGCGATGTCGTCGGGGGCGGGACCGGGCACTGCGGTGCTGGGTTGAGCTGCGACATCGGGGTCGTCGATGTCGATGATTGCGACGTCGTAACCGTCCAGCCGCGAGCGCAGCCCGGAAGTGGTGAGCACGGCGATCGGCGTGGCGTCGGCGAGGATGAAGTCCAACCGCGTGGCCGGCACCGACGGGTCGATCGGCAGATACGCCGCGCCGGTCTTGAGTACCGCCAGAATCGCGATCACGGCCTGGGCCGATCGCTGCGACAGCAGCGCCACCCGCTCCCCCGCGCCGACACCCTGGCTTGCCAGCAAATGCGCCAACCGATTGGCGGCCTCATCCAGCTCGCGATAGGTCAGCGAGCGGCCTTCACAGGTCAGCGCCGCCGCCTCGGGAGCGCTCGTCACCCGTGCGGCAAACAACTCGGGAACCGACACGTGCCCGGAGGCGGGCGGGGTCAACCCGGCCAGGTTGCCGAGCTGAGCCAACTCGGCGTGCTCATCCGCGTCCAGGAGTTCCAGCGACGACAACGGGCGGTCCGGATCGGCCGCCATCGCCGCCACGATCCGCTGTATGCGCTGCGCCAGCTCGGCGACTTCGAAATCCGCATACGGCTGCCCAGCTCCAGCGGTGCTGAGAAAGAGTTGATCGCTGGCACCGATGAAGAAGAGCCCGAAGTGCCCCATGGGACCGTGATTGGTGTACGACACCGTGACCGGTGCACCAGCGAGGTCCAGCGTGAGTCGGGACGGGATGAAGTTGACCGCCACCCGGTTCGACGTCTGCCGTGGGCCGCCGTCGAGGACGTGCGCTGGAAACCGCTGATGTTGCAACAGTTCTCGGATTCGTGCGTCGACATGCTGGCAGAACTCGCCAACCGTCCAATCCGGTGGAGCCTGCAGTACCAAGGGTGCCACCCCGGCAAGCATCGCGGGGAGTGTCTTCGACTCCGAGGCAACTCGCCTGCTGACGGGGAAGTCGAGCGCCACCTCTGAACTGCCGGCGGACCACGCCCGCACCAAGAGTGCGCATGCCGCGGTGGTGACCGAGTAGCGACGAATCCGCAGGCTCTTGGACAGCTCCTTGATGTGTCCGACGACTGACTGGTCTACCGGAACGGTCGCGGACGGGGTGTACGCATCGCGCTGGTTGGCCGCTCCGGGAAGCCGGTAGTCCAGTCCGCTCTCCGGTGGGAGGTTCGCGCTCCAGTAGTCCCGGTCGTCCTGGAAGTCGCTGGACGCTTGGTAATTCGACTCGCAATCGACCAGGTCACGCAGGGTGCCGAAGTAGGCGGGCGGAATGGGCTCGCCCCGCACCATCGCCGTGTAGATCGTTGCGATTCGTCGGCATACCAGCGCCATCCCCAATCCGTCCACGGAAATGTGATGACAAACCCCGAACCAGTAGTACTCGTCAGACCGCGTGCGGAACAGCGCGAACTTAGCCAGCCGGCCGTTGAGCGGCATCGGCGTGTGTTGAATGGCTGAGGCCATCTCGCGGACGGCGTGGTCGGGATCGTCGGAATTCCTGAGGTCATGGAAGGGAAGTTCGATGTCTGAGTAGTCGATCGCCTTCTGGAAGACCTGGCCGTTCCGCTCAAAGAATGCCGCTCTGGCAGGTTCGGCTTCTTTCATGCCTTGGCGGATCGCCCGTTCGAGAACCTCGCGCTGTACCGTGCCGTCGATTCGTCCCAAAAGGCCGAGCTGCCACTGCGTACCGGCCAGACCGCTTTCCTGCGATAGCCAAATGTCCAACTGTCCGCGCGAAAGCGCGAATGCCCCGTCGTTAGGTTCCATTGTTCAACTCCCCCGCAGACGATTTAGCGCTCAAGAGCCCCGCCCTGCGCCAATCTGTCACGCAGGCTCTTTGGCCGGATATCAGTCCAGTTCTGCTCGATGAACTCCAAGCACGCAGCGCGCTCCGCTTCTCCGTAGGCCACCCGCCAGCCAGCCGGTACGTCAGCAAAGCTCGGCCATAGGCTGTGCTGCTCTTCGTCGTTGACCAACACGAAAAAGTTACCGGTGTCGTCGTCGAATGGATTGATGCTCACGTTTCTCCAAGTTGCTAAGCGGATGTCGCAAACATATCGCAAACATACGGGGGGCTGCAGCGCGGCGTCCAAGTTTTCCGCGAAGTGCCATTGCCAGCAACCGTCGAAGATCTTCGCGAGCCTAGCACAGCAATTAACCAGAACTTTATGATCTCAGTGTTCGTACTGGTCAGAGTGAAAATCTGAAGGCCTCAACCTATTGCGAATATTGCTACATTGTGAAAGTACTGTGGTTTGTTCCCATTGAGTCAATAACCGACTGCAGGTGTCCGCAATTGGATCGAACTCAGCAACCGCGTGCATATCAGGCAAAAGGTATTGTTCCTACGCTCGATCCATCGCTTGAAAATCGTTTAGCAGGCTTCGGGATATAGCTAGAAATTCATTATTCAGATCTTTGTCAAGGTAGTGACGGGGCCGCTGACGCGAGCGGCAATTGCGGGCATTGCGACTGCGGGTTGCCCTGGCCCCGAGGTGACGAGCACCTCGAGGCTCCTATCGCCAGGCGGCGACGGGCACGAAATACGCTGGGGCGACGGGTTTTCGGATCGGAGACAGCGTAAGACGTCATCGTTCAACCGGAAGGGTTGCACGGAAGCCCTGCTGAACTGACTGCGTCAATCGTTGCGTGACCGGTCGTTCGAGCTTGCTCGACGGCCGACGGGCTAAACGGCTTCGCTGTCGTCCCGGTCGGAGCGGGCCTGTGATCCGTCGACCGGCGAAGATCCAGCCGGCATGACCATCAGGAACACCGGGAGTTTCAGCATCGCGCCACCGGCGATCGGCATTCGAATGGAGAAGGACACGACCTCGAGCTCGAGACGCTTCCCGCGCTTGGTTTCCATCTCCAGACGGCCCGGCAAGTACCTCGGCGTCGACAGCCAATTCAGGCTACGTTCGAGCGACTTGCCCAGGTCCATCCGGCCGACTATACGCCCGAACGCCGGCGGGAATCGTGACACTCCCGTCGAACGGTGCGCTCGACTCATGAATCCCCCTGCAGTAGAGGACATCCGGGACGACGGACTCGTCTAAGCCTTCGTGAAGCAGTACATCCGGTACTCCGACGAACCCCCACTACGCAAGTCCTCATAGGCTCGCTGCGCCGGGGCGAATCTTCGGACCACCCCGCGCAGGGGTACCGGTGCGACCCGATTGATCACGTCCTGCCACCGTTCCAAATTCTTCCCCATGCCCCGCACGACCTCGGCGTTGATCCCCCGCTCCGAAACCATCTGTAGCGGCGCCTTCGCCAGCGCCTCGTCCCAACCGGCGATGTCGTAGGAGGTTCGAGCATCGGCGTAGAGGAAGTGTCCGCCTGGTCGCAGCACCCGCGCGACCTCGGTGAGGAAGCGTGGAAATCGTGGGTACAGGTGGGAGGATTCGATATTGATAAGGGCGTCGTACGACTCGTCAGCGAACGGTAGTTCCTCGGCATCGCCCTGCGTGAAGTCAAGGCTTGCATGCTTGTGTCGATTTCGGCAAAAGTCGATGCCGGCGGGATTCAAATCCAGCCCGGTATATGACGCCGGGTGCATGGTGCGCACGAGATATGAGGCTCCGCCGCCATGTCCACAACCGACCTCCAACACCCGTTTGCCGGCGAGGTCTACTTGTGCGGCCGTGCTGTGGTAAAGCTGAATGGAATAGCGATCCGGCTCGTCGGATGTCGAGAGCGGCACGCTCATCGCCGGATCTTCTTCGTAGCCGTAGTTCAGGAATACCACATCGTCGCCGTCAAGCCTGCGGGTCGCGTAGCGGTAAATGAATCTCTGAACACGCTGCGTAAACTGCTCGTTCAGGTTGAACAAGAATCGGTCTCGGGACTCGCGTACATGATTGCGGAGGACCATGGGCGCAGTATTCCAGAAATTGGAGTTTCGAGAGCAGCGTTTGCTGGCGCGGAGCCCGTCGACGATGTAGTCATAACACGACGCGCCGACCGTCGTCGATACGTGAAAGGCCAGGAAGCTCGATGAAGTTTGCGTTGGCATGCTACGGAACTCGCGGGGACGTCGAGCCGTCCGTCGCGGTCGGCCGGGAACTCGTACGCAGAGGTCACGACGTCACGCTCGCCGTCCCACCCGACCTCGTCGACTTCGCCGAGGCGGCTGGGCTTGCCACAGTCTCGTACGGCCCCGCGCTGAAGGACTTCCTGGACGAGGACTTCCTCCGCAACTTCTGGACGCAACTGTTCCGCAACCCGGCCCGGTCGTTGCGCGAACTCTGGGATCCCATCATCCGGTATTGGCAGCAGACGGGCACGACGCTGGCGGCGCTGGCCAACGGGGCTGATCTACTGTCGACCGGGCTGAATTTCGAGCAGCCGGCTGCGAATGTGGCAGAGCACTACGACATTCCATTGGTCTCGCTACATCACTTCCCGATGCGGCCCAACGGCCAGCTGGTGCCGCTGTTGCCGTCGTCATTGGTGCGCTGCGCAGGGTCGGTGTCCGAGTGGCTGTTCTGGCTGTCGACGAAGAAGGTCGACAACACTCAGCGTCGTCAGCTGGGCCTCCCAGAGGCGACCGGCCAGTCGTCGCGGCGTATCGCTGAACTTGGATCGCTCGAAATTCAAGCCTATGACGATGTTTCGGTGCCTGGTTTGGCTACGGAATGGACGAAATGGGAGCGCCAGCGACCTTTTGTCGGTGCGCTCACGATGGAGCTGACTACGGAGGCCGATGATGAAGTCGAGTCGTGGATCGCTGGCGGATCGCGGCCGATCTGCTTCGCCACGGGCAGTATCCCGCTCGAATCTCCGACCGACACAGTCGAAATGATCAGCGCGGCATGCGCAGAGTTGGGTGAGCGAGCGTTGGTGTGCGCCGGCGGCACGGACTTCAGCGACGTCCCAATACCCGATCACGTCAAAGTGGTGGGTGTTGTGAATTACGCGACGGTCTTTGCCTCCTGCCGGGCCGTCGTGCACCACGGCGGATCGGGCACCACAGCTGCGAGCCTGCGCGCCGGTATTCCAACGCTGATCCTTTGGAGCTCGGCAGATCAGCCATACTGGGGAAACCAGATCAAACGACTGAGAGTCGGCACCGCTCGTCGCTTTTCCACCACGACCAGCGATTCGCTCATCACGGATCTGCGTACGATCCTCACCCCGGAATGCACCGCGCGCGCCCGAGAGCTCGCTACCCGGATGACCAAACCCGGCGAAAGCGTCGAGAAGGCGGCCGATCTATTCGAACATGCCGCCCAGCGGAAAGAACGCTGACGGCCAGTGGTCAGCGCTTCGAACTCGAGTTCGCTGTGGCCGACGCAGCGGTGAAGAACACTGATCATCCACACAACGGCATGGCGACGGATATTGACACTGGCGGCAGCCGGGCAAGATTTACATGTCGTCAACGAAATGCTTCGACGACTTGGACCAGTGTCTTAGGCTCACCGGTGAGACGACAGCCCCCGCTGGCGAACTTGGAGCCACCAAACATGCGAGATAGGGGAGACCTTTGACTGACCACAGATGCCGTATTTGCGGCGGTGTCGTTCGCGAGGTTCTCGACCTCGGACGCCAGCCCGTGTCGAACGCATTCGTCAAACTGGACGAGGGCGACCTGGTGCCGTTCTTCCGGCTTGCCATTGGACTCTGTGGGTCGTGCACCATGGTGCAGCAGATCAACGAGGTTCCACCAAATCAGATGTATCGCGCAGATTATCCCTACCGTGCTTCCGGTTCCTTGATGATCCGGAAGCATTTCGAGGATGTCGCTCGGCAAATCATCGAAACGGGCGCGAGCGGTAAGGATGCATTCGTCGTCGAGATCGGCAGTAACGACGGCGTCATG
>NZ_JAVROT010000395.1:0-5870 GCF_032162605.1 Mycobacterium sp. | reverse complement strand
GACCGATGGTCGACTACCTGCTCAAGGAAGGCTTCCAGGTGCGTGCCATGGTCCGCAAGGACGATGAGCGCGCTCAGCAGCTCCGCGACAAGGGCGTCGAGGTCGTCTTCGGTGACCTGCTCAACTTCCGCGACGTACGCGCGGCCCTCAACGGCGTGCACCGCGCCTACTTCAACTACCCGGTCGGGAGGGACTGGTGGAGGCCGCGGTCATGTTCGCCCAGGCCGCCAAGGAGCAGGACCTCGAGCTGATCGTGAACATGTCGCACATCCAGTCGCGTCCAGATGCGCGCAGCAAGGCCACCCAGAACCACTGGCTCGCCGAGCAAGTCTTCGACTGGTCGGGCGTGCCCACCACGCACCTGCGGATCACGTTCTTCATGCAGTGGCTCCTCTACGTCTCCGACCTGATCCGCTACGGCCGCTACGTCATGCCGTACGACGCCGACAGTCGCTTCGCGCCGATCGCCGGCAGTGACATAGCCCTGACGGCCGCCAAGATCTTCACCAATCCACAAGGCCACCGCGGTCGGACCTACACGCTGACCGGTCCGGTGGAGTACAGCCACGAAGAGCTGGCCGCTGAGGTCAGCCGCGTGCTGGGCAAGGACCTCCCGTACGAGCAGGTCACGGTGACGACATTCCTGGAGCTGATCGGTCTGCCGGACGACACCGCCAAACTCAAGCACTTCGAGGCCGTGACCATCGACCAGCAGGAAGGCCGCCTGGCGGGCGTCAGTGACGCTGCCCCCAACATCATCGGCCAGCCCCTCGTGACCGTCGAGGAGTTCATCAATGAGAACCGCGCGCTCTTCGAACTCGACTACACCAAGGCAGCCGCGTAGCGCGCTACCAAGCCGCGCCGACTGGTCACGCCTAAAAGACCAGCCGACGCGGCCTTCGCTACCCGGTTCGAGCAAGTCATCATCATGAGGAGACGGACATTAGGGAGCCGGTTGAGCCGATCATGAAGACACGGATTTGAGATAGATCGCAGTGAACCGCCTGGGATTCCTGGATGCTCCGGACATCCCAGGCGGCCTCAAGGGAGGGGCGAATCGCGGCGTGACCCGGTGTCCCATCAATGTCCCAAGACACGCTCGGACGCGCTAGATGAGGCGACACAGACGAGACATGCAAAGCGCCCTGACCATTACTTGTGCGACACAGTCGAACAGCTGTTCACGCATTTGAGCTCCCTGGGGGTCAAGTGGTCACAGGTTAGCGCACTGGTGTGCGTCGACTGTGGCGACTCGTGGCTGGCACCAAGACGGGTGAGCCAGCCTCTATGTGCGGCGCTCACTGCTGCTGGCGTGGACGCGGATCGGGTGTACACCGACAAGCTGTCGGGTGCCTCAGCGCGAGCAGAGCGCCCGGGACTCGCTGCGCTGCTGGACTATGCACGCGAGGGCGACGGCATAGTCGTCATTGGCATCGACCGCTTGGGCCGCAACGCTGCTGAGGTGATGACGACCATCCGCGAGCTTGGGGAGCGAGGGATCGTGCTGCGGTCGCTGCGCGAGGGGATCGACACGAGCAATGCGACGGGTCGCATGGTGGCCGGTGTACTGGCCAGTCTCGCGGAGCTTGAGTTGGAGTTGGGTCGGGGACGTCGTACAGCAGCGCGGGATGCACGTCGGGCACGTGGGCAGTCCATCGGTCGGCCCTAGGCGCTCACTGACGCGAAGGTCGCTCTAGCGCGGCGGATGCACGACAGCGGCGAGTCGGCCAGCACCATCGCAACCACGCTCAACGTAAGCCGCGCTACCGTCTATCGGGCGTTAGCGATCTAACCGACCCTTAGGTGGCTAGTGGACGACGCCCGTCGACCTAAGGTGTGCGCCTCGCACGGCCAGCGCCCGCTCTCTCGCCGGGCCCAGGGCTTCTGGGGTGTCGGAGTTCAGGGGGTGAAGCCGACCTGACCGGGACCACATGCGGCGATCCCAAGGGGGCCTGGTTGTCGGCGATGCCGATTTCGCGGTTGCCGTTGAAGATGCCCTCTGCGGACACTGTCGGATACCAGAACCGATAGGCCACCACCCTCGTTGAAAAGCTGCGTCGTCATGTGCGCGCCCGGCTCCGGCAGTGCTCGGAAACCCCGCAACAATCTCGTAGGACGAACTCGGGTCGACGCTGGTGTCGGTCATTGACACACTTTCATCTCACCCGTCGCGACCGTCTCCCGATGGCGTCTCGGCTCAGGACACCACGCCTCGTGCGGGCCACCTGGTTTACGGGTCGTAAACAGGACATCGCTCCAAGTCTCTGGGGTCATGCCAACCGCTACAGGGGCCAACCGACCGGATTCGCAAAATTCAACGCTGCCGACAGGATTGGGGTCTAGCGTCCCTGGTGCGGGCGTCCAGAAGGTGGGGGCCTGGCCGCGCCCGGCGGTCGCGGCCTTCACCGGCGAAAGGCTATTGGATGACCGACAAACCCAACATTCTGATCATCTGGGGCGATGACATCGGACAGAGCAACCTGAGCTGCTACAGCGACGGTGTGATGGGGTACCGGACCCGCAATATCGACCGGATCGCTAGCGAGGGTGCGCGTTTCACCGACTATTACGGCGAACAGAGCTGCACCGCTGGCCGGGCCGCGTTCATCACCGGTCAGAACCCGTACCGCACAGGCCTGACCAAGGTGGGCCTGCCGGGTGCGCCGCTCGGTCTGCAGGCAGAGGACCCGACCATCGCCACGGCCTTGAAGGCGCAGGGCTACGCCACCGGGCAGTTCGGCAAGAACCACCTGGGCGACCGCGATGCGTTCCTGCCCACGGCCCACGGCTTCGACGAGTTCTTCGGCAACCTGTATCACCTCAACGCCGAAGAAGAGCCCGAGAACGTCGACTATCCCAAGGACCCCGCGTTCCGGGAGAAGTTCGGACCCCGTGGTGTCCTGCACACCTGGGCGAACCCCGACGGCACGCAGCGCATCGAGGACACCGGCCCGCTGACCAAGAAGCGGATGGAGACCTGCGACGAGGAGTTCCGAGACGCCGCAGTCGATTTCATCAAACGCAAGCACGACGCCGAGACGCCGTTCTTCGTGTGGTTCAACTCCACCCATATGCATTTCCGCACGCACCCCAAGCCGGAGAGCGTCGGCCGCTCCGGGCGCTGCAGTCTGAGTATCACGACACGATGCTCGATCACGACGACATCGTCGGGGACCTGCTGGCCACCCTCGATGAACTTGGCATCGCCGACAACACCATCGTCATGTACTCCACCGACAACGGCCCGCACATGAACAGTTGGCCCGACGCCGGGATGACGCCATTCCGCAACGAGAAGAACTCGAACTGGGAGGGCGCTTACCGCGTCCCTGCGATGGTGCGCTGGCCGGGCCATATCCCAGCGGGCACTGTGCTGAACGGCATTGTCAGCCACAATGACTGGTTCGTTACCCTGCTGGCGGCAGTCGGGGTGTCCGACATCGCCGACCAATTACGCGGCGGCGCTGACCTCAACGGCACCACTTACAAGGTTCACCTTGACGGCCACAACCAGTTGCCCTACATCACCGGTGCGACCGACGAAAGCCCGCGCCAGCATTTCTTCTATGTATCTGACGACGGCGATCTCACGGCGCTGCGGTACGACAACTGGAAGATCGTGTTCATGGAGCAGCGGGCCGTCGGGACGCTGCGGATCTGGCTGGAGCCGTATACCGAATTGCGTGCACCGAAGCTGTTCAATCTGCGGACCGACCCCTATGAGCGGGCTGACATCACATCGAACACTTACTTCGACTGGATGATCGACCGCGTCTGGGTGTTTACTCCCGCGCAGGCCTATGTCGCGCAGATGTTGCAGACGTTCGCCGAGTTTCCGCAGCGGCAGAAGTCGGCCAGTTTCAACCTCGACCAGGTGCTGGCCAAGCTGCAGTCCGGCATCCCTGATAGCTGATCGCAACCGCGATGTACGGGACGTGGCGGGGCAACTTCCGGCGCACCGATGGAGAGTTCGTGGCGGAATCGTCTTTTACAACTGCCTTTGGGCTTCGATTCGAAGAGGATTCCCTGAATGGCAGATCCACCGCTCGACACATCCACCCGCCTCGCGGTGCAACGCACCCGCCTCGCTTCGGAGCGAACGCTGATGGCGTGGATCCGCACGTGTACATCGCTAATCACTTTTGGTTTTACGATTTTCAAGTTTTTTCAGTACCTGGCGACGGACAAGCATCGCGAAACGGTCGTTAGCCCGTGGCTAGTCGGGATGGTCATGATCCTGATCGGCCTGATAGGCCTGATGTTGGCCTGGATTCAGCATCGTCAGGAGATGAAGGCACTACAGGCACAAGTCGGAGCCACGCCCTACTCGATAGCTGGGATCATGGCCGCCTTTATCGCTGGTCTCGGTGTCCTCGCGCTGGTCGTGGTGGGTTTGAGGCTGTAAGTGGCTGCCGACAAATCCCAAACGGTGAAAGATGGGCGGGACGTGGGGTGCGGAAACGAGCAGCAGTCGGCCCGCTGCCCACCAGCGTGCTGGTCCGCAGTCAGTCCGCAATAGTGCCGTCGAGGCGCACAGGTCGCAAACGCATTCAACGGTCTGGCCTCGAATTTCAAACCCCTCAATCACCGCCATCGTCCTCAAACCCACTGGTGGTGTCGCTCGGGACGTAGAGGTCGTGCATGGGGGCTTGAAGGCTCTCGGCATACGGCCATCCGGGGAAAAACGATGCGGGACAGCGTGTTGCGAGCCTCACCGGTGCGTCGGTGTTCGACATCATTGGCGCGCCGCGCGGCGCGGCGCCGTTGATGTGGAAACAGTGGCAGACCACCGATGCCGAGGCACTCAGGTGAGGCGCCGAAATAGGCTGACCCCGTGTGAAGTTCGTCGATATCGCCGAGATGCTCGCCACTGATCGGTGATTCGCCCTAACACCATCGCTGGCCTTGGAAACGAGCACCATCTGATCTTGTCCGGAGGCCGGCTGAGGTAGCGGCAGCCGTCAATCGCTGACCAGCCGCCGACAAAACGTTGGTGACGCGCGTTGACCGGATGTGTATGCGTTCGGCGTCGGTGGTGTGCTGGTGCTGTTCGGCGAGTACGTCGTAGGCGCGGCGGCGGTGTCAGGGGGCGAGTGCTTCTTTCTTGCACTCGCTGCATTCGCTGGAAGCCACTGTGGTGATGTTGATTCGGCGTCGGCGCAACTGAACCTGCAGCCGCAAAAGAATTCGTGGGTCGCCGAGTGCGATGTCTTGTGGATGGCCGCCACCGTCGCGCACGACTTCGACGTCGGCATCGCAGTCCCACAGTGCTAGTGACTCGCCGCTGTTGTAGCCCGAGCGATAGTGAATGCCGGTGATTCCGGGTCCGGCGGGTTGGTCTTTGTAGATGGCGCGGGCCCACTGCTGTGTTAGCGAACGGGCTTCGTTGCCGTCGCCGAGGGCGGGGAGCGCGTCGATCGCCAGGGCTGCGCCTTTTGCCGCAAGGTCGAACATCGTCAGGGTGTTGGTGGGGGCGATGATGGCGACCCGGTAGTAGGGGCATATCGCGGCGACGCCCGCCTCGCCGAAAACTTCGCATGCCGAGGTCGCCAAGTCCTCACCGACGTAGAGCACTCGTCGGCCGGTCTTGTCCACGACCGGAGGGTCGGCGGGCAGGTGGTGGTCAAACCGCGCCTTTGGCCCGTAACGCCGGAAGGTGATGCCGTCGGGGACGTGTTTGCCTAGGTGATAGACGCGGCACCACCACCAGCGTGCTGAGGCGGCCGGTGGGTTCCACCTCCACACTCGTTTCGCTTTGGGAAGCGGGTCTGGAGGTGGTCCGAGCGCTCTTACCATCCGGCCGCGGTGAGGTTGCGCGCGACATTGATGACCGACTGGCTGCCGTGGGTGATCGCTTCCTCGCGCGGGGT